>NZ_JBLWTA010000001.1:0-509404 GCF_048270365.1 Celeribacter sp.
AATTCATAAGTTTTCGAAATCGATCGGCGTTTTCTCGCAGCATGCATTGCAATTCTTCGTCACCAAGAACGCGCCCCAAAAGATATCCTGCCGCGACGAGGCTTCCTTTGGGAAAATCGGCTTTTGCCTCAATCCGGTAAAAACGCGACACCGTGCGTGCGATTTTGACATCATGGTCGAGCCATACGAGATCAGATGTGGAGATCAACGTATCCCCTAAGAGTGGGTGGTCGGTGGCATTTCCAAACATGAAGATCCGACCCGTTGGCACCTTTACAGGCACATATCCGGTCAGAACCGGAGCTGCTCCCAAGTCAAATTTATCGCGCTGCTCCACTGCATCAAGAGCCTGATTGTACAGAGAAACAAGCTCAGTCGTATACCTTCGTGCCACAGTAGCACCCTCCATGATTCATCCGAACGGCACAGGCCGTTGCATCATTAGATTTTCACGGGACGGAATAGGTAAAATCTGAACTGTGCGACATGGCAAGAAGAAAGGAAGCGCCATATGTCTCACCATGTATGCACGCGCAACACGAAACATCTTTGCGAAAAATTACGAACAAAATTCGAACACGCGCCGTTTATCCAAGCAATTCAAGCCAAAGGAAAATTGCGAAAAATAAACATTTCAAAACACCTAATGAAAAATCGAAACTACATAGCCGGAAACATCTTGACTGGTGACAACGGGCTCCACGCTTCTGGCGCACACATCTCATTTTTCTTAAGCGCCCGATCGAGGTAGGCTTGCCCTACAGACCATAGATTCACGCACGACTGATAGAGCCGCTGTGCGGAGGAATCTGCCGTTCGCAGCAATCGCTCGAGTGTGCCACATACGCGAGAAGTTTTGCTCGAAGGGCGGATTCCTGTCATTCGCGGCACCCGCAAACGCACCCTGTCAAAAACACGAAAGTGGCCATTCAAGGCCCAGGCTCAACGCCCAACATGCTGCAATCGGCACCAAGGTCAGCAATGCGCAGAAAGCGGGGTTGCAAAGTCTGTTTGGCAACATCATCGGCCCTAAGCCGCCATTGCTAAGCGCATTCGCTGCTGCGCCGCGGCAGCGTAAAAGCTGCCATTGGCGTCTTTTATCGACTGATCGCGGTGATTAGGTGAGATGAAACAATACTCGCCACATGCCAGCCAGGCAGATAGTTAGAGGGAAGCAAGACGTGATTCATTTGGTGGCGCCGCTGGGTGGGAAGGTGATCGGAAAAGCAGCCAGTCACGAAGACGCCTGGTGGCTATGCAGACGCTACGGTCTCGCACCACTAGCGCTTGCGGATCCCAGTGTCGTTGAGTTGGCGGATGCCGAGGATGGCACCAAGCTTTGGACAGTTCGATGCAAGCACGTCGAGTTTCCATTCGATCGCGGCGCATTTGAGAATCGAAAAAGAGACAGCCTGGCCGAATTGGACAACGGCCTACCAGCTTGGCCAGTTGCGGAGGAAAACGGGATAGCTTTCAGCACATTCAAAGCACGCCTCAGGCGCGGTTGGTCAGGAGAGAGGGCGGCGACGGAAGGCACGCGAGACATATCACCCAATCCGGACGATGAATGGGAGAAGACGGCGCTTGAGAACGGCCTTTCGGTGCGCGCGTATCGGGCCCGAGTGCAAGCTGGCTGTCCCGAAGCCGTCGCCGCAACCATGGGCTTGAGTTGGCGCAAGTGGTGACGGCCCATAGCTGCCGCTCGCATTTCTAAACAAAGCTGCGGAACAGCTTCCCCGAACCGGTCGCCCGTCGCATCTTGCAGCATAAAATACGGCAAGCTAACTTGGAGTGGTAGATAAAGTGCGGCTTCGCGGTTGGCGAAGAAATCAGGTATAATCGGCCTAATTGGAGGGACCCCTCCGCGATGAGGTGTTTTTTCTTGCATCAGTCTTCGGTGGCGACAATTCGAGACGATATCGCCGAAAAGTCATAGCGCGCCTGTCTTTAGAGCGGAACGTCTCGTTGAGGGCTGACAAATTTTGAGGAAGACCATTTAACTATGCTGACTTTTGTTGAAATTCGTTCTGAAGCTTCTTTTTCCGATACTGGTATCCGTCTCGACGACCTTGGGCCTTGCAACGTCATCTTTGGACCCAATGGTTCGGGTAAATCGACCATCAGTCGGGTGCTCGCAGACTTGATGTCATATCCATCGTGCGCCACGGGATGGGCTTCAGGGCCAAAGGAAGTGATAGTTTTTGGGCGAGACTATATCGCCCGCAACTGCCATCCATCACGGGCGATGCCCGGCATCTACACTCTCGGTGATGATGCGGTTGCGGCGCGGGAGGTGGAGCAGAAGGAGGGCGTGCGAGATGATGAATATGAAAAATTGAAATCTGCAAAGGGGCGCCTGGAGGGACCAGAAGGTGAACCTGCACTTAAAGCTGAAAATGCGGATTTTAGTAAGAAAATCTGGAATAGGAGAAAGGAAGTATGGACGCCACACAAATCTCTGACGTTCGTCGGCACATGGAACGCCGAGGCCCGCTTCGCAACCGAATACTATGACCGTGCGGAAAGGTGGTCTGGCGAAGAACCGAAGTCTCTCGCCGACCTTCTCGAGCAGGCGCAGACCTTTGCAGGCAATCCGCCAGCGGTAGCCGAGCGCCTGCCTTTACCACCCAGGCCGTCGGCCGAAGAAACCGTCCAAGAGCGCCTACGCAGACCTCTTGTGCCGGCGAGCGACCAACCAATCTCTGAATTGGTCGCAGAACTCGGAAGTGCTGACTGGGTGAAGGCGGGCCTCCCCCTCTTGCGGCAGTCTTCCGGCCGGTGTCCATTCTGCCAACAGCCTGTCGACCACTCCCTTTCGACCCGCATCGCTGCGATTTTCGACGCCGCCTATGAAAGTGGGATTGAGGCGATCCGTCGGGACAGAGCCATCTATGCTAAAGATATTGAGGCTATTGATGGATGGATCGCCGAGGTGGCTGGCTCGCCACTTTTGGATGCAGATGCCAGCAAGGCATTTACCACATGGATAGAACTCCACCATCGTAATCTCGCAGCCATTGATCGCAAGCTGTCGGCTCCATCGTCCGAACTCGATGTGGAAGCGGATGATGACGCTTTCGAGATGGTCCTGTCATTCATGGATGGGGCTAACGCCAAGGCTGATCATCAAACGAATCTATCCGAGAATTTCGCCCGTGAACGCTCTGCGTGGCAGGAGGAGGTTTGGTGCCGTTTCCTTGCAGACACGCGGTCCGAATACGTAGGCCACGATGCGCGCCGAAAGCCGCTTATGAAAAAGGTCGAGGGTCTCAGTAATAAAATCGAGCAGCGCAAAGCCAAAGTCGCACAGTTGAATGGAGAAATATCTGATCTTCGGCGCGGCATCACGGGCATTGAGGCAACCGCCGACGCGATCAATGAGTTGCTGCGACTACAGGGGCATAATGGCTTTCACCTTCGCCCCACATCGGGCGATGGCACCTACGCGGTTCATCGTGCCGATGGGTCGCCGACTGGCGACACGCTTTCGGAAGGTGAGCGTTCTTTCCTTGCCTTCGTATATCTCTACCACCATTTGGCGGGCGACCACGACGAAGCCGAAAAAAATTTAGGACGTGTCGTGGTGATCGACGATCCGATGACAAGCCAAGACGCTTCCGCAGTGCATACGGTCGCAGCCATGGTCCGAAAACTGTTCGAGGACGCGTGTGCGCCGGGCGGTCGGATCTCTCAAGTCATTGTCCTGACACACAATGCACATTTTCATCACGAGATCAGTAGCTATTGGAAGGGTAAAGCCCCAGATCCAAAGCATTGGATCCTCCGAAAGCCCGCTGGAATTTCGTCGGTGACGAGTCATGGGACGAATACTCCGATCATGACAGCCTATCGTGCGCTTTGGGATGAGGTGAATGATCCAGCGACAGTCCCGGTGGCTCTATGCAATGCAATGCGGCGCATCTTGGAACACTACTTCAAGTTTATCGGCGACAGAGACTGGATGTCAGGCCTCGACAACCTTGATGGTGCGGACGCCTTTGCCTTCGGCGCACTTCGACGCTCTCTCAACGACGGGTCGCATGGCTACCTTGGCGCGGAGGAATTCTACTTTGATGCAGATGCGGGCGAACGCCTTCGCAGTGTTTTCCTTCGCGTATTTGAATTCCACGGACAGGGTCCACATTATGAGATGATGTCCGGTGCCAGCCATCTGATCGTGCCTGATTTATAAGTAGAAATGCCTTCAGAGCGTGCGAACTCGTTAAAACCGCGGAGCGTTAAAAACTTCGATTTGGGGCAACTCTGAAAGCCCGCTTCCATTGTTTGGACTGATCGGAATGGAAGCGCAGCGAAGGACCGCTTTCCGCCCATACTGTTGAAAAATTCGGTTTGTTTTGTGGGATTTTCACGCTGCTGGAGACATAGCAGCCGTTTGGTCCCGGCTTTCGCCAGTTGGTTTGCCGAAGACCGGCCATTTTGACCTTTCAGGTCATGCGCTGACCTCCTTTTGGACGCACTGCGGGCGGAGCTTGGCGAGTTTTCGGAGGTTCTGGGCGATGGCGGCGAGAAGGAATTCGTCCTTTGCGCCGTTCGGTCCTCGAAGCCTGAGCCGCGTGAGGTTCAGGATGCGCTTCAGGTGAGCGAATAGCATCTCGACCTTTTTCCTTTTGTCCCGTGAGATCTTGTAGGCTTTGGTCTTGCGGCATGCACGGGCGAACTCGCGTGCTTCCTCGTGCGGCTCACGGGTTACGTATCGCGCTTCGGCTTTCGGACAGCAGATGTCCTTGGATGGGCAGGTCTGACAGGTGGCCTTCAGAGCGCGGTATTTCTTTCTTCCGCCGGTAGCCTTACCTCGGTTTGAATCGGAATAGTTGCGTCTGAATTGTTTCAGCGCCTGGCCCTCGGGACAGATGTACTGGTCATTCTTTTCGTCCCATTCGAAGTCGGATCTGGAGAAGGTGCCATCGGTGCGCTCCGACTTATCGATGACAGGAATGAACGGAATGATGCTGCGCCTTTCGACCAGCCAGCCGAGGTTTTCGGCATTGCCGTAAGCTGTGTCAGCAGCCAACCACTCCGGCCGAATGCCGAACCGTTTCTCGGTCCGATCAAGCATGGTGCGCGATGCACCCACCTCGGCTTGCCGAATGGCGCGCGTGGCTTCGACATCCATGATCACCGAGCTTTTGGTGTCGATCAGGTAGTTGGTGGCATAGGCGAAATACGGGCGACTTTCATCGCGCGGGTCCATTGCGCCACAGGATCGGACTTGGCGACGAACTTCGGCTGGACAGGAGAGGCCGCTCCGAAGGCCGCGTTATCGAGGGTTTCGAGGTATTCTTGCGCTGCCCTGTTGCCTGCTTTGCGCGCGACATCTGCGTTCCAATCGCTTGCGGCAATCGACCGGGTCTTATTCGCGTCCACCGGGATCAGGCTGGCATCGACGGCAAAGCCCTCGCCCGACACGAGGTCCTCTTTCAGGCAGCGCTCAACGGTCGCTTCGAACACCTTCCGAAGCAGATCGCTGTCGCGGAATTTGCCGTGGCGATAGCGGGAAAAGGTCGAGTGATCCGGAACCTTGCCTTCGAGGCCGAGACGACAGAACCAGCGGTAGGCCAGGTTCAGATGGACCTCATCGCAAAGTCGGCGCTCGGAACGGATCCCCATGACATAGCCAATGACTAACATTCGGATGATCAGCTCCGGGTCGATCGAGGGACGCCCAAGGGAGCTGTAGAACGGGCGCAGAGCCTCTCGCATTCCATCCATGTCGAGGAAGCGGTCGATCTCGCGGAGCATGTGGCCCGCAGGCACGTGCCGCTCCAGATCGAAATCATAAAACAACTGCGCCGGTGCGTCCTGGGTGCCCATCATGGCAAAATCCTCCAATTCCCTCATAATTGAGTGAATCAAACGACTTGCTGCGCCGCAACAAAGACTTTTTCAACAGCATCCGCCCATTTCGCTTAAAGGGTGCTACCGGCCGATATCGTTGAAAAGCTCCAATGCAGCGGATTTTCAGCACTATATATTGATTATCAGGCATGCCTGGTGGCGCATTTGGTATGCGATTTTGGCGCCGCCTGACTTTTTCAACAACATCGGCCGTCAGTTCCGCCAAGCGAGGAAATGGGGGCCGGCTGGCGACGAGACCCGTTCTCCCATCCGGACATTCGAAAGATGTTGGAACGCGAACGCGCTGACTTACAGTTTATCCCGGAATGCATTGAGGCCGAATGAGGTGTAGTCGATGGACTTCATGGCGGGTAGACTCGCCGATGGCAGATCGTTGCGGACATTGAACGTGCTTGATGTCTTCAATTGCGAGGGGCGGGCCATCGAAGTGGACTTCTCACTGCCCGCCGAGCGCGTTGTTCGGGCGCTCGAGCAGATCATCGCCTGGCGAGGCAAACCTCTGGCCACTCGCGTAGATAACGGTCCCGAATATGTCAGTGGGCGCCTGCAGACCTGGGCTGAGAAGGCGGGGATCTGTCTGCTTTACATCCAGCCGGGTGCCCCCCAGCAGAACGCTTATATCGAGCGCTACAATCGGACAGTTCGCACCGAATGGCTCGGGCGATACCACTTCGAAAGCATTGAAGACGTGCAGGATCACGCAACGAAATGGCTCTGGACTTACAACAACGAAAGACCAAACATGTGCATCGGCGGGATGACCCCGATACAGAAACTGAAAGCAGCTTTGATTCTACTGAAAAGCCCCTCTAAAAATGGGGGATTACCCTTGCTTTTCACGCATCTAAAACTTTGAGGTTTAGCGCCCGACCAACTGATACTTCGGAGAAAGCGTCGGACATTGATACGGCAGAATCTTAAGCACCTATGTGGATCACATCTTCTCGCTTCACGTCACTAAGAGGAAAGCACGCGTCCCTCCTGTGGGAAACCTCCAAGGTAGAGACAATTGTCCGCCGCGGCCATCGTCGCCCAGTTCAAGGCCGTCTCGACATCTCCTGACATTTTCCAAGTCGCGATGAAATGCGCGATGAATGTGTCTCCTGCCCCGGTCGTATCCACAGCCCGGATTGGTTTGCCGGCGATGTTCCAAGTGGTTGTGCCGTCGGAGGCTATCGCCCCCTCAGCGCCGCGCGTCACGACAACAAGCCCATGCCCGAGCGCCAAAAGGCGCTCCATCTCGGCCTGAGCCGCTTGCAAATCCTCGCCGACGGAGCCGAATGCGAGATCGACAGGCGCTGTCAAAGGGTTCACGGCACAGTCGACTGATACCGTGGCACCGCTTCCTTTCAGCTCCTCACACAAAAGATCGCTTTCATTCAAAAGCCCGAAATGCACATGATCCGCCGCGCGCAATGTCTTGATCGCGTCAGGTCCGGGAAAATAGGTCGCACTTGCGCCAAATTCTTCGAAGAGAAACTGTCGATCCCCCTCTGCGCTATGCGCGATGTCGGTATAGGCCGTGATTTCCGGACGAATGTCGAGACCATCCACATTCACCGCATTGAACACAAGCTCTTGCCGGGTCCAGCGCCCATCCTCGTCATCGCCCACAGCCCCGAAATACGCGGCGTCATGTCCCGCCTTGGCGAAATGAACGGCGACATTGAGGGCATTGCCACCGACGCGGGCAATCTTTTGGGTGAGAAAACGGTCGATGCAATTGTCGCCAACGGCCGCAAGACGAAGTCCTGTCACGAAACTCTCCATAAAGGGGGCGTGGGCCCGCAATCGAGCCCACGCTTTAGATCAGTAGGCGACGCGTTTGTAGTACCGACGTGTCACCAGCGGGTGGTCCCGTAGCGCTTCGAGATGGGCGCTCAGACGCTCCAAAAGCGTTGCCATCATCGCCGGAGAAAGCAAGGCGCGCATCTCGTCGGACAGATCGCGGGGGGCAAACTCACGAATGTCGAGGATCGTGAAGCGATCGGTATATTGCGGCGCAAAGTTTGCCACACGCTCGGCCAAGGCGTCATAGGCATCTTCACCCCGGAACAGGATCAGGCTCACACCTTTTTCGATCAGCTCAAGCGGACCGTGGAAGAAATCGGACGCATGCACCGGGCGGGTGCGGATCCATTGCATTTCCTCAAGGATACAGGTCGCGTAATAGAGCGTCTCCGGCCACATGTTTCCGGCGCCGGCGAACATATGGTAATCTGCGCCAGCGATGATTTTGGCGTAGTCTTCGGCTTTCGGCTCAAAGGCCTGCTTGGCCTTCAAAAGCGCTTCCGGCACGGTTTGCAGTTCCGCGATCAGGTCGTCGTAATTGTCGATCTCACCGCGCGCTTTCAGCACCGAGAGCGCGACCAGAAGCGACTGAATGTAGAAGGACTCGGACGAGGTATCGTCTTCGGCGAAATTGACCAAAGCGGGATTGCCACCAAGGCCCAGCGGCGTTTCCGCATGGCCGATCAGGGTGATCAGCGTGCAGCCGATTTCCTTGAGCTTGTCCATCATCGCAACGCTTTCCTTGGTCGTCCCGGACAGAGACGGCATGATCACGATGGAGTTCTCGGTCAGGTTCGCGGATCCGGTGAGCACAAGCTCGGCCGGGTAGTCTTTGTAGACCGGAAAGCCGGACCGGCGATGGAGGAGTTGCACCGCAGGCTCCATCAGATAGGCGACACCGCCGGTGCCGAGAAAATAGAGGTTGCTTGCGCCATTCGCGATGGCGTCAGAGATCACCTCGTCAATCCGAGGGGCCAGAGAGACTGCCCCGCCTTGGATTTTCAAAAAGCGCGCTTCGTCGAAGTTGAACATGGGTTTTCCTTTGCAAGTGGCCCGATTTGGGCAACGTTCATCTGTCCGGCGCCCCGCATGGGGCGACGGCTTGCCCCGTTTCGGGGCGTTAGAGCGGGGCGAGGTCAGCCTAGATAGGTGGCAATACGCTCCGAGAGCTGTTGCGCACTGTGGCGCAGGTGAGTGGAACGGGTTTCAAGGGCGGCGCGATCACCTTCGAGATGACCTGTCATCTCGGAAAGCATCGCGCGGGTGGAAACGGGGGCGGGACCGCCAGTGACAACACGGCTTGCGACCGCAGAGGCCGGGTCCGTCCAGCTGCGCAGGGTCTCTTCAGAGATGTCGAATGTCCGGCCAATCTCGGCCTCGGCGGCGGCATTCAGCGTGGCGACATCCAGACCCGAGGCATCCTCCCCCCGAGAGATCACCATCTGAACCGCGCGCCCTACAACATGGTGGGCATCGCGGAAGGAAATGCCATGTTCGCGCACCAGACCGTCTGCAACATCGGTCGCGGTCGAGAAATTGGCCGAACAACGCGCCAAAAGCATCTCCGCATTCGGCTCTGCGGTCTCAAAGATCAGACGCAACAGCGGCAAGGCCTCCGCGAACCGCGCAAAAACCGGCCAGGCATCGGTCAACCCTTCGCGGACGCTGTCGAGCCCGATGGAATAGTTCGACCCTTTGACCGCCGACAGCGATCCGCTCAGCGCGCCAATGCTACGTCCCGCTTCGGCACGAAAGAACTCCAGAGGCAGCATGTTCTTTTTCTGCGGCATGATCGAGGAGGTGCCCGCGACACTGTCCGGGAAGCGCAAGGTGCTGAATTCCCATGTCGTGAAGGTGTAAAGATCCTGCGCCACACGCGACAGCAACACCTGACAGCTGGTGACGGCCCAGAGAAGTTCGGTGACATAATCGCGCGAGGCAACGGCATCGAGACCCGGAGTCGCAATCGCGGCAAAGCCCAGAAGCTCGGCGGTCATGTTCCGATCAATCGGGAAGGACGTGCCGGCAAAGGCCGCCGACCCAAGGGCACAGGCGTCGGCACGCGGATAGACGGCGGCGATACGGTCGTATTCCCGCTCCATCCCGCGCGCCACATTGGCGAGGTAATAACCGAAGGTGATCGGCTGGGCGGGTTGCAAATGGGTGTAGCCGGGCATCACGGTCTCGGCATGGCGCTCCGCCGCCGCAAGACAGGCCTGACGCGCGACGTTCATCTGTTCCAGAAGATGCAGACACCAGTCCCGCGCCGCCATCCGGTCCAGCGTCGAGCCGATGTCGTTGCGGCTGCGCCCGATATGAAGCCAACCGGCGGCGGATTTGCCGATGATCTGACCCAAACGGTTCTCGAAGGCGAAATAGCTGTCCTCGAATTGCGGATCGAGGTCAATCGCGTCCGGCCCTTCGGCCCGCACCTGCGCAATGCCTTTAAGGATCGCTTCTGCGGTCTCTTTCGCGATCAGCCCCTGTGTCGCGAGCATGAGCGCATGGGCTTCGTTGAGCGCACACATCCGCTCAAGCGCCACGGCATCAAACCCACGCATCGGAGGGGCGTAAATAGTCTGAGCGACTTCCGGTGCAGTCGCTTCGGCCAGACGGGAACTTACGGAGTTTTGCATTCTTGCTTGCCTTGAATTGATGTCATTTCAGTCAGCCGCCTCTGGAGTGTCTGAAGACCTCCGGGGGTTGTCACGTTGCGCAGCATCGGAAGGAGGTCCGATGCCACATCGGCGGTGGCGCGGGTACCATATCGCCTACCCGTGTATTTCGTGAGGCAATCGCACCATTTGTCCGAGAGATCCTCCTCCGTCGCCGGAAGGCTCAGACTGCCCGGCGCGGCCTCTGCGGTCAGGCTATGTGTCTCGTGATCTCCCACGAACACCGTCACATGCGCCCCGGTCGCAATGCCGCTGGGCCCAAAGGGCAGATCATGCGCCTCGGCAATGTCGATCCGGCCCATCATCTCGCGGATACGCGGGTCGGCAGGTGCGTCCTCCTGGAACGCCTGTACCTCAAAAGCGTCCAGCCCGACACGCCCGGCCACGGCCGCTGCGGCCAGACAATAGGCCAGAGAAAACCGCCCCTCGTCTCCGCTTTTCGGCGGAGTGCTTTGCAAAATCGCGAGCGCGCTCGGGTCGAGCGCACATCTGATCCGCTGCGGCAGATCATGCTCTGACACTTCGGCGCAGAGCGTCAGGGTGGCGTAAATCGCCGCATGGGTCGCGGTACAGCTTGGGTAGAGCTTGGTGACAAAGCCCGCTGGCGGGAACTCAGAGACACCCGCGTCTGTGGGCATGGTGCCTTGAGAGAACAGCGCGGAGGCGAGACCATCCAGCGCCTTTGAACTGCCCTGCCAGCCAGCGCGTGCGAGCTCGGCGCAGCGCACCCCCGAGGCTGCAGATTGACCGACCTGAAGCGGTTTGCCCATGCCACCGAATGCGCCGCGTCCCCCCGATGCAAGCGAGGCCGCCAGACGGACCGCAGCAAGGCTCTGTACCTGATCCAGCCCCATGCATCGTGCCGCGGCCAGCGTGGCCCCGAACACGCCCAAAACGGAGGTCGGATGCCACCCGGCAGCATGCAGCGCCGGGTTCCACACGGCCCCCAAGAGCAACATGGCTTTGCAGCCCGTCACATAAGCATCGACCAGCAGGGCCTCATCGGCGGACTGTCCGAACCGATTGACCACCGCCAAAGCCGCAGCCAGGCTTGGCACCGAAAGATGCGCCATCGCCACTTCCGTTTCGTCATCGTCATAATCCAGAAGATGCGCGGAAAACCCGAAATACAGCGCGGCATCCGAGGTGGACAGCCAGTGATCCGTCCCCAGCGCAAAACTCAGACCCGGCGCAGCCTCATGCGAGGTCGAAAGCGTGCGCATCAGCTGATCCGACCGAGGATCGGCCTTCCCAGCAAGCGCCACGGCGAGCGTGTCACAGATCGCATCCGTGGCAGCCCGGCGTTCACTCTCCCCGACCGGGAGCCCGACAAGATGCGACAGGCGTATCTCGATCGAACCTCCGGCCAGTGAGGCCCCGGGGAGGGGAGCCCCGGAACGCGGGGATATGGTGGACGACAGAGTCATGCGCTGGTCTGCATCGACGCTTCGATGTCCTTGATTTTCTTGTCGATCTTTTGAGCACCCACACCACGATAGGGACGTTGATAATAGGCTTCCACCCGGGCGCCGACGAGCGAGATCAGGCTGCACAGGACGAAATAAACCACCAGGATCGAGCCATAGACCAGATAGGCCGGGCTACCGCCGCGCATGATCGTTGTTTGTTCAATCAGGATCTGACCAGCCCGAAGCAACTCCTGCGCGCCAACGATAGCCCCCAGCGATGTCGCCTGGACAACAGCGGTCAAAAGGCTGACGTAGGGCGGAATGATCACGGGCATGGCTTGCGGCAGAACAATCAGGAACAGGGTCTTGATCGGGCCAAAATTGAACGCGGCGGCGGTTTCGCGCTGGCCGGAGCCGACCGACTGAAGCCCGGCGCGCAGGATATGCGCCCCATTGGCCCCGCCCCAGATCGAGATGGCGATACAAGCCGACCAGAAGGGGCCAAAGCCAAGACCGATCAGCGGCAAGATGAAATAGACCATCAGCACGTTGACCATAAGCGGAATGTCCCGCAGCACCTCGCACAAGGTGTAGCCTGCCGTTTTGATCACCCGGATTTTCGACTGCAACATGGCGACGAGAAGGATGGCGATCCCGGTGGCCCCGATGGCCACTGTCAGGGACATCAGGAGGGTTTCGATGAAGCCAGCGAACAGGAAGACGCGATATTCATAAAGAAGCGACATGGTTACCTTCCCACATACGGCCGGTCGAGGCGGCGTTCGAGACGATGCCCAAGCGCCGAAACGACGAGCACAACAGCGAGATAGATGACGCAGATCGCCAGGAACATCTCGATGGAACGGAATTCATAGGCGATGCGGTCGACGGCCACGAAGGTCAATTCGACCAACCCGATGGCCTGAAGATAGGCCGAGTTCTTGATCGTGCTCACGACTGTGTTGAGCGTCGAGGGCAAGGCTGAGCGTGCCGCGATCGGAAAGACCACGAAGAGCCCGTGGTGCCAGGCGCGCAGCCCCAAGGAGGCGGAGGCATTGCGAATATCTTTGCTGACAGAGGTCAGCCCGGCGCGGAAACTTTCGATGTGAAAGGCGCTCGCCCAGATCGAAAGCGCGACAACGCCCGACCAGAAAATCGACAGTTTCAAGCCGAGGCTCGGAAGACCGTAGAAAACGAAAAAGACCTGAACCAGATACGGCGTTCCACGGATGAATTCGACATAGGCGGCGATGAGATAATTCAAAGCCTTGACCGATGACACGCGCAATGCGCAGCCGACAGCCCCCGCGAGCAGAGAGAAAATAATGGCGAGAAAACTGACGAGCAGCGTCATGCCCAGACCGTTGATCAGGTCCGGCACCGCTTCCCACATATAGGCCCAGTCTATCATGATGGCAGAGATCCGTTTCGGTTCATGGCTTCAAGAGGTGTTTGGGGGCCATGATGTCGGCCCCCAAAGCAGATTCAGGATCACATATGCGGCGGTTCTTCGAGGAAGCCGCGCTTCATGACCTCGACAACGGCCGGTTCTTCGACGAATTCGGGGATAACTTTCTCATAAAACCCTTCTTCACGAAGCTGGTCGAGCGCTGCGTTCACGAAGGCCATCAGTTCAGGCTCATTCTTACGCAGACCGATGCCGTTCTGACCAAGATCAAGCCCCTCTTCGACCACACGCAGATCGTCATAGTTCGAACCCAGCGTGTAAACGAGACCACCATCGCCAACAAAGCCGTCCGCGCGCCCTTGCAGCAGAGCCTGAACGCCATCTGCCGTGGTGTTGAGCTGCATCATCTTGATGCCCGGAATGTTTTCTTCGAGCCATTTGATTTGAGAGCCGCCTTTGACGATCAAGAGTGTCTTGTCCTCAAGATCGGCCAGTTTTTCCACCGGGCTGTCGCTTGGCACGAGCACGTTGGACGTGCCCCAGAAATAGATGTTCGAGAAGTCGATCACCTCTTCGCGGGCCGGAAAACGACCGAGAGTCGCGAGAATAAGATCAAGTTTGCCGGAGTTCAGAGAGGGGATGCGTGCCTCGCTGGTGACACAGGACAGCTCAGCGCCATCCTCGGAACCAAAGGCATATTCGCCGATTTTCTTGGCCATTTCGACTTCGATCCCCATCGGCGTGCCATCCACACCGGACGCGCCGAAGGGCGGGCTGTCGCATTTCACGCCGATGCGAATGACGCCTTGCTCTTGAATGGCTTCGGGAAGCGGCGGAAAGTCTTGGGCCGCGACCGGGGCCGCAAGGGTGCCAACGATGCTGGTTGCCAGCAGAAGAGCAGCAACAGAAGAAAATTTGGTTGTCATGGGATTTCCCTGTGGTTGGTTTTTAAGTGATTGGTTTGTGGTGTAGGGCGTTTTGCCCTTTGGCCTGAACCTTCTTGTGGGTTCAGTGAAGGATTTGACTGAGAAAGCGCTGTGTGCGTTCCTCACGCGGGTTGTCGAAAAACTCATTCGGGGGCGCACTTTCGATCACTGAGCCCTGATCCATGAAAATGACGCGATCCGCGACCTGGCGCGCGAACCCCATCTCATGGGTGACACAGACCATCGTCATGCCCTCACCCGCCAGTTCCGCCATCGTGTCGAGAACTTCGCGCACCAGTTCAGGATCGAGCGCAGATGTCGGCTCGTCGAACAGCATGATCTCCGGCGACATACAGAGTGAACGCGCGATTGCCACCCGTTGTTGTTGCCCGCCGGAAAGCTGGCTTGGATATTTATGTGCCTGATCGGGAATGCGAACGCGTTCGAGGTAGTGCATGGCAAGCTCATTGGCCTCGGCGCGGGATTTGCCCCGCACCCAACGCTGCGCAAGGGTGCAATTGTCGAGGATGGTCAGATGGGGATAGAGGTTGAAGTTCTGGAACACCATCCCGACCCGGCGGCGCACCTTGTCGATGTTGGCTTTGTGGTTATTCACCTCGATGCCATCCACCACGATAGAGCCCGACTGATACTCTTCGAGGTGATTGATGCAGCGGATCATCGTGGATTTGCCTGACCCCGAGGGCCCACACACGACCACCTTTTCACCACTCGCTACGTCCAGATCGATGTCGCACAGGACGTGCATTGATCCGAACCACTTATTGACCTTTCGGAATTGAATCCCGCCCTGATCTCCCGAAGCTTCAGACATCCCTGACCTTTCGTTTTTCGTGAGGACCGTGTTTTGCCTCAACTTGTTTGACAACACATCACCACAACGCCTTGCTTTCTGTCAATGCTGGATTTGAACTTTCTTAAAAATCCCAAAATTCCCTTATTTTTATAAGTTTCAATTGAACTCGACGGCACGGGAGGGTTTAATGTTGTCAAACAAATCAGGAATCACACCTCATGTTTGACCCCCTATCTACGCGCCTGGCCGCCATGAACATCCATTATTTTCGTCACAGCCTAGCTCACTTTCTCGATGATGCTGCCGCACTTGGATTTTCCAAGATCGAGCTTTGGGCAGGCATGCCGCACCTCAGCCTGGAGGATGCGACAGACACCGACATCAAGCGCACAAAGCAACTCTTGCTGGAACGCGAACTGGCACTCATCTGCCTAACGCCGGAGCAATGCCTGTACCCCATCAACCTCGCCTCCGAACACCCCGGAACGGCGCAAAGAAGCCTTTCTTATTTCTTGCGCGCTCTTGAGGTCGCGGAGGCCTTGGAGTGCCCCCAGATGCTCGTCACCGCAGGATGGGGATATGCAAACGAGTCCCCCACAGACGCTTGGAACCGCGCCTGCGACCAGTTGGGCACGCTTGCCCAAGAGGCCCGTAAGAAAGGTGTGACAATACTGCTTGAGCCACTGTCGCACACGGAATCCAACCTGATCGTGTCGACAGCAGATTTGGCCCGCATGATGGAGGAAATCGGTTCGGATCAGATCGCGGCAATCCTGGACCTGAATGCGATGTCCGCCGCCGGAGAAACGCCGGAAGCATATCTCACCCGCTTTGGCGAAAGGCTGCGCCATGTCCATATTTGCGACGGCACACCCGAAGGCCATCTGGCATGGGGCGACGGAACACTCCCTCTTGCGGACTATATACATAGCCTTGAAAAATCAGGATATACTGGAACTTATAGCTTTGAATTTGTGAGTCCCGACTACTGGCTCGACCCTCGCACGCCGCTTGCGCACTCCCATACTGAACTTCTGCAAAGTGTATAGAAAGAGCCACCCATGACTGATCTTCCGCATATCGGCCTTGTGATTTCCGGCGGTACGCTGACCGCCTTGGCAGACGACCCTTTTGAAATCTGCGATTACGGACAGGCGGGCAGCTATACCGTTCCTGAGGTGATGCGTCAGTTCGGCCATCTGGACCAACGCTTTCGCGTCACCGAAGTGCCCTTCGACCCCGTGCCCAGCTTTGACATGGGTTTCGCGAAATGGCGCGACATCTATAGATCGTGCCGCGTGACGCTCGCTCAAAATCCTGACATCGAAGGGTTTGTGCTGACGCATGGCACCGGCGCCGTGGCGGAAACCGCGTTTTTTCTCTCGCTCGTCTGGGACCTTGGGGTCCCCCTCGTCGTCACCGGCGCCCAACGCCCGGCCTCCGCCCAAGGCAGCGACGGGCCAATGAACCTGTTCCACGCCCTCAAGGCCGCAGCGGACCCGCGCATTTCAGGCTCCGGAGTCGTTGTCGCGATCAATGCCGAACTGCACGATCCGCGCGACGTTTCGAAATTCGACAATGCCGCGCTCGACAGTTTTCGCTCGCCTTGGCGCGGGCCGCTTGGGCGGTTTACGGGGAATACACTGGACCTGTTCCGCCCCATTGTTTCACATCTAATTCCAACTGCTTCCGAAGCCTGGCAAAAGTTGTCTGACCTCCCTCGCGTCGATATTCTGTTTTGCCACAGCGACGGGGACACCACCGCATTGGAGGCCTTTTTCGCCGCGGGCGCTCGAGGCATTGTCATAGCCGGATTTGCCCCTGGATATGCGACAAGCGTACAGGCGCAGGCCCTTGAGCATTGGTCGAAGACAAAGGGCGGCATCGTGATCGCCACCTCCCACGCCTCTGGCCGTGTCCCGGAAAATAGTCGAAATCAAAGCCACGGCTTTATGTCCGCTGCGTGCCTATCGCCCGCAAAAGCGAGAATTCTCTTGCAATTGTGCGTATCACAACAAAAATCTTCCAAAGAAATTTCTGAGTTGTTTGACAGGGTGAGTGCAGGATGACCGACAGTATGGAAAAACTGAAACCGAGCGGGATCGAATGGCTTCGCACCAGCATTTTGGAAATGATTCAGGAAGACGCTTTGTCTCTCGGCGACAAGCTCCCCTCTGAAAAAGTGATGAGCGAACGCTTTCACGTTTCCCGCCCGACGCTGCGCGAAGCCCTCAAACTTCTCGAACGCGACTCGGTGATCGAAGCCCAGCAAGGCAAAGGCCGCTTCGTATCCGCAGGCGCGTTGTTGACGATTGCGCGACCGATTACAAAGTTTGAAAGCGTTTCCGAGATGGTGCGCAGCCACGGTTACAGCGCAAAAACCAGAATTCTGGGCTTTTCCACTGTCCCCGCGAGCGAAGAGGTCGCAACCGCGCTTGATCTTGACCCGGACTCTCCGGTTCTGCGGGTCGAACGGCTACGCCACGCCAATGACGAACCTCTGGTCTATTCGGTCGACTGGATCCCCACCCATTTGTTCAAAAATGGCGAACAGCGCGAAGCCGATTGGGCCGGCTCCATCGTGACGCTGATGGCCGAAATTGATCGCCGCCCGGTTGCCTCCACGGCACATATCACCGCAACGATGCTCCCTGATATGCCAACAAAACTGCATGGCCTAGAAAATTTTGGCCCCGCTCTTTTGATTGAGGAAACCTGTTTTGCCGAGGATGGGACCCGTGTCATTTTTGCCAAGGATTATCATCGCGGCTCTGCGTTCTCTTTTAGCTTCGTGCGCAAATAATGAGTGTTCTGGGTAATCCCCCGCGAGTAACGGCATATCTACACCCGATACAGAAACTGACAGCAGCTTAGATTCTACTGATACGCCCCTCTAAAAATGGGCGGATTACCGATCTAGCAGCTCATCGGGGGTCAATACCGAATGAATCAGCATGTGAGGACCGGATGCGTAGATTACGATTTCGTCGGTTTTCAGGATATCTTTGAGAATTTCGCCGCTGTGGTCTGCTCTTTCTAGCCATTCGCCGCGATTTTCGTCCGGAATTCTCGCAATTGGTAAAAGCTTGTCCAACGTACTTTTGGGCATCCAGATCCTCGCTGGAGTGTGAAACGCAACTTTGCAGCCAGTATATGGCCTGTAATAGCATTAAGGTTTCTTGATCGCACTTCCCCTGTCTATCAAATTCAATGTCAGCTTCCTATTTATGACCGAGGCCTGTGGGCTCCTGCAGCGAAAGTTCGGTTCCCGCCCTCTCTGCGTGACAGAGAGCAGGCACGTTCGGCCCAAACCGGACGTTGGCCGAGGGTCGCGGTGCCGCAATGCAGCTTCCCGAAAGCGGACCTCGGCGGCAGAGTGCAGCATTTGGCATACTGGATGACTGCTTTGCGGGACTTTCTTGCCTTTCATCTATAGAAATGGCTATCGACTTATCAGATTCCCGCATCTGCTTTTACCAAACCCGTGGCTGGGATTTTCGGCGCCTAATTCTCGCGTCAGCGCGGCAACCAGTTCTGCGGCAGGAAGCGACCGAGCGCGTGGTGCGCCCTGGCCGGCCCAGTGAGCGCCAAACCCGTATTCCCCCTTCGCAGTGGCTGCGGCGTGCAAGGCCTTTCCGGCGTCATAGGCAATGGGATAGGCTGGGGGTCCGTCCGCGAGGCCGTCGTCTTCGGCTTGGGTGAAGCGGCTTTCCAACGTACGGGCCGGACGCCCTGAAATAACAGATGTGAGACGTGTCCTGTAGCTGGCCGGTCCATGAAGCGCCTGCCTATAGGCCGCATCGGCAGTCGATTCCGGGCAATCGATGAAGGCGGTACCGAGCTGCGCGGCACTTGCCCCGAGATTTATTGCAGCCGCGATGCCCGCACCGTCCATGATACCGCCCGCGGCAATGATCGGCAGGTCCATTTCCGTAGCCAGCAGACGTGTCAGCGCCAAGGTGCTGAGCTGCGGATCGAACGCGCAACAATCGAACACCCCGCGGTGGCCACCGGCTTCGATGCCCTGGGCCACGATGCAATCAATGCCCGCGTCCTTGATAAGTCGCGCCTCCTCAAGATTTGTGGCGGTGGCCAGAAGCGTGATTCCGGCACCGCGCAAGGCTGCAACCGCCTGCGGCTCGGGCAGACCGAAGTGGAAGCTGACCACAGAAGGGCGCGTCTCACACAGCAGCCGTAGCAGCTCGGGACTGTCGTTGAAGCTTTGGTAGATGGCGCGCAGTTCCGTCGGCGGCTCGGCGTCGAATTCCGCGAAGAGCGGACGGAGTATCGAAAGCCAGGAGCGTTCGGCGTCAGGATCGGCTTTCGGCGTCGCGTGGGCGAAGACGTTGACATTGAAGGGACGATCCGTGGCCTGACGGGTCTCTGCGATCATCCGGGCCGCGCCGGCCACGTCGGTTGCGCCAATGCCGAGTGCCCCCAGCCCGCCCGCGTTCGAGACCGCTGCAGCGAGCTTCGGCGTGGACACCCCGGCCATCGGTGCCTGCAGGATCGGGAGAGGGATACCGAGTTTGTCCAGCATGGGAGGTCCTTTCAACTTTGGGCAACACCCTGATTCATTCCTCAAAAAGAAATCACATTTGACAATGGTTCTCAAATAAAGAATTAGAGGCGCAAGAAATTCTTGAACGGAGAGCCTCATGGACCTTGCTACGCTTAGTGTCTTTCGTGCTGTCGTCCGGGAAGAAAGCGTTACCCGCGCGGCCGATCTTCTGGGGCGTGCGCCCTCCAACGTCACGACCCGGATCCAGCAGCTCGAGGCCGAATTGGGCACGCAACTTTTTCACCGGAATCGCAAGCGCATGATCTTGTCGGACGCAGGCCGGATCTTCGTCGATTATGCCGATCGCATCCTAAACTTGGCAGACGAAGCGCAGCAACGCCTCGATCCATCGAGCCCACGCGGCACGCTCCGGGTGGGCTCGATGGAAAGCACCATAGCGAGCCATTTGACGGGTCCACTCGCCCGGTTCAGCCGCGAGTGGCCCGAAGCGCAGCTCGAGCTGACATCGGCACCGAGCGCCCCTCTCCTCGATGCGCTCAGGGCCTGCCGGATCGACTGCGCCCTCGTTGCTTTCCCGCCAGGAGAGGATCCGGGGGAGACCCTCGATCTGGAGACGATGCCTCTTTTCCGCGAAGACCTTGTCCTCCTGCTCCCACCGGACCATCCCGAGATCCGCGTGCCAACCGATCTTCGCCTGCGCACGCTTGCGGCCTTCGCCCCCGGCTGCACCTATCGCAAACTGGCGGAAGACTGGCTGATGTCGGGCGGCAGCTCTGTGTTCAGGGTGCAAGAGGTGCCGTCCTACCACGCGATGTATGGCTGCACCGCCGCCGGTGCCTGCCTCAGCATCATGCCAAAGAGCGTCGCGGAATTGATGGGATCATCGGGGGCGGTTCGCGCCATGCCCCTGAAACAGGTGGTGACGCATCTTGCCTGGCGCACAGGCTTCGACACCGCGGCTTTGCGGGCATTTCGAGCCTACCTGACCGAATGTTCGAACCTGCAGGAGCAGACCAACCATGCACAGTAGACACGACACCAATGCGACGATCGCGGCCACACTTGTCCTGATTGTTGGTATGGGAGCCGGGCGCTTTGCTTTCACCGGCCTCTATCCGCTGATGATATCTGAGGGCTCACTCTCGGTCTCCCAAGGGTCCTACGCGGCCTCTGCCAATTACGCAGGGTACCTCGCCGGGGCGCTCCTCGCCTCCTTGCGATTGCCTCTGTCGAGCAGCGCCCTTTGCCAGCTGGCCGGGGGCGCGACCGTGCTGACCCTTGCGGCCCTGGGGCTCTCCCTGCCTGCCGGGATCGTCATCGCGGTTCGGGGAATCGCCGGCCTCTTCAGCGCAATCGCCATGGTGGCGGCGTCCCACTGGCTGATACATGATCGGCAACAGCACCATTCCGCGCCCGCACTGTATGCCGGGGTCGGGCTCGGCATTCTGGTCTCGGCGGAGGCGATCGCACTTAGAGCTGCGGCGGGGGCGGACAACCACGCCATATGGATCGCCCTGGCCGGACTCTGCGCCGCCTTGCTGGCACCGATATTTCTCCGACAGAAGCAGGATGGGCGCGACAAGCAAGCGATGAGATCTGAGCCGCGCGTGCCGGAAACAGAAGGCGCGGAGCTTGGCCCTTGGCGGTTGATCACCATCTACGGTCTTGCCGGGTTGGGGTATATCATGACAGCCACCTACCTGCCGCTGCTGGTGCGAACGGCGCTCCCGTCCCTCGGCCCAGTCCAGGTCTGGGCACTGTTCGGACTTGCCGCAGCGCCATCGTGTTTCCTGTGGCACAAACTGCATTTGCGCTTGGGCACCTCCCGCAGTCTTGCCCTGAACCTGACTTGCCAGGGCGTCGGGGTCGGTTTCCCACTAATGCACTGGCCGATCGCCTATCTCGCGAGTGCCGTTATCGTGGGAGGCACCTTCATGGGGGTCGTGACCATCGTAATGCCGGCCGGACGTCGGCTGGCGCACCGGGTCCGCTTCAACATACTCGCGATCATGACAGCCGCCTACGGCTTTGGGCAGATCATCGGCCCTCTCATCGCAGTGGAGGCCTATTCACTGACCTCTTCATTCGATACCTCGCTTACCCTCGCCGTCCTCGCCCTTTTCGCAGGTGCAGGGCTTTCCTATGCAGTGCGGCGTGACAAGCAGCCTGCAACATCTTGAGGCCCGACCTGTTTGTGCCGCACCCAACTTCACGCTGGCGTTGCGGCCACCGTAATCACATTACGACCCTATCCGCGACTGTCCACGAAGGGCGTGCAATCGTGGTGTTCTGCGACGACCATGAATGTCGCCTTTGGGCTTATTTTGTTGAAAAACTCTGCTTGCGTGAAGGCCTAAGCGCTGATTCAATTTCCATGTGGCAGGTGGAGGTTAGCTGCGATGATGGGATCCCGGCAGCAAGTGCAGAGTGCTCTGTTCTACGAGTTCTCGATCGAAACACATGTTCCGGCTGACCACATGCTCCGAGCAGTTGACCGGTTTGTCGAACTGACCGAGATCCGGCAGCATCTGGCACCGTTTTACAGCTCCACCGGGCGACCGTCGGTTGACCCAGAGCTGATGATCCGGATTCTGCTAGTTGGCTACATCATGGGTATCCGTTCGGAACGTCGGCTGTGCGAAGAGGTCCATCTTAACCTCGCCTACCGCTGGTTCTGCCGCCTCGATCTGACCGACCCGGTGCCGGACCACTCGACCTTCTCCAAGAACCGGCACGGTCGCTTCCGTGATAGCGATCTGCTGCGCCATCTGTTTGAGACGGTGGTTGCCCGCTGCATCGCTGAGGGATTGGCAGCGGCCAGCGATTTGCCGCAGACGCCAGCATCATTCAAGCAGATGCGAACCGGCAGAAATCGACGCCCAAGGCGGATTGGCAGCCGGAAAAGATCGATCCCGAGGAGGCGCCGCGGGCGGTCAGAGAATACTTGGCCACGCTCGATGATGCGGCGTTCGGCGCGGCCAGCCCGGTCGAGCCGAAGTTCACCTCGCATTCCGATCCCGCGTCGCAATGGACCGGGGCACGGGGTGGTCCAGCCTATTTTGCCTATTCCACCAACTATTTAATCGACACCGACAACGGCGTGATCCTCGACGTGGAGGCTACGCGCTCTATCCGCCAAGCCGAGGTTGGATCGGTGCGGACGATGATTGATCGTGTGAGCGAAATCTTCGCCCTACACCCAGAACGCCTGATCGCCGATACTGCCTATGGCACGGGCGAGATGCTGGACTGGCTGGATCGTCAACGCGGGATCGCGCCCCATATTCCAGTGTTCGACAAGTCGGCGCGCCGGGACGGCACGTTCGAACGCGCCGACTTCACCTACGATGCCGAGCAGGACACCTACACCTGTCCGGGCGGCAAAGTGTTGAAGCAAAACCGCCGGGCCTTCAGGACGGCCAGAGAGCAGAAACCTGACGAGAATGGGATGCTGCGTTACCGGGCTATCAAGGCCGACTGCGATGTCTGCGAACTGAAAACACGCTGCTGCCCGAAGGCGCCTGCACGCAAGGTACTCCGGTCGATCTACGAGCCATCCCGCGATCGGGCCCGTGCGATCGCTCAGACCACGGAATATGCGATCTCCTGCAAGCTGAGGAAAAAGGTTGAGATGCTGTTCGCCCATCTGAAGCGGATCCTAGGGCTGAACCGTCTTCGATTGCGGGGCCCTCTCGGCGTGCGCGACGAATTCCACCTCGCTGCCACCGCCCAGAACCTACGGAAGCTCGCAAAGCTCCTGCCGCCACCCAAAATCGCCTGCTGAAGAGAGGCGGACCAACGCGCGCTCAATCTCGGGGCACACCCACAGCGCCTACTGGGCCGAGTTTTTCAACGGAATAAGCCGCAAACGCAAGCAACGTCGAATTTTGGGAGCAGGGAAAAATGCTCTCACTGAACTGACATCGGTCGCAGCATGTCGTCGGTGTCAAGGTTCATCGCGCTGTGCCAGAGCGAGGTCTTGAACACATGACACACGTGCTTGCCGGCGGCGTCTTCGCGGGTCTCGGTCAACAGTCCCGCCCATTTGAGCGGTCGCAGCACACAAGATGAGAAGACGGCCATCTCTCGCCACCCCGCGGTGTGCCAGTCCTGTGGTTCACCGTAGAAGGTTTCGAACAAGGCGGCCTCGGTCGTACCTGGATCGGCTTCTACGTTGATCACATTCATCCAGATGTCCCATTTTCCGAAAGGACGACCGTCGAAGCGCGCATAGGAAGCGTGATCGATCTGAAACAGGAAGTACGGGATCAGTTCGGCAAAAAGGCGTCCAGGGGCATCCGCCAGTTCTGCGCCACGTTTGGTGAGCCGAAATTCACCCTTGAAGTGACGCCCCAGGCGCAGCGAAATCAGCAGGAAATGCAGAACCTCGAGCGGCGGAAACTCATATTCGTTGACCACTTTGTTGTAGCGGAACATCTCTTCTGCGGTTTTACCCGGCCAGTCGAAATTCTCGACGGCCCAATGGACGAAGACGCGCTTGAACGCCTTGGTTTTGGTCAGACCGATTGATCCGTGCTCCCGCGCATATTTCAGGGTCAGGAGAGCGCCCCGCAGCAGCGGAGATTGCGCGAGGTCGGTGTGGTCATCGGCGAGAGTGCGAAATTCGATCATTTCTGGACATTGCCACAGACGGCGCTGCAGTTCCATGATGTCTGCTCAATGATCATTCGGCTGCACCGAGATATTGCTTCCGCAACGAACGGCGGCTTCGACGGGCTGCATCGCAGCACCTCGGCATCTGACGAGTGACCGCAAAGGGCCGAGAGCCTCAGTTGGCATTTAACCCGTGCGCGCGGGCACCGAGCTTTTCTTTCCACGCACCTTCCCTTGCGATGATGTCCGCGGCTGACATCTCGGGGGAGGCGACTTCAAGAATAGATACTTGGTAGTCGCGTAGTTCGCGGTCGAGCATCATCAACTCTCGGTTCCCACCATGACCATTCGCAGCATACTGACGCCATCGTCCAAGGAACCCGTCGGCGCCATATGCCGACCCGACGTATTGTTGGCCACGGTCTGTCACCAAGAGGTAGACGCCCCGGACGCTCTCAAGCGCCGCACGCCAGCTTTGAGGCAATCCTGACAATGAACTAACGCGCTCACGAAACCCACCGAATCCAGGAAAAGGCGTTTCTCTGGCATCGAGACGCAGTTCCAAGATCGGTTTATGTTTTCTATCTGCCCACTGCGACCATGACCGCGTTCCGGGCCCCCAATCAATTAGTATCCGCTCAACGTAAGTGCTGCATGCTCCACACCAAGAAAGGTCAAAGAGGTCCAGTGGGTGCAAGCTTGCGCGTTCTTGGGCAATTACGTCGTCATCTCGGACAAGAGGCAATTCCTCTCGATCCCATGGGCGACCGTTCGCAACTTCTGTTGTTCCGACAAAAAGTGCCGTTGCTGTTCCGGCAATCGTGGGTCCTGCAATGAAGTGACATGCGTGAGATGGCGCCCCGTTATAGGGTGAGTTTGCTCGTGTCTGGAACGACGCGAAGCAGAGGAAAGCATCTTGCCCGCGCGTCCAAGCCAAGCCGCCCCTGGCATCGTGCCGCAGGAGCCGCGTGCTCCGAGGGTCGTAACCGCATCGTTCAAGAAATTCGTGAAATTGGAACACTGGATACCTTTCCCTCACATTTCAAGATATGTGCCGCAGGCCATCTTTCCCCGCGTGCTTCACTTCTTCCCAACGGTAACGTGCCCCTTAAACCAATGTCCAATTGGGAAAGTTGCAGTGCAGCACTCTAAAGGCCGACGAATGTCCGGAGAGGGCCGTTTTGCTCGCAAAGTTTTGCCGCGGATTGGAATTACTGTAACTGATCTCTTGGCAATATGGGCTCAAACCGGCCTTGCGGCGGAGCCGCATAATCCTGCTGGGATTTGGAGGCACTTTCATCGCACTTCATGTTGCAAAGAACTGGGAAAATGCAGAACGTGCTTTTCCGCCTTGGGAAACTTTACTCACTCCTCAATGAGATCAAAATCACCTTCATCCCTCAAAACCGCACGCCTTCTCTTTCTCGATCGCCCCTTTGTTCCAGAGATGGAGCGCCCCTTCTTTGCCAACGCCATCTCAGTTAAGGAAGGATTTGGGTGATCGGGAAACCCCACTCCATAGTGTCGGATCATCGCCCTGTATCTCAGCCCCACTGCGGACATCTTGCAGATCTGATTGCCGTCGGATCGATCCTTCAGAATAAGTCCACCTGATTTGGGCTCGATTTCGAGCCCATGGTCGCTGAAGGCGGTGATCAACTCGTCCCAGGATCGACATGTCGCGTAGGCGTCCTTCGCGAACTCGCCAAGCGCTTCCAAATCCCACACCGCTTGGGCAACCGTTGTGTCTGACGACATCGCACCTTTCTCTGACGGAGACATTGTCTCAGGAGCGACCTTTGTTTCAGGCCGCACCGAGTTGTTCTCCGAAACCAACTGGCCGCCTTCAGGCGAGAACACCAATTCAGGCAGGACGGTCTCCCAGGCATCGCGACGCGCGTAGTGCGCATATTTATCGTCACTATCCGACTTGCGCCAATGGACAATAGCGCCAACTGCGCCGGAGGTGAAAGCAAATCCGTGAGGATGTTGCCAAGATTTCGACATCCGCCCCATGACATGCCCGAACCGATCAATCAGTTCCCAGTGAGGATCACGGAATTCCAGCGTTAAGGGATCTCCGACCTTGCACGCGCGGATCGCGGCATGGGCCTCATGGCGTTCAGTCTGGCGACCTGCAAAAGACAAATCGGAAAATTTCAAATCGGGCAACTGGTAGACACTTGGGCGTGGCACACCAAGCCCAGGATCTGGCCTGACCAGACGCCGCAGGACCGAAGAAGAGCCTGCCTTGAGCAGAGCGTGTTCCCCAGATGTCATAACAACGAGGCTCTGCTGAGCCCGTGTCATCGCCACATAGAACAGGCGTCGCGGTGCATCGCGGTCTTCATTCTTCGAAGGTTTATCCCATCCGCCGTTGAGAATAACCACGTGGTCAAACTCAAGCCCCTTAGCCCGATGTGCGGTCAGCAAAAGCAATCCGCGCTGTTCACCACGCGTATCGCGTGACCACTCGGCAAACCACTCAATGATATCCGGCACGGGCATGGTCTTTGCTTTCAACTCGCGCGCCAGTTCCGCTACACCTTCCGCAAGAATCTCGACCCATTTGTTGACCTCCTGCTCATTCAAAACTGTGAGGATGTCATGTATCCCCAATAACTCTCCTTGGCGCCTCCTGAGACCTGCAATCAACGTCTGGGTCTCCCGAAGCCGCCAAATATTTGGCAGGTCCTCGTTGGCCATCTCGACATCAAGGCCTTGTTGTTCGGCATAGGACCGGACGGCCCCCAGTTTTCTCCAATCACGAGAAATGATGGCAGTGCGCGACCAGGACCAGTTCGGGTCGAGCCGTGACAGTCGCATCAACTCGTCGACGGCCGCGACAGCTTGCGCAACATCTCCACCGGGCACGTCTAAGAGCTGCACCCTGCCCTGTGCTACACTATCCTCTTGCTCAAGAATTCCGCCTTGCGGGTTGCTCTTCCGGTCCGTGTTGATCCTGATTTCATGATCAACTTTCATCCGCTCCTGTGCAACGGAGATTACCGAATTCGCAGCTGTGATGATATGACCTGTCGAGCGATAGTTTTCGACCAAGAAAGCTGGCCGCGCCTTGTAGTCCTCTTCGAATTTGCGGATAAACTCGATTGAGGCCCCGTTGAAGGCATAGATATTCTGATCGTCATCGCCGACAGCGAACAGACTCAGCTTCAGGTCGGCATCCTCCAGAGACCGCCCCGCCACAGCAGAGATAAGCTGATACTCCTCCGGTCCGATATCCTGATACTCATCAACCAAAATCCAACGATAGCCTTGCAACAAAGTGTCCCGCTGCGCCTCGGCCTCGGATCTCGTCAGACCATCTCCCTCGAGCTGACGCACGGCCTCCATAACGATGTCATCAAAGTCTTCGGTGTCGGCACGCTGACCAACAAAACTTGCGCCCACCAGCTTCATCGCAAGGGCATGGCAGGTGGAAATCGTAACACCATTGGCATCATCCCCCACCAATGTCCGCAGCCGCACGCGAATTTCAGCAGCAGCATGCCTATTGTAGGCGAGAACAAGAATCCCGCGTGGATCTTCACGTTTCATCCTGAGCAGATAGGCAATCCGATGGACCAACACCCGCGTTTTGCCTGACCCCGGTCCGGCCAGAACGAGGACGTTCGTTCGGTCCCGATCATCTGTCACGATCTCCTGCTGGATTTTATTGCCAAGTTTCTCGACAATCGCATCCCAGGATTTGCTGGTGGTTTGACGCCGGACCTCCCGGCCCATGCCCGGCATCCACCGCTTCATGAACTGCTCTTTATTGAGCAGGAAGTAATCCTCTGACAAACGCGCCGCGTCGATCATCGTCCTAAGGCCAGTTTCCGCATAGGTCGCCATGACATGGGTCTGCAACGTCTGCTCGCCGTAGTGATCTTCCAACGGTGCAAAATGGGTCTGAGTAAACTGGCCACCGGCGGGATCGAGATAGACGGTCATCGCCGACCGGAAGACCGTGAGCCCCTTGCCAAGGGTGAGAACGCCCTGTTCGTGCAACCACATCAAAGCGCGTTCCAGCAGCTTTGTCATGTCTCGTACGCCACTGGTCTTCAGGAAGGCATCCTGCGTCAACTGAGCCAGCAAGTCGCCAACCGTTGTCTCGACCTGAAGGTCTTTGCCCCGTGCGCCTTTGTCCAGACGCCCTGTCAGATAGGTCAGCAGCAATTCTGCTGCCAACCATCGTAGTTTCGCCGTCTCCTGCACCGTTTTCCAGGACCGCACCAAAGTGACCATCAGCGTATTGCGACTGGCTTTGCGCAAAGAGATATTCCCGCGCCCGCCCTCCAGGCTTCGACCATCTTGGGCAATACCGCGCACCAGCTTGTCGATCGCGTCGGGCCGGACATCCGGATGCTCCTTGTCGCGTAGCCGCTGGCACGTCTCGGAGAGGTTCAGCGGGACCGGTGCCTTGTCGTCCAAATCCGGAGCCAATTCCTGCAACAGCGTGATCAGGTCGGCTTCCAGTGTAGAGGCCTGAGCCAGACGCTGGACCGAGGAATGGGCAACCCCTACATGGACGAATACCGTCATCGCCACATCATTGCGTGCGATCCCGAGGTTTTCCAATGTCGCCATGGCCTTCGGCAAGGCCCCAGGCGAGATACCCGACACGCCGCAAAGCTCATCGGTCGACACGCCTTCAT
This sequence comes from Celeribacter sp., assembly GCF_048270365.1. Lineage (NCBI taxonomy): Bacteria > Pseudomonadati > Pseudomonadota > Alphaproteobacteria > Rhodobacterales > Roseobacteraceae > Celeribacter > Celeribacter sp. The sequence goes on from NZ_JBLWTA010000001.1 coordinate 28,698, forward strand.
CTGCTGGCGTCGTCATTAGATGTTCCACGATGGATAGGAGCTGCTTGCGATGTGCTTGGGTCAGATCCGCATCGGCGAGACGTGTCTTTGCCTCCTCAACCGACCGCACCCGCAAGGAAGATGGAAAGACCTGAACCCGGTTCTCCTCTCGGGACACAAGATGCGCTTCTTCCAACCAGGAAACCGCCGTCTTGACGCGAGTATCGTCAGTGGCGCTGTCGCGTTCGAACTCCTGATCTTTCTCAGACCGCACGATTTCGCCGGAGGTTGCAACAACCTTGCCGGTCCTTTTCGTGCGCTCGTCGATCCGTCTCAACGCCTTCAGGATCGCCCCGATTTCGTGCCGCGCCAACCGTGAACTGGCGGTGAGACGGAATTGGCGCTCGACATCATCCGCGGCGAACAGAAGGACACAATGAGCATCCTCTCTGTCACGCCCCGCCCGCCCGGCCTCCTGCAGGTAGTTTTCCAGAGACCCAGGAATATCTGCATGGACAACCAGCCGGATGTCGGGCTTGTCGATCCCCATGCCAAAGGCGTTGGTCGCCGCGATGACGCGCAATTCACCCACACGGAAGCGTTCCTGCACGCCCTGTTTGTCGTCAGCGGTCATCCCGGCATGGAAATGAGCGGCATCGAGCCCCTGTGACTTCAGGAACTCCGACACGCGCTCGGTCTCTTTCCGAGAGGAGCAATAAACCACAGCGCCGGAGCGCCCTTCATTGGGCAGGAGTTCCTCAATGACGGTCAGCACATCCGACAACTTGCTGTTCTTCGTCGTCGGACGCACATCGAATGCCAGGTTCGACCGTGAAGCGCCGCCATCGAGAGGAAGTAGTGCGATACCCGCTTTCGTCTGAAAATGTTCGATGATATCCGCCACAACCTCCGGCTTTGCTGTCGCGGTCAGACAAATCACTGGCGCGGGCGGCTGATCGCCAGAGAATTCCTTGATGAAGCGTCCAAGGTAGCGATAGTCCGGCCGGAAATCGTGCCCCCATTTCGAGACGCAGTGTGCTTCGTCGATTGCCCAAAGCCCGACTTCGCGCTGCGCCAATACACGGCGGATCGATGTACTGCGCAACTGTTCGGGAGAAATGATGAGGATACCGGCATCCCCCATACGAACCTTATCAAGGGCATCTTGGCGTTCGGGCATGGACATCATTCCGTTGATGGTGACCGAGCAGGAAATACCGGCCCGCTCCATACCGTGAACTTGGTCCGACATCAATGCGACCAGAGGCGAAATCACAACGGTCAGCGCCCCGATCTTGTCGAACCGAGACAGCGCGGGCACTTGGTAGCACAGCGACTTCCCCGTGCCTGTCGGCAGAATACCAAGGAGACTATTGCCTGACATAGCCTCGTCGACGATGCGTTCTTGCAAGGGGCGACCATCCGGATCGACCGGCTTAGGGCGGAAGCTCGGAAAACCGAACCATTTTTCCAACGCACGGACAGGATCATTCTGTTCGGCACACCAGGCGCAAGCAGGGTCTTTGCAAGACGTGTCTCGCAAATGCTTCACGATCAGAGATGCTTCGCGAAACTGCGCCCGCACCCAAGGCGGCATGACAGAATCTCCGCCTGCAACCGTGATCCAGGACAGCGCATAGGCCATGGGCCAACCATTCTGCGGGCTGCTCAATCGGCTCAATGTCTGTTCGACGCGCTTCCCGCAGGCGCGGCCTTCCAGCAACCGCCGTATCGCGGCACAGGCCTCCTCGTAGCTCGGACAGTCCTTGCCACGCACATAGCGAAAGACCGCATCGAAACCAGCAGCCCGTTCCATGCGTGTCGTCAAATAGTGGTAGGCCGTAAGAGCATCCGCCTCTTCAGCCTCCAGTTTTACAAAAGCATCGAACTGGTTTGCCAAAACCTCAAACACAAGCCGTGCATCCAACTCGGGGTCATTCACATGTCCCGTCGCCAGGCGGCCATCATGGTAATGCTTCACCAGATGATGATAGGGATTCCGCGGGAATGCGAGCGGATTGAGCCACAAGGTGTCGATCGGCGCCTGCATAATGCCCGACAACCGGGGGCATGCCGCAATGAGATGCTCCAGATCATGCTGCAGGATATTGTGGCCGATTAAGTAGTCCACATCTCCAATCAGCGCTTCCAGGCGATCAAGTAACGCTACACTGACACCCTCAGTAGATTTGAGAACTGGACGTTCCTCCTGCTGACGAACTGCCGCCAGCGCAAAAATCTTCGCGGCGCGCGGATCTACCTCGAGATCAATCGACAAACACCGGGAGAAAATCTGATTATGACACAATTCCATATAGAAGTAATTACCGGACAGATTGGACGGAACAAGACCGTTTTGAGTTCAGGGCCACAATCCACCTCGCACCTCACGAGGATCTGTAGAGGGCATGCATGTCCCTTTTTATGCTGCAGCGCATACTAATTGGCGATGTCACACATCCAGAACACAATAAAAATGTTTATTATCAGTTGCTTGATCTTAAATCATGGCAACACCAGGTCAGCTGTGACAGCTTGTGACAAAATCTGTGACACGATTTATTTGTTTAAAATCAATAGGTAAGCGTCAATATATAGGTATATGTCACATGTCACAGATATATATGTATTTACGTACGCGCACACATGTACGCACGCGCATGTACGCATGTAATACATATCCTGGCGTGACACGTGACAGCACTTAAGCTATTGATTTTAAACAATCTCCGTGTCACAGGGCGTGTGAGTTAGGCTTCCACAATCTTTGAATATTGTTTAAAAACAGTCACTTATCAGAAAGCAGCAAACAGTACGCTTTTGTGACAACTCTCCTCTCGGACCGAGTGTGCCCCTATTCCAGCCCTCTTGGGTGAAAGCGCGGCTCCGACCTAGCATGACAGCTCGACCGGCCTCCTGCGCCTCACCTCAATGAGTGAGTTAAAGACCTTAGCATCAGGCACTGAGAAACCAGGGCACCCCGCAAGGCTTTCGATGCAATCAATGATCAGCAGGAGATGGAATTAAGCATTCCGTACAACTGCCTTGCCAGCTATCTGCGCGATTGCGTGCGGTCGAGCGTAGCATCCGAAGGATGCACCCTCAGGGTCAGGGATTCGATCAACTGCCAAAATTTGGCTCCATTGAGTCAACATTTCCCGCCAAATTAGTTTTCCTAATATAGGCACGGAGCACGAAATCTCAGAGCCCTCCGTATTGTTAGATATTCCATCTACCTGATTTCAAACAAAAAAGAGATCAAGGAAAGTATTCATACCTGCGCATTTTCTGCTCTCCACGATACATTGGAAGAAATCACCACTTCCCGTCGAGAGGATCATCCATGAACAGATCGCATCATTTTCTGAAGCTGACTGCCAGCACTGCGCTTGCGGTCTTCGTCGGTTTTCCATCTTTTGCCCAGGGAACAGGTGACTATTCCGACGAGACGAACTGGGACATCAACAGGACGACAGAACGCGCATTAGGAATGAATGCGGGCGGTATGGTCGGTGATATGGCCATGCCCGGATACAACCCCAACGCTCTCCGTCCCGCGGGCGACGGTTTTGGCCGCCATCAGGCCACCCAGGATGTCGAGATGCAGGGCAACAATCTGACCGGTGTCAACGAGATCACCGGCGTCTCGAGGATCGTCGGGAACGGCATTCTGGTGATCGAGAACCTCGATTATCCGATCAATGGCTTCGATGCGGCCAACAAGGCCTATGTCGATGAAGAGATTGCCAAGGCGGCCGAGGATCTCGAAGACAGCGTTGGCGAGACACAGGAAGGTCTCGACAACCTGACGGGCGGCGACGGCATCGACCGGAACGGTGACAGCTTCGAGGTGGACAACTCCGTGGTCAGGACCTTTGGTGATCAGAACATCGGCGGCGTGAAGAACTTTCAGACACGGATCAATGTGTCCTCAACCTCAAATCGCCCTCTGGACTCGCGCAGTCATGCTGAAGATGGTGTCGGACTCTACGGGCGCGCCTCAAGCATCTATGGCGGATATGGTGTCGTAGGCATGAATGAGGGGGCCTCTGGCGCGGGCGTCCTGGCGGAAACCCTCAGCGTGAATGGTCTGCCGCTCATGGTCTCGGCGCCAAGCACGGCCATGAGCCTTGTCGGCCTGAGTGCCGGCGGAAATATTGTGAGCGAGATTTCATCCGTCGGGGATGGCGTTGCGATCACAGGGATCGAGTTGCCGACACGCGGAGATCATGCTGCCTCGAAGGAATATGTCGATCTCGTCGTTGATATGCTCCGTGATGAATTCGGGATTACTGCAGTTGCGCCATATATTCGAGAATCTGTCACCGTAACATGGAATGGGGCAGATACTCCCATCGAGGACTATTATTACTACAGCTGTGCAACTAGAACCCTGAATCCTGACGGCAGCCGCACCTGTTCTGATATGGTCATCAAAACACCAGTGCGCCCTGTTCGTGCAGCCTTCCGACTTGCGGAAACGAATGTCCAGACAATCGTCAACCTGGGTATTAGCCTTACCGGCAGCTGCGCCTTGGGTGATCAGATCGGATATGACGACGTCCATTACTTCTATGGCACCAGCTTCCCTGCGGAGACCACGGATGCGGAAGTCTATTTTGATGCACATTACCCGGAGTCCTGGGGCTTCGTTGAAGGCGCGCCGGACCATGGCCCCGGGACCGTTACTGACGGCTGCAACTTTCAGCCTCGCGCACAGATCTTTACCCCAAGCGACCCTGAGTTTGAGCGCCTGAAGAGCTTCACCCTTTATGATCAGAATGTGACCCCGATGACGAGCGGGTACACCGTCGAAGAGCCTTGATGCCAATCTTCATATTTTCAACGGCGGTCCCTCTGGGCCACCGAAATGAAATTTTTTTCCTGGGCTCCTCGTGACGTCGTTGGGTATAGAGTAACGGGCATGTTCGGGCCCGCGCAGTTCTCCTTAAGGATTTCGACAATCCTCTCCGGCAGGTGCTTTGGATCGACAAGTAGTCCGGTCCTGAGCGCTTAGAGGATGATCAACAAAGTGACGAGAGTATCCGCATTAACTTCGTCAGATTCAGTCAGCGCGCGTGCCATCTTTGGACTCTGGGCTGGCTCAGGAGGACCAATGAATTTCTCTTGCTCTCGCTGGATGTCATCAAAGGTAGGGCGGTCGCTCATGCTTCCCCTGTAGTTCTCTTGATTGGTGGGCCTGTCGGACATGGTCGTCGCGGAGATGATGTCGATATCGGCGACAAGGTCAACTCACCCCGGCACAGTGGGACCGCTCGAGTGGCCTACAACATTGAGCCCGCGGATCAAGAAGAGGCTACTTTATTGACCCTGTAAGCAGATCCGTCATTCGGACTTCGCGCGCGCCGCACTCCGGGCCAGTGCCACAACCAGGTCGGTCCGCGTGACAATGCCAACGATCTTTCCGTACTCGAGCACCGGAACGGCGTCTGTATCTCCCTCCGCCATCATCGGCAGCAACGCCCCGATCGGGGTGCCGGTGGTGGCGCGCGGCCCGGCGACGCTCATGATGTCAGCGGCCGTCACGGGTTTCTCCCGCCCCTTGTCCAGCAATCGGCGGAAGGCTGCGCCAAAGCCTCGGTCGAGGCGCAAGGCATCATCGCGGGCCTGGCTGATAAGGTGCATCTGGAAGATGACACCCTGGAAGGTCTGTTCCGTCCCGACGACCGGCAGAGATGTGAAACGATGCTGCCGGAACAGATCGGCGATCTCGCCAAGTGGGGTTTCAGGGGAGACGGTGACGAGGTTGCGCGACATGATATCCTGCGCGGTCAACGGCCCCGAAGACTGTGCTGCGGCCTGAAGCTCGGCGGCTCCGATCAGTCGGGCAAGATCCTCGACGCCGAGGTTGAATGATTGCCGATAGCGTTCAAGGATACCTGTTAGCTCCTCTTCCGAAAGCCCGAGACGTTCCATCGGATTGCGATCTCGTGTGCCGTGGCTGCTTGGGTCATCGAACTGCCGGAACGGGTAGTGGCGCCCTGTCAGTCGGGCATAGACGGTTGCCAGCAGGACCAGCGATATTGTCCCAACCGCGATCGGTGTCAGGGCGAACCAGAACCCCAGGTGCGCGATGGCGTCAGGGGACATGGCTGCGGTCATGGCTACGGCTCCGGCGGGCGGATGGATAGCACGACACAGGATGGTCGCCGTGATGGCCAGCCCGACGGCAAGGGCGATGCGCAAGGCGGGGTCCGTCACGAGAAGGCAGACTGCAACCCCGACGAGGGCCGCAACTGTGTTGCCGACAATGGCAGACCACGGCTGCGCCAGAGGACTGTTTGGTACGGCGAAAAGCAGGACCGAGGACGCACCGAAGGGCGCGACGAGATAGAGGCCAAGGTCCAGATCAACAGCGGGCGACAAGAGGAACAAACCAGTCAACGCCAACCCAATGAGCGCACCAAGCCCCGCGCGTAGCGCCTCTCTGGCTGGTACGCGGGCCACAGCCGGGCCGAGTGATCTCAGAATATGCATGCGATGCCTCTACGGGAATTTTTGCTGAAATTTTCACCGATTTGCAAAAAGATCAACCTGTAGTGCCATTGAGTGAGAAAGGTGGTAGGATCAGGCTATTGCGCCAATGAGCGGGCGCGACCGTACGCACTGCACCCGCCCGTTATGCCTTCTGACATTTCCGCCGTGTGTCGATCGATAATCTCCCCTTCCAAGTCGAAATGGAAACCGAAATCGGCTATGCGGACTTGCGGCAAACGGCAGCTCCGTCCCGCACTGCCGACTTTCCCGGAAAATCAGATCGGCACAAAGTTACAGCGTGTCCGGCAATTCTATTTAGATCGGGTGCTTAATCAAATAAGACGTGCGTGGCCGAAGGTTTGCGATTTTTAAGAAATGTCAAACCAAGCATTCCTGTCTTTCTTCACATTGAGAATTCATCCAAATTCTGAAGGACCTGTTCAAGAGACTTGACGAGTTGCTTTTGTTCAATCTCGGACAATCCATACGTCACATCAGCCATCTCCACGTTTGCAATCTGTTCTGCCTGCTGACCAAGCTCTCGCGCACGCGGCGTGAGACGCAGAAGCATTGCGCGTTTGTCTTTTGGAGAGGGCTGCCTGATGAGAAGGCCATCTCGCTCCATCCGAACGGCCAGAGAACTCAGAGTGGCCGTCTCAACACGGAGCGCCTTGGCAACATCTGACAGTGTCAGATCCTCTCGATCACCAACAACTCGAATAAAACCTGCCATTCCGGCCGTCAAACCAATCGAACCAAGCTTGGCCTGTCGCCGCTTCATGCTCTCTTTCGAGATTGCTGAACACAGATCGTAAATATCCCGACCGCGTTGAACGCGAACCTGATTAAATTCGGGGGCTTCAGTGTTTGACGTCATTAGAGCTTCTCTACTGCACCGAAATCAAGAAATTCGCTCAGGAAATACTTTGGTTGCTACCTACCATTCCTCAGCACAGCAAGCAACAAAAGGACCGAAATCCATACAATTCTGCGCTTCCATATTGAAAAAACTTCTTGAAGGCAGATAGCTCACGGATACTTAGGTAGCAACCTATTAAATTTGAGGCCAGCAAAATGACCGCCTTTATCGCATCCCTTAATCCAATTGTGCTGCGCACCTCTTCTGTCATGTCAACAGGTGAACTTGCCGCCTGGGCACAGCTTGGCAAAAACTCGATTCCTCGTCTGATCGAAGGCTTTGGCATCCGCGAACTGTCCGGTTCTGCAAAGAACCATCGCTATTCAGTTCACGACGTGATGAGACAAATCCTCGGTGTCACAGTGCGTCATGCAGAGGATCTGGAACCTTTGCTCTACCCACTGCAAAAATCCACCTGGGTAGCTGCGTACACAGGACTGAGCGTTTCAGCGATCAATGCCGCGATTTGCGAAAAACGGCTTACTCTTCCCGCACCTATCGAATTGACTCACACGGATCACAGACAGGCGGCGGCCAGAGGCCGGCGCTGGGTCCCAGCACAAATCGACGCATATCTGCGGAATGAACCGATCCCGTTCATACCGACAATAACTACCGGTCCGGCGCCCAAAACTGCATCACAGCCCATCTCTCGTAACGTATTTGCGGCGATTTGCTCCGATAACGCCAAGGTATCCCGCCAATGCCATTTGTAACGAACGGTCCTGAATTTCCGGTGCGGGGAAATTTAGGACTATTCGTTACGACCTTCCCGATAACGCCTGAAAGTCCTCGTAACGCCAATACCTTATGGAACTACCTATGACTGAAAGAACCTCGAAAACTCCGACGATGCAAGAGACCGTTGTACATGTTGAAACGCATGGCAGCACAAGCCAGAAACAAGATATCCGCAAAGCGAAGTCCGCTTTTGCGATCCATGGTTTCGAAGGTCCGGATTTCGATCATTTTCCGGCGGTATTAACGGAGTATGAAAAGTCCGTCCCGAAGTTGCGTGGCAGCATGCCTGCACTTCAGGCTCTTATTCACGCCGCAGGAATTTCAGAGGAGACCTACAAACAACAGCACCGTGCAGGCCGCCGCCTCATTGAAGCTGTAACCGGGGCGAAGGTCACTAAACTTGAGCGGAAAGCACGCAACGATGATTGGGCTGAGTTGTTACGGCATGTGGACCTTCTGGTCGCCGCCGGATTTTTCCGAAAACAAAATCGCATTGCACTCACGACTTTGGTCGACCGCTGCCGAGCTGGCGATATCTCCCCTTCGAGTTTGACGTTGAGCCGGGCCGAGACTTGGCTGTCGTCTGCCTCTATCGCGCAGCGTAAAAGCCTGAGAAACGGTCTGAAGGCTTTGGACAGCCTACGCGATATTGAACATTTCCGCCCTCTCTTGCCCCCCTACTCCGTGAACCCGGTCGTGAAACCAGCTGGCCGCATCTCGACACTCCCAGAGCCACTTCAAAACGCCATCACTAATTGGGTTGAGATCGCCGCACGAGAACAAGTTGATGATCCGCGCCACGCACATATGGCGGTAGCGCTTTCTGCCTCGACGCGTGCAACATATAGTGCCGCGACCTCACTCTATATCCAGACCCTCCTTGAGTTGTTCCCGAACCTCTCGAACGAGGTCGATCTGAAGCATCTGTTCTCCGAAAATAATGTCGACTGCGTCTTGGCAGCGTGGGGCAGAAATGCGGGTCTTAAGACGCGAACACTCGCTGGATATGCTGCAGACCTTGGGAGTCTTCTGCACCGGAATGGACTGCCCGATGCCGGTGCCTATGTCCGGGGACTTACGAAGGTCCTTCCATATTTGGTCGCGGGCCGATCAGCGGGCAAAACGATGAGCCCGAAGGTCAAGAAATGGTGTCAATCCCTCCTGCATGATCCTAGGAAAACGGCCCTCTTTCAGATTCAGCATCTCGAATACTATCGTCGTGCTCTCGAAATCCTCGCCGCCGCGAAACAACATGGCTTAGACCTGAAGACCATTTCAAAGCCGGCCGTGTTGGCCACCCTGCCCGACAAGGAGCGCTCCTTCGCCAAATCTGTGATCCGGCAGGTTCGAATGTTCGGTATGATGGCAGCATACGCTGCGATTGCTCTGGAGGGTGCGCCATTTCGGCGGCAAAACATGCTCTCACTCCGGCACACCGGCCCCAACAAAACAATGCATCTGCATCTCGGCGGGCGAACTCCCAACGTGATTATCAAGTTCCCGAACGAGGAGCTCAAAAACGGACGGTTTCTCTCTGAACGTGGCGAAGAACTCGAGCCGATCACGATCGAGAAACGGGGCGCCGGAGACCATGCTGTCGAGATCATCAAATTCTACTTGAGAGAAATCCGGCCCTTGTTCCCCGAGGGGGACAAAACACACGCGCTTTTCCCACCACTTGAGAAGGCCGTCACCTCAAACGATGGGTTCGTTGCAGGTACCTTTTACATCTGGCTTGCAGAGGCTTCCGGTGCAATCGGCCTGCCAATGAATTCCCATAATTATCGCCACGGTTACTGTTCGATCGACATCAACGAAGGCCGCAGGTCGATGGAAGATCTTGCAAAAATCCTCGGAGACTCAGTCGCTGTCGTCCAGCGCAACTATGCCTGGATCAACGCGAAACAGTCAGTGTTGAACGTGCAGAAAGATACGGCTCGTCGCCGTTCCGAAATCCTGCAAACCCGAGGGGCAAAAGCATGAAGCGGCATCAAATCCTCTCACAACCGATGTGGAAGCATTTTCTGCACATCGAAGACGTTTTTGATCTCCCTTTGCCTGCATTGATGGCGGCAGATCAGGTTTGGAAGCAGGCAATTGCTCACGGAGCAGAACAGCCAACCGCCTGCGACTATGCTCAATGGGCTCAGATTTCGCATCCGGCTGCACCGCACCTGTGGTTGTCTCATCTCTGCGCGGCATTCGAAGTCATTCTGCCATCGGAACTGAACAATATTGCTGCTGCGGCGGCACTGCTTCCAAAGCCAGCTCTGGAGCCCGCCCCTGTAACTGAGGACCAGTCCGTTGATTGGGCCCCCTGCCACTACAAACCAGACGCCCGATCTCGGAAAGTCTCGGTGCATCCGTGGGAACTTCCTTATGTATGGCAAGAGGTATTGCGCCGTGCTGCACACGGCTTTCCCGGAAAGAAAACGGCCGCGCCTGCCCCAGACATCCTGCACCGCATGTGTGAAAAGCTGTGTCAGTTCACATGGTCGGCCCGTGAAGCAGGATTTGAACCGGCCATTTCGGAAGACATCGTGACCCAGTATCTCACCGATCTTGAAGGGCGCCTGCGTCAAAGGCCGCACGGCATCCGTTGGGCAACCATGCGCGCCACGGTGGAAGAGCTGCACCGTTTTGCCCGGTACAGCGGGCTCGTCTCTGACGAAGACACAAAGTATCTCAGCAAACGTTTGACCCGATACTCCCTCTACGAAAAGGGGCAAGATGCGCTGAAGTTTCAGGCTTTGCTCGACACCGGAAACACAACTCTCGGCCTGTTGGAAAAGGCGGATGCTCTCCTGCTGCGTGCGAGATTTGAGGCCAGTCCTACTCGCCGATATCTTTTGCGGAATGCAGGCGCAGTTCTCGGTCTTTTCAGCATTGTGCCCCTTCGCAATGCCGATGCCCGCCTGACCTTTGGGGAGACACTGGTTTGGGAGGCGGACACATGGGTGATCGACACCGCGATCAAAAAGACAAGATCGCGCAACACCGACCACCTCGTGGTCCCACTAGAGCCTGAGTTCGCCCGTTACATCGACGCGGTGGTTCAGGGAGATCACGATGCGCGCCATCTACCTGAGCTGAGAACTCTCGCCGTGCAGAGACATGAGCCCCTGATTAAGCGCAATGAAGGGAAATACACCAGCCCGACCTACATTCCTCGCCTATTCAAGACCTTCGCCGGCACTTCGTTTACGACGACGCGGACCATGCTTCACACTGATCAGGCCATTCAGCGCGGCGAAACGGGCACACGCGACGCGATGGTCATGGCGCAGCAAACATCACCAGAAACCGCAAAAAAATATCAGGCGAAACGCGTGCGTCAGGTGGCGGTGCAGCGTGTGCAGGCTGCTGCCAGTGATCGGCGGGAAGCACTCATGCCCGATGATCTCATCCGGCAGATCCGTGCGCTCACAGACCAACAGGATAGCCGCAATGCAGATCTCTGAAATCTACGCTCATCTGACCGAAAATGCGTTATCAGTCAGAGACGAAACGCGCTTCACCACAATTATCGCTATTGAACTTCTGGCGAAGAAAGAAGGGGTACCTGTAGAGGCGCTCAATCTCGCCGCACCTGATTTCGCCAGGGCATATCCGCCTGACAAGGTCGATCTTCGCGGCCATTGGAACGGCGCAACACACTATCAGGCTTGGCGCAGAGTTATTCTGGATGCGCAGATGATGGCTGATCCCGGTAACTCGGATAGTGATCCCTGGGCTTCGTTGAGACGCGCTGCACGTCTTGGCTTCAACAGGACAATGGCGAGTTTACATGATCTGCCTAAGTTTCTTCCCTCGAAAACAGAGCCGTGGCACGTGGATGATGAGATTATTAGAAAGGCTTATGCACCTCTCAGAGGAGCACAGAGAATTCGTTTTCGTGGGGCATTGAATGCATTCCGACAGCTGTATGACAATGAATTGGTCGCAAAGACCGGACTTTTGCCGGAACGGAAGCCAGCAGCCCTACTGGCTTTACGTGATCATTGCAGCTTTGTGGCGATGGCACCAGAAATCGCTTTGGCGCGTACTTTGATCAAACGCAAGAATGAACTCAACGCATTTGATTATGTACATCGCCTTGCTGCCGAAGGGGGCCTTCTGAATGGCGTGAGCGATTCCCTGGAAGACATGCGCAAATCAGTCCCGGATTTGCCAGATCCAACGGAAGTTGACGTTCCTCCAATCAAGCCCCAAACGCTACGCGTCTATATCAATGAGGTTATGCATTGCATTGGAGGTCGCGATTACCGGCTCACGGAAGTTGAGCAGGCGTGGGCAGATCTCCGAAAAATGGCGAGAACTGCCCGCTTTCCGACAAACGCGTTATTCAACATCTCTAAGCCGGCCAGTGCGGCCGGTTTGATGCCTTCCGAAATCTCTCCAGACTGGGTGAGAAGAGTCATCAAGTATCACAAAAATCGTGGGTGCCGATCTACACCAACGCAATGTCGTCTGGGCTGCGAACAGTTGGACGCCCTGCGAGGGGTACTCCCGGATGAATTGTTGCCGCCTGTTCCGACCGGCATTCGGCGCTCATTGCCCATTCCAAAGTCACCGGCGCGAACAAAAGATCCTGTCGTCGATGCTTGGGATGATCTTTATACCAAGATTACCAAGACAGCTCTGATCACTGACGAATACAAGCATCTTTGGTTTATTCGCAGAGAGGCGATCACAAGGGACATTGCGCCAGAAGACATCACACAGACCTGGTTGGAGGAGTTGCGGGAGAGTTGTCCTCATGACCGTTTGTCTCATGTGTATAAAAGCGTGCATGATCTCCGAAAAATTACCGGATTTGAACATCTGCAGCCTTTACGGCATCGCAAACAGCGGCATGGCGGGTTGCCGAGAAATTTAAATCGGGAGTTTGAAACTGTCATCGCCACGATGGGTGCGGCACCAACAACATATCGCAGTATTAAACTGGCACTTGGTATCTTAACCGAGCATTTACCGCTCGATGAAAACGCAACCCTTGATGATGTTCGTGCTGTAGATATTGCCTCTTTTGAGTGGCCTTGCTCTGCCGCGAAAGGGCAAACTTATGGCAAGAGTATCATGCAGATTCAGAATTATCTGGCCTTGCCATGGACTGCTGAGTGGCGTGCCCTTCAGGAGATCGTTGTCAGCACAGGGATGAAACTGAAAACAAACCCAATCCCGAAATTGCTGTCATGGAACCCTGGCCCATACCCCCGGTCGGTTTCTCTGGAATGGGCTCAGAAATTGGATCGTGATCTTCGTTCTATGATCGTCAATCCGCCACATGGCCGTGCGGATCTCGCAAAAACCATGGCAAAGCATGTTGCAGCATTCGATCAGCTGCGCGACATTCCAGAGGTTGATGCGTCCGGCTTGATGCCTCTACCGATTGGATTGGTTCGGGAATGAGTGAAAACACCTCATGGCTCCGCACAAAATATGTCGTCAAGACTTGGTCACGATTTCTGGTGAGGGTGAGTGGACATCAATGATCTAACTTAACTCTGATGGCAAGCATCTTGCCATTTTGAGCCTCCCCATTTGAACGGGTCCACCCCTATGTTTAGGAAATGGAGGACCAGCTATGGCAAACAAGCGACCGAAGCGGGAAGAGATTATCTCGAAGTTACGGCAAGTTGAAGTATTGATGGGGCAAGGGATGCCCCGTCTGGATGCGATCAGACAGATTGGCGTTGTTGAACAAACCTATTACCGCTGGCGCAGGCAGTATAGCGGAATGGGCGTGGATCAACTGAAGGAGCTGAAGCGTCTGCAAAAAGAGAACGAACGGTTAAGACGGGTTGTGTCAGATCTGACGCTCGACAAGCTCATCTTGACTGAGGCTGCACGGGGAAACTTCTAAGCCCCGCCCGTCGTCGTGCTTGCATCGACCATGTTCGTTCCCGGCATAACGTTTCGGAACGGCGTGTGTGCCGGGTGCTGGGGCAACACCGTTCGACACAGAGGCGTGTTCCTCAGGGTTGCCGTGCTTCTCCGAGAGGCTGGATGGTCTGTCAGTGATGGTCGTGTCGAGCGGCTGTGGCGACGGGAGGGGCTGAAGGTGCCGCCAAAACAAACAAAGAAAGGGCGGCTCTGGCTGAACGATGGGTCGTGCGTCCGCTTGCGACCTGAACATCGCAATCACGTTTGGAGCTATGATTTCGTGCATTGCCGAACCGATGACGGCAAGGCCTTCCGCACGCTGAATGTCATCGATGAATTCAGCCGCGAATGTTTGGCGATCAAGGTGAAACGCAAGCTGAACTCGACAGACGTCATAGATGTTCTGACAGATCTCTTCATCTTGCGGGGCGCGCCGGCCTTCATTCGCTCGGAGTTGCCCATTGATGGCGCCATTGGTCCGAGCCCAATGGGCGACGGGCCTGAGTTCGTCGCTCTGGCCGTCAGAAACTGGATCGGAGCTGTCGGTTCGCAGACCGCCTACATCGAGCCAGGCAGCCCTTGGGAGAACGGATACTGTGAAAGTTTCAACGGGCGGATGAGAGATGAACTGCTCAACGGGGAAATCTTTTACTCGCTAAGAGAAGCGCAAATCATCATCGAAGAATGGAGGAAGCACTACAATACCAAGAGGCCTCACAGTGCCCTGGGCTATCGCCCGCCAGCACCTGAGGCCGTTATCCCCTTGGCCCAGAGGCCGACAATGCACTAACAATCAACTTGGACCCGTCAAATGAGGCAGCCCAGGAGGATAGCCTTGATCAAGAAGAACGCGGAAAGCGTCTCATGGAAGATGGAATGCCCTGGCCTTTTCACACCCAAGGCGAGCCCAACAAGAAAATCAAGCTGTGGACCGATCTTGGACAGCATACGCGTATCGAATTGGCACAGATCCTATGCAGGGCCTCCATTCATCCAGTTGATGCCTATTTTGCTGTTGTCCGACGCCGCGTCGCAGGGTTTGACCGTGGGATGCAGACAGGCTCGAACCGGCGACGTACCTGGTATGCATACGCTTTCTACGATCCCAACATGGTCGTGAAGATCATCAACATCCTGCGCTTTTACTACAACTACATGGTAACCGGCGCCGACGGGAAAAGTCCCGCCATGCGTCTGGGACTGGCAAAAGGTCTCGTTTATGAACGAGACCTCTTTTCACTGGTTTGACCAAGAGGTCGGAATTTCATGTTATGAAGAAGCCTCCGTGATCCTCGTGATCTGCTCATCAATTAGAGCTTGATACGCTTCGAATGCGTCATAGCACTTCTCGCATTCGATTTGAAGGAGGTCTGCGATATGGGCCAATTCAAGTGGTTCGCTCTCTCCGTAAGCATAATCGTAAATGCGGCCATCAAACTCGACGTTCCGCTTCACACTCCCAGATTGCCCAATCAGGAGGTGGACAGAGAACCGATTATTGTACGCATTACGGAAATCGTCAGTGTCACTCTTAAATTGACGATCGGCGATACGTTCGATTTTTAGCTTGGCCTTCCGGTACTTCTTCCAAGGTTTTCCACTGGATTCGATGTCATTGAGATTAAGGTTCTCCTCCGGGAGATCATCAATCCAGTTCGAGCCATCCTTCACCCTATTCGCTTGATGAGACAGGTGTCCCACGGAATAGGCAAATCGAGACTTGATCGCATAGGGCTGTCCAAGAGAAACTGTGCCCAGATTTCCAATGAACTCATGTACCGCGTTCACTTTCTCCTGATTGTCCATTTCTCTTGTGACTTCATGCCAAGCGCGAAGTCGGAGTACATTATTCGTCAGATCATTAATTATATTTGAAATTTCTCGAGCTTGCTCATGAAGCATCTGGGTATATGGCATCAATGTCGCGCTCATCGCCTCTGGCAAGGTATACCAATCATACGGCATATAGCGCCCTCGCATAGGCAGCGCATCGAACTCTTGTCGAAACTTCGAATACATTTCGATCAAACTCTTTGAACGATCACTCATTAAGGTCGCGTCACCAGTTCCTGTAGCCATATTAGTCATTGTCCAAGCTCAATCCGTCCACCCTGCTTCAAGAGATCGTAGATCACAGGAGTCAGAAGCTCGAGGCTCTGACGATCAGACTTGAGCAACAAGGTCGCGAGGGCGGCATGGGATGACATGGCGCGCGCGACAGCGGTTTCGACGGCACCAGGAAGGTGGCCCTTCATCGCGCCGGTTTTGTCGTTTCGCTCAACCTGGGCCATGACCACCGGATTCTCCCTCGCAATCGTGGCGATCTGGTTTACGAAATTGACCTGGTCGCTGAGGGGAGTCGCCTCTCCAAAGATGCTGTTCAGCTTGGAGATGATTTCCTGTATGTAGACCGGAACGGAGCCCGGTGACGCGGAGCCACCGGCGCTTTCAGGCTTCAGGGTGGTCTTGTCATCCCCAATTTCACCGTTGTCATCTCCGTTGGCTTCTTCAGGCGGACGGGTTTTGATATCATAACCCGTTAGGGTGATGCCCCGGAGATCAACGTTCTCTGGCGGTATACCGTTGAGACGGTTTTCCAGAAGCTTGGCGAAGGATGCGAAATTCTCCAGATCCGGATCGCCGAGGTCGATCAATTGGGCAATGTAGGAATAGGTTCTGGCGAACCTGCCGAGCCCCTTCTTGAACTCCATCATCTGACCGATCGCCTCGGCGATTTGGCGCCGGTCGTGATCGGCCTTTTTCATGCGGTCATCATCGCCGACCAGACGCGCTTTTTCAAAGGCGTCCTCTGCGTCCTGAGCCACACCGCGCAGGCTTTTCAGGCGGTCGTTGAAAGTATCTGTCGGCTCCTGGGTCGCTGCGAACATGGCTTTATGCTCATTGTCCCCGCCCGCATTCAGGGATGCGGCCGTTTCGTATCGTGCTCTCATGAAGTTCAGCACATGCCCATCATCGTAGACCCCCTGTTCATCCAGTTTGTCCTTGATGTCGTAGATGACATTCAGATCCTGAACCTGCTCGATCCTGGCGCCGCTGTCATACTGGGCAAAGGCAGCCTGGATGCTACCCGGATCATTCACGAAGTCGATGATGAAAACCTGATCCTTGCCAGGGAACGTCCTGTTCAGTCGGGAAAGGGTCTGAACGATCTCAACTGCGTTCGCGATTTTCTTGTCGACATACATCGCCACCAGCTTTGGTTGGTCGAAACCGGTCTGGAATTTGTTGGCCACGAGCATCACTCGGTATTCCGGGCGATCGAAGGCGATGCGCAGATCCTGGCCGCCGGTCCCCGGGTTCATGTTGCCCTCGGAGAACTCCACATCCTCATCGACAGAGAAGACATCGTCCTGAAGCAGATCATCATTCGGGTGCATGACCTCCTTGCCCGTCAGCTTGCCGGAAAAAGCCACCAGGGCGCGGATCTCCTTATAGGCGGGGTTGGCCTCGATAAAGACGTCAAAGGCCTTCTTGTAGCGCACAGCGGCAGCACGAGAGCTTGTCACCACCATGGCCTTGGCTTTGCCATCCAGACGGTGAGCCACGTTCTTCGAGAAATGCTCCATGATGAACTGCACCTTCTGTGTCACGTTCGTCGGATGGAGCGCCATCCAGGCGGCGAGAGCGCGTTTGGCTGCCTTGCCATCCACGCGCCTCTCCTCGACCATTTCCTGACCGAGATTGAAGGCCGTCTTGTAGGGAATATACCCCTTCAGCACATCGAGGATGAACCCCTCATCGATAGCCTGGCGCATCTCGTATTTGTGGAAAGAGACAGGAAGGTTGTCATCGGATGCCGGCTTTGTTGGGTCTGCCGGTCGGCCGAAGAGCATCATCGTCGAATGCTTCGGCGTGGCAGTAAACGCAAAATGCGAGACGTTGGCAGGGCGCTTCCGCGAGCTTTGGATTTCCGCAAGGATCTCCTCAATCGTCATGTTTGACATGTCTTTCTTCGACGACAGTGCGAGCGTCGCCTGAAGTTTGGAGGCCGTGTTCCCGGTCTGCGAGGTATGCGCCTCGTCGATGATCACCGCGAAGTTCTTATCCTTCAGCGACTTCTCGGTCAGGATCGCTTCCATCGCGAAAGGGAAGGTCTGGATCGTCACAACGATGATGGGTGTGCCCTTGGTCATCGCCTCGGTCAATTGATCACTCTTCGACTTCGAGGAGGTCTCCCGGTCGATGGCGGCAATCAGCCCCTTCTGGTGATCGATCTGCTGCACCGCATCCTGTAGCTGCCCGTCGAGCACGTTGCGGTCCGTCACGATAATGGCCGTATCGAAAATCGGTGTGCCGTCATCCCTGCGCAGCCTGACCAGATCATGCGCCGTCCAGGCGATGGTCGAAGTCTTCCCCGACCCTGCGCTGTGTTCACACAGGTAAGCCTGTCCGGGTCCTTTATCCTTGGCGTCCGAGATCATCTCGTTCACAGCGTCAAACTGGTGATACCGCGGGAAGATTAGTGTTTCCTTGACGGTCCAGTTGCCCTTCAGGTCGACCACGTTCTTCTTCTCCACATAGACGAAGCTGTGGAAGATCCGCAGGAAGTTGTCAGGACGGCACATGTATTCCCAAAAATAGGCGACGGGGTATTCGCCATCTTCGCGGGGCGGGTTACCTCCGTGGCCGTCGTAGCCCTGATTGAAGGGCAGGAAGAAGGTGTTCTCGCCGGCCAGCTTGGTCGTCATCCAGATTTCGCTGTCCGACATGGCGAAATGCACCACGGCGCCGCGTTTGAAGGTCAACAGAGGGTACTTGCGTTTCGAGATCGGATCGACCGGCAGGCGGTCATTGCGATACTGGTTCTTGGCATGTTCGACAGACTGGGTGAAGTCGGTCTTCAGTTCCACCGTGGCCAACGGCAGGCCATTGAGGAAGAACCCCAGATCGATCGCCAGTTCGCGGCCAGGATGGTATTTCAGTTGCGGCACCACGCGCAGGCGATTGGAGGCGTAGCGGTGGAGCACATCGGCGTTGCGCTGATCCTCGGGCGCGGCCTCAGACAGATCCAGGTGCCCGCAGCCGGCGATGTTGAAGCCTCGGCGCAGGACGTGCATCATGCCGTCCTTGTCCAGCGCGGCCTCGAGGCGTTTCATCACCACTTCGCGGGTCTTCTCGCCATTCATGGCGGCAAGCTTGTCCCACTTCGGCCCTTGGGTGGCCTTCAGCCATGCCTCGAGATCTTCGGGGTAGAGCGCGTAGTCGGGATCGTATCCCGTGCTATCCCCCACCAGCCAGCCTTGGGCGGCGAGTTTCTCGATGATGTAGGCTTCGAGGTGTTTTTCGTGGTGCAGGTCGCTCATGCCGCGCTCCTTACGTCAATCTTGCCGGTCACGGCTGCAGTGATCAGGGCCGAGCGTTTCTCTTTGAGAAGCTCGATGCTGCGGTTGGTGGTGGAGATCAGGCCCTCGATGCGGGTGGTCTCGCGGTCGATGTGGGCGAGGATTGCGTCTTGCTCTTCCAGCGAGGGCAAGCAAACACGCAGGTTCCGGAAGTGATCCCAATAGAGCCTCATCCGGAAATCTGCGATACCACGCGAGAACCGACGGATTTCCTCAGATGCTGATTTTGTGTGCAGAATATGCTCAATGAACTTCGTGCGGAACTCTGCGATTGGATGGGCCACGACATATGCGGGGCTGACAAGGCCATCGACCTGAACTGCGCCAAAGGCACCCTGCCACGCACGCATCATATTGTAGACCAGATCACCAGGCGCCACGCCCTGGTATTTGGTTCGGTCTTCGCTCAGTGCCACCTTGCGGTCACGCTCTTCATCAGAAAGCTCTCCATCGGTGACGCCATCGTGGATGGAGACTGAAAGAACAGGAAGGCTGGGATCGGGCGCGCGGAAAGCTTCGCGGAAGAGCGCAGCGATACGCCTCACATCCCAATGGGACGGAACCTGCCCAATCCACTCGACACCCGAGTCCTTCATCAGCACATCGACATCAATCCCCTTGGTCACCGCATGAGTAATCAAGGCGGCGCGCTTTTCTTTCAGAAGCTCGATGAATCGGCCCTTCTTCTCGATCAGCCCATCAATCCGCGCGGTCTCGCGGTCAAGGAAGGTCGCGATGGCGGTTTGTTCTTCGAGGGGTGGAGTTGGCACTTTGATTGATCCGACAAAGCCCCATTCCGCCCTTGGCATCTTTGCACCTGTCGTAGAGCCATTCACACGATCAATGAAACCCGGTTCCAGCAATTGATACGCCGCAAAGCATGGATCAACATGTTCTTGGTGGCGAAGTGCCCAAAGATCTCCAACCGCTTCCCCATCCGTTTCAGTAAGGTGAACCTTAGCCAAGTAGGGGCGAAGTTTACCAAATAAGATGTCACCTTTTTTGAAGGCAACCCCATCACCTTCGAAGGTAGATGCCGTCTTGATTTCACGGCCCGTCCAACTTTCGATGTTCTCAAGGGCCATAACTTTGCCGCCTTTGGGAAACTTATCTGAGAGCCGGCGGAGATTGTGCTTGAGCGGGACGCGTTTCCAACCTGCCGGCAATCTGTCGCTGGAGATCACAGCCATGTCGTTCATGCTGTCACCTCCGCCAGCATCCCCGCAATCTCGGCCTCCACCGCCTTCAGCTCGGCGTCGATATTTTCCAGATCCCGCGGCGGCTGGTATTCATAGAAATAGCGGTTGAAGTTGATCTCATAGCCCACCACACCAATGCCGCCGTCCGTCTCATCGCGGAAGGTCTCGTCGATATAGGCATCCTCGGCATGGGGCAGCACCTCGGCGGCAAGGTAATCGAGGATGTCGGTGCCCAGCGGCACATTCTCGAAATCAGTCAGGTCATCGTCAGCGACGATTTGGCCCTTCTTGTCGGTGACCGGATCATACTCAGGATCGTAAACCCCAAAGGCCTTGCGGAATGCCTTGATCAGCGCCGCATCGACCTTGCCCAAGCCTTCATCCTTCTTGGCCGAGTTCTTGGCAAAGCTCTCCATCCAGTTCCAGCCTTCCATCCGGTCCATATTGTCACGGAAGAGCGCCAGCCATGCGGCCTGCTGGTCCTTGGAACGCTTCTCCCATGCCTTCTCTTCTGCAAGGGCTGCGACGCCCTCTTCCGAGATAACCATCTTCTTGCGCAGGGGGCGCAGAACTTTGATGCGGCGATACCCGAAATCGGTGCTCTCACAGATCAAGCTTTCCTTGGTCGGTTCGAATTCGGAATACATCTGCACGATATCGGAGGTCTGGTTCTCCCCTACGCGGCGGCGCTTGTTGCCCTCCGACTTGCGCATGGGTTCATAGAGTTCGGTCGCATTGATCAGCTGAACCTTGCCCTTACGATGTTCAGGCTTCTTGTTCGACAGAATCCAGATGTAGGTGCCGATACCTGTGCGGAAGAAAATTTCGGTCGGCAGGGCAATGATTGCCTCGACCACGTCCTGTTCCAGCAGGTGGCGGCGGATCTCGGATTCACCCTGGCCGGCATTGCCGTTGAAGAGCGGAGAACCGGAGAGGACGATGGCGGCTCTACCGCCCCCCTTGGAGGGGTCTTCAAGCTTGGAGAGGAGATGGAGCAGGAACAGCATTGAGCCGTCCGAGACGCGTGGGAGCTTGGGGCCGAAGCGCCCCTCGAAACCCTGTTCTGCATGCTCGCGGGTCACGTCGGCCTGATCCATCTCCCACTTCTTGCCGAAGGGCGGGTTCGACACACAGTAATGGAACTTCTCGTCGCGGTGCTTATCGGCCGAAAGGGTGCTGCCTAGCTTGATGTTCTTGGAAAGATCGCGCCCCGGATCGGTTTCCAACGTCTTCAGAAGCATACCGGCAAGGCAGACCGCATGGGTTTCGGGCTCAAGCTCCTGACCGTAGGGCACGATAACTGGTGCGATGGAATAACGGTCCTGCAAGCTGCGGACATGCTCCATGCCATCAGACAGAAAGCCACCGGTGCCACAAGTGGGGTCGTAAAGGGTGCGGATCAGGCCAGGGTTGTCGATGAAGAGCTGATCATCGGGATCAAGGAGGAGTTCGATCGCAAGATGAACCACATCGCGGGGTGTCATGAAGTCCTCGGCGGCCTCGTTCACCTCGGCACCGAAGCGGCGGATCAGGTGTTCATAGGCGTTGGACATCACGCGCTCAGGGACAGCCTTGGGATGCAAATCGATGGCCGCGAAGTTCTGGCAGATCTTGTAGAGCACACCGGCCTTGTCCATGCGGGCAAGGGTGTTGGCGAAATCGAACTGCTCGAAGATCACGCGTGCATTCTCCGAGAACTGCGCGATGTAATCCTCGAGGTTCTGGCGGGTGCGCGTGGCGCCAAGGCTGGCCAGAGAGTAGTTTGAGGTGTTGTAGAAGGGAAAACCCGTCTGCTGACGAAGGATCACGTCCATGTCGATCCCGCTGTCCTTCAAGGACTTTACGGTTTCCTGCACCTGCTCACGGGTCGGATCGAGCACGCATTCCAGACGACGCAGAAGGGTGAAAGGCAGAATAATCTTGCCAAACTCGACGTGTTTGAAGTTGCCCCAGAGATCATCCGCGTTTTTCCAAATGAAATCAGCCAGGGACGTGTTCTTTGCCTGCGTCTCGATCAATGTCTTCGTCCTTCGTAAATCAGCGCCTGGCGCCTCAAGCCTGTTCGTCTTTGGAGTCGAAATGCTCTTTCATGAGCCTGAATGCCAATCGAAACCCATCAACCTGGCTCATCCGGTTCCGAACGCAGAACTCCTTGAAGTCCCAGCGTTCATCTTCGGTGATCTTCAGGTTCAAGTTCGCCAGCTTTTCACGCTCTTCGGGCAATTTTCGATCCTTTCGAACAAAGTAGGCCTTTAGATTTCTTTATGCAAAGGAAGAAAGCAAGAAAGAATGCATATCCTTTGGCTTTTCGCATGAGCTAACCTGAGAACAAAACAAAAGGGCGGAAAGCTACAGCTTACCGCCCTTTCTTTTATGGCAACCCCACTGCCGTCAACATTTACCGTAGGGGCGTGCTCATGAATCATATTCTTCTTTTACGATTACTTCTTCTGCTTCAGGTGCTTTGAGATAAATCCAAGCTGCGAGGAGAAAGACGCCCCCCCCACCCCACCTGCGACATAACCTACGAACATGGCCCATAGCCCGCCACCGAAAACAAGCACAGCAATAGAGACTATAATTCCAATGCTCACCCCAACAACAGCATAGGCAGTAAAGAGCATAATTTCCCTCGAATAGTTTTTAAAAGGTAATTCGTAGAGCGGATAAGCTTTTGTGTCTTTAGTTCGTTTCCCCACACCGCCCACAGACTATAAAGCAAAAGCATTAACTATTTTCAATTAAAGCATGTAGATATGGTGTGAGAATGTTTTTTAAGACAATTGGGAGAATCCTCGCACATTTCGTGTTTTGACTACACACAATCCCCCCGAACATCAGGTGTGAAAGTAGAATTTTCTCGAATGATGAAAGAGGAGATTCTGATGAAAAATTCGAAATACAGAGACGCGCAAATCATGAGCAGTCTGAAGCAAGCCGAAGGCAGTGTGTCCTTTGCAGATCTCTGCCGCGTGCATAGGGTGATTTCGGCAAGCCCTCCTCTACATTGAGAACCAAAGGCATTTTGCGAAGTTCCCTTCGGAATTGCACAAAGAACAAATTCATCCCCTTACTTCCGAGGGACTTGTCTTTTTAGCCAGTAGGTCAAAAAAACAATTTTCGAGTATAGATTAACATCTATCAGATTTGCGTTATTTTCCAGGGTGGGGAAAAAATACAGGTCGATAAATAGTGTTTTATGTGAGCTTTAGTGGGGAGACAATCAATGCGTCATCCGAGGGGACCGGAGGGGCACTCGTCAAATGAAGACATTGCAACGAGTGCAACACACGCTGCTATATTTACGTTCATAGGCACTCGACGACTGTTTTCAGAGGTGGTCCTTCGCACCATTGAGAATGAATTTCAGGGCGTCGAAGCGAAACTCTTTAACGATGTCGCGACGTGGCAACTTGTGTATTCCAACCAAACACCACCAGAACGACAAGCCACGCGTCTCCTGATCGTCGATGAGCGTCAGGCAGAGGAATTCATGTCCCGTGCGATGAGCGAGTTGCGCCTGAGAAACGGAGTTCGCATCGCATTTGGAGTGCGCGATATGACGGGTGCCATGCGACTTGCTGAGCGCTGGGTCAATGAGATTGCATCGGCTGAGATGAGCTTGCTGCCCATGAATTTGAACCTCACGGCTTGGATTCAACTGATACGCCTGATTGATTGCGGTGCAAACTATCTTCCGGCGTCCATTTTTAACGGCATCGCGCATGAGAGCGACATTCAGAACATCCGTGCAGAGATAGTCAAACATCCGCATCAGCCACAGAGCCTCCCTGAAAGCGAAGCAAGTGCGTGCCGAATGGAAATTTTGACACCGCGAGAGCGCGAAGTTCTCAGCCTCGTGGCTGCAGGTAGGCCCAATAAGGCTATCGCGAATGACCTGTCGGTGTCGGCGCATACAATCAAACTCCACATCCATCGGATCATGACCAAATTAGGTGTGTCCAATCGGACGGAAGCGGCGATCTGCTTTCACAACACCAATGCGCAAGGAAACAGTACCTCGCTCAGAGAAATGCAACGCTCTGGGGATTGAATACGCCTAGCTCAGTGTGGGTCGTGGCATACATCCTGTGCATTTTTTCGCAAGATTTCCAGGATACCGGCCCGCAAATGCGTTCAGGCATAGTTTGCGAAGATGGGGGCCGTTTGATGAGCTATTCCACAACAATCACAATTCGACAGTTGGAGGTGCTGCACGGAATCATCTGTGCTGGGTCCATACGAAAGGCTGCGCAGGTTATGGGGCTGACCCAGCCGACCATATCAGCACAGCTTGCCAAGATGGAAAGCACTCTCGGGGCGGAGTTGATCAATCGGGATCGAACTCGCCATACGCTTCTGACCGGCGCCGGAGAGCTTTGGGCCGAGACAGCGCGACGTGTGTTGTCGGAACTGGAAGTCGGACAGCAGATTCACGCGGAACATTTCGGAAAAAACGCCTACAAGATGACGTTTGTCACCATCCCGTCTCATTCGGGCGTTGTGCTGGGGTTGGCCGCTGACGCGGCTGAAATAGATCCGAATATCGCGGATTTTTCTGTTCATTTTTCCGCATCGAGTAAGACTATGCTGGACTTTATGGCTGTCCGAAAAGCAAGTGTTGGCCTTATGAGAATGACGGGATCTCTGCGAGAAACGCAGTCGCTAAAACGAGAATTTCTATACGATGACCGGATACTTTGGGCTGTTCCCAAAAGTGTAAACCAAGCGCTGGTTAAACGGATTATCGAATCCGATGCATTGCCGGAGGTTCTTCCCAAACCGTTGAGAAAGCGGGTTTTGGTCGAAGCTCAACATGAATGGCGGGAGACCAGTGATGATTGGTATCACGCAATGCTTCCGAGTGCGCGACCATATTTTTCCTGTGATTTGCACGTCAGTGCGATCGAGGTCGTCGTAGCACAGCTTGCGACATGTCACATCAGCATGACCCATCATAGCAACTTGCCGCAACGCATCCATGATGCCGTGAACTTTTATGATATAGGGCGTAAGATGCAGGAAATGGTGCTTGTTATGCCGCGTCATCTGATGGCTGTTCCGACATTTGTAAGCTATTTTAATCGTCTTACGACTGCGGTTCGCGAGCATTACGAACGATGCCAAAGTTCTTCTCCCGCTATCATCCAGTTCTGAAGCCTGATGCTTTTATGATCTCAGGTTCGAATGCGCCCTCGGCTGGGGGGCTGACCATCAGGACAAATAAAAATCCACTCGTCCTAATTGGAGAAGGACTAGCTTCATGTGCTCATTCTGGTCTGTTCTGGAACACCCGCAGGCGTTTATTCCTGTGGGAAAGTGCGCCTCGCCATTCTTCCTTTTTGGGGGGGCAGGTAAAAGAAGGCGAGACGCGACAGGTTACTTCATCTGCGCGCGACAGTATGTTGCAACCTGATCGTTGCTGAACGGCGCTCCCCGCAGTTTGCGGGCGCGGATACCACCATCGGAATCTCGCGAGCACGTCACATAGCGCGCGATTGAAACCACAGTCGGTGACGACGAGGAAGACGATGCGCGGACGGTTTGAGCCGATTGAGCGCGGCTTACCTGCGCAGCTGCACGTCGATCAGAGGCAGAGCACTGACTGTTGGACGGAATAGACCCAACTTGCCGCAGAGCAAAACAAGCTTCGGCATCCCTGCGGGCAATCATGATCAGCGCTGCATTGCCTTGTCCCATTTGTGCAAGCAAACATGCTTCGTCGACACGGCTCAGACCGCCTGAAGCGCCACCACCGATCAGAGAAATGCCAATACTGCCGGAGATCGCACAGGGGTGGCCGGACCCCATAGACGGGGGTTGTACGGCAGGTGCAGAACGCACTTCATATGAGCCGCTGTAGTTGTGGTTAGACGAGATCGTGCCGGGTGTGCTTTGATCGAGATAGATCTGCGCATTCGAATAGCCCCCGGACGCAGAGGCCGCGGCCGAACTGTCGACAGTCGCGGAACTGGACGAACTTGAACTCGATCCGCTCGTTGCGGATTGGGCGGTCGCGACGGAGCCGCAGAAAGCGGTTGCGAACAAAGCTGTGGCGACGAGAGTTACTTTGGCCAGAATTGGGACATTCATTTCCTTTTTAAACGTATGCATGATGTTACTCCTCCCCGAACGCAGAGGTTGATTGTGAGACCGGAGCAGTACGTTCGGATAGCTGCTCCGGTCGGCTTGAACCGTTTTGAAACGGTCAAGCTTTGACGCCCCGTTAGAACGAGGTGCCAAATCCGCCGAAGGCACCAGCAGTGCTTCCGTTGGAACCGCCGTAGCCGCCAGATGCGCCAGCGGCGCCCCAGCCGAGCGAGCCACTTGTGGATGTGTTGTTCACCCCTCCGCTCGCCGTTGTGCTCGAACCAGAACCGGACCCTGCGCCACCAAAGCCAAGCACAGTGACACCGCCGGCCTGGCCGGTCGAGGACATATTCATGGATGTCGTGTTGGATGCACCGGCAAAGCCGCCAAAGGTGCCTGCACCGGACGAGCCAGAGAAGTCAGCGCCACTTGCGGAATTGGACCAAGAGCCAGTGCCAAGAATAGTTTGTGCATTGGCAGCACCGCCGGCGAGAGCGGCAACAGACGCGAGAACAAGAAACATTTTCATAGTGATTTCCTCCTTTGAGCGGAATGATCCGCAGTCCCTTAAAACTGAAACAACCAACGGGATGGCTGCCTCGGATTTGACTTTAGGAAGGAGAAATCGCCTTAAATAGTTGGCCTCATATCTATCGGAAAATGTGGCATCTACGGATTATAGGATTGGTCTATCAACTGATCATTGGATTTGCTTTTCTGGGGAGGATAAATACAAAAGCACAATCGACCCAGATGATGGCGCTTTAAAACAAAATTAAAATCAATATCTTATTTTAAATTAAAGACGTACACCTTTTGGCTAGGTGCTTCACCCCAGCTTACGGTCTCTGAACTGATCGAGTTTGTCCGCAGCAGTTTTGGTTTTAATTTGCGGCCGTGGATATAGGCCCCTGAGATGCTTAGACCTGTTTAAAATCATAGGAGCCCCCGGTGTAACCGACCGGACTAATCCCAGGTCTCAGCCCGCCTGCAACACAGCATATTTTGTACTCGACCAAACAAGAAAACGCTCCTAATGTCTGAGAGGAACATCGTGAGAAAGGTTTCACCTCCGTCTCACAAATGTCTCACAAATCATGAAGTCCGCCATCGCAAACCCACAACAAAACAACTTAAATTCAATAACTTACACCCTACGCGGGAAAATAGCTCCGATCCCTACCGCCGGAGCCATATCCACCTTAACCCGTTGATATGGATAAGAAAAAGAAAGTGGCTCCGCTCACTTTCGAGTTCTTACTTAGATTCGCCTGACTGGCGTCTCACACTAGATCCACAAAACACTGATTATAGGGCGCTTCATGCGCGGTGGCCTCCCCAGAGAGGCCCAAATAGGCATTTCTCTGCACTCGCATATTGATCTGCCCAATTGAACTTTGCCATGCCGTGCGAGTTTTTTGGGGGCGAACGGCGCCGATGGCAAGGTGACGAAAAGAAGATCGATATCTTGTTGGACGTTGGTTTCGGCGAAGCGTCCGTGACCTTGGTCCACCACCGCAACAAAGTGTTGCAGTGGTGCCTGTTTGCAGAGGTGGTGTCCAATTACACCACGAGGTCGTCGCCCAAACCACCGAGATCGCCAAGGCCGCCCAATAGGTCGCCGGTCAGATCGGTCACGGTCTCGAGAACTGTGCCCACCACTTCGGTGACCGTACCGAGCAGCCCGCCAACGAGGCCGGTGTCCACGTCACCCAACAGGCCTTCAGCAATGCCGAGCACGCCGTCCAGCGCGGACAAATCGAGTGTGTCCGTCACGCCGCCCAGCAGCCCGTCCACGATGTCGAGGTCCAGCCCGCCGGTGAGGTCTTCTGCAAGCCCGAGGTCAAGCACGCCGGTGACGCTGTCCAGCACACCGTCGAGCAGCCCCGTGTCGAGCGCACCTGTCGCAGTTTCCAGAACGCCGTCCAACAGACCCGTATCGAGACTGTCGGTGACGAGAGAGAGGACATCGTCCACGAGGGAGGTATCGAGTGCATCTGTCACTGTTCCGAGCACACCATCCAGGAGCCCGGTGTTGAGGCCACCTGTCAGATCATCGACGAGACCCAAATCCAGCGCGCCGGTAACAGTTTCCACTGTGCCCTCGAGCAGAGACGCGTCCAGAAGGCCCGTCACGGTGCCGAGGGTGCCTTCGAGAGCGGTCGTATCGAGCACACCGGTCACCGTATCGACTGTGCTATCCAGAATGGACGTATCCAACACTCCGAGATCCAGCGCGCCTGTCACGGACGACAGGGTGTCTCCCACGAGGTTGGTTGCGAGGGACGGGTCCAAAGTGGCTGTGAGCGTTGAAATGGTGTTCTGCAATGTGCCGGGAAGATCAGCGAACTGGTCAAGGATAAACGTCGTAGTTTCAAGGGTCATGTCCCTCTCCTATGTAGTGTTACTCTAGGCGCCTCTCGAAGCAGAGGTGACGCAAGGGAATGAATACACCGGAGCGCGAGCAACACAACCAAAAGTTGTAATTAAATTATCTAAAGTATACTTTTAATACTTAGGTGTAGATTAAATTGGCTTCAGATAAAAATCTCCTATGACAGTTATACTGTAACTCAGGGGACATTTCCTATCCTGGTGCTGCGTAACGGACCTGAGCCCAGAACAGTGTATGAGGAATGTTGAAGGAATGCCTGCTGATCTTCTCCTTGGTGGTTCCGATGAACCAGCCCCTCTCTTTTCACATCACCATAAACTGTCGCATTTGGGCTGAAGCGAAGGCCGGCAGTCGGACAGGGAAGATTTTTACGGCCACCAACGACCAAGCTCAGCACTTTCCGTCAGACCAACAGCCGTGATCTACGGGTAGAAAATAACAAAACACAAACCGATCAGCAGGACCAGAGAGTAGCTGAATTTTCGCAAAATATAGCGCCAACATCGGAGAGTGGCTCAATATATTGAGAGGAGGCGCTTCTTATGAATTATCTGCGTCTTTTAACAGCACATGTTCTGCCTCAGGTGCTGTGATATAAATCCAAACTGCAAGGAGCGAGACCGCGCCCCCCGCACCTGCGACATAACCTGCGAACATGGCCCATAGCCCGCCACCGAAAAGAAGTACGGCAATAGCGACTAAAATTCCAATGCTCACCCCTGAAACAGCATAGAGAGTAAAGAACATATTTCCCTCGCATAGTTTTTAGAAGGTAACTCGTGGAGCGGATAAGCTTTTGTGTCTTAGATTTTCACCCCTCCGCACAATGACTATACACACAAAATCAAAAGTATTAATAATAGTCAACTAAAGTATATACTCATGATAAAGGCTGACAACAGCGGCACAAGAAGGAGATCAAACAGCCAACCGCCCCCAAAACTCTAACGACGGGCTGTTCACTTGAGCCATCTGTGGCGACCGGCGACGTCTTCGACGCAAATTTTTTTTCAGATCAGGTGAAACTATGTCCCGCCAAATGCCGTGTCTCCCCAGTAGCCGCAACAGAAAGCGGCTCATTTAGAGAGGAGACTAAAATGAAAACCATATCCAAACTGGCAACTGCCGCCGTAGCCTTGACCATTGCAACTGCGGCCTACGCCGAAAACCCGATGGTGGGCGGCGCCCCCATGTTCGAGACCAAGAACATCGTTGAGAACGCGGTGAATTCGGCAGACCACACCACCTTGGTTGCCGCAGTTCAGGCCGCTGGCTTGGTCGAAACGCTGCAAGGCCCCGGCCCCTTCACGGTCTTTGCCCCCGTAAACGATGCTTTTGCTGCTCTTCCGGCGGGAACGGTGGAGACGCTCCTGAAACCGGAAAACAAGGACATGCTCGTCAAAGTGCTGACCGCACATGTGGTGGCCGGTGACTGGTCCGCAGCTCAGATCGCTCGTCAAGCGCGTGCCTCCTCTGATGGCTTTTATCACTTCAACGCTGTTTCGGGCGACGCCCTGTCGGCACAAGTCAAAGGCAACAATGTCTATATCTACGACGAAAGCGGCAACGCCAGTCGCGTGACCATTGCGGACGTCGATCAGTCCAACGGCGTGATCCACGTGGTCGATAGCGTGCTCGTTCCGAAGTAAATCGGACAGACCCGCTCGGATAGGCCCCATTTGTCAGGCCCAATTCACCCTCACGGCTGGGGCCTATCCGGGCATTTTTACGAATAGGTGAAGATATGAAACGCAGAGCATTTTTGTTGACGACGGGGGCCGCCCTGCTCGCCACGCCCCTTGTGGCCGCGTCATGCGGTTTCGAGTTGTGTCGCAGTGACGCGGAATGGCGCGAACGTTTGAGCGAGAACGAGTACCTCGTGTTGCGCAAAGAAGAGACTGAGCGTGCTTACTCCAGTGCGTTGAACCAGGAATGGCGCACAGGCACATACCAATGTCGCGGGTGCGATTTGCCAATCTACAGCTCAGAGGCAAAATATGACAGCGGAACCGGCTGGCCCAGTTTCACCATGAGCCTGAACAATGCTGTTGGCACGAAGGAAGACCGCAAGTTTATTTTTCAGGTCCGGACCGAGGTCCATTGTCGCCGCTGCGGCAGTCATCTGGGCCATATCTTCGATGACGGGCCAGAGCCGACCGGCAAACGCCACTGCTTGAATGGTCTCAGTCTGGTTTTCGTCCCTGCTGTCTGACCTATGACGCGAATTGGTCGAACATCCATAGATCACGGCTCTTGCGAAACTCTTGTGCCGCTACTCCGCTCTCCCACGTCACATGAAGGCCTCGACCTAAACCTCGACCTGAAACACGCAGAGCCCAACCTCGTTATAAAAAATGAAACACACGCCCCGATGACGGGGCCAGAAGGCAGAAAATTTCCAGATGTCCCACGACGACATTTCTACACGGACCGGCACCATCGCTTGGGGCGGCGACGTCAACATAGGGCGGCGATTTCATTTTCGATTTGAACACGCCCATGCCCGCGATGCTCTGGCAAAGATCACACCGCTGGGCTCTGCCGATCTGAGCATTGTGAACCTCGAATGCGTGGTTGCAACCCGTGGGGCCGAGACTATCGACAAGGGGGAACGGGCATCCTTCTACTTTCGCGCCCGCCCCGAAATGCTTGAGACCTTGATCAGAGGCAATGTGGATCTGGTTGCGACCGCGAACAATCACAGCGGGGATTACGGGCCTGAAGCTCTGCTGGAACAGACCATGTGGCTGGACAAGGCAGGCATCGGTCAGGCGGGCTCGGGCCCTGATCTCGACGCCGCCTTTCAGCCGACACTCCGGCGGGCTGGCGCACTTGATGTGGCCCTGTTCTCGATAGATGCCACACAAGAAAGCTTTGCAGCCTCCCAAAACCGCCCCGGTATCGCTTGGCTCGACCCAAGGCATCCGGAGGCATGGAAAACCCTCATGGCGCCCCGGATCACCGAGGCCCGCAAACAGGCCGACATCGTTCTTGTTGCCATGCATTGGGGCGCAAATAATCGCCACGCCCCCGATGCGAGCGAGATCAAAGGCGGTCACGCCTTGATCGATGCGGGGGCGGATGCCGTCTTGGGGGCGTCTGCACATCTGTTGCAGGGTATCGAAATCTACAAGAACCGGCCAATCCTGCATGATGCAGGCGATCTGCTGTTTGACGCTTTGTCACGATCCGACAAGGACAGTGGCGTGTTCACCCTCGATCTGGACCACAGAGGGGTGACTGCCGTGCGTTTCACCCCCCTTGAGATCGGCTTTTGCGCGACCAAGGTTCTGTCTGGCCAAGCCGCAACAGATGCCCTGCGTCGCTTTGCCAGAAAATGCGACGCCATGGGGGTGCAAATGAAACAGACAGACGATGGACAAGGCCTGATTGATCTTCAGCCCCCCGACCGTCCGACCCCTGCCCCGCGAACGCCTCCCAAGGTTGTCGAAAAGCGTCGCGTGGAGGCGATCAGCGCCCCCCGGCCAGAATGGCTTTCTGATGATGTGCCGCCAGATGCGCGCTTGCCGGAGCCGCTGAAAGTCGGGCCTTTAGAGCTTCTTGGAGTGCGCGTTTCCCCCGAACGCTTGGAGCGTCTTTGCAATCTCGCAGTCGAATCCTGGTGGCGCAGTCCTGAGCAGGTTGACTGCAACTGGCGCATCGACTTTCGCGCCACCTCGGACCATCCAGAGACGGTTGGTGAATGGGGCCGCTCCTCGTCTCACGACCCATGCGATTGGATGTGGCCTCTTCGACGCTGGACGCCGGGGCAAATCTATCGTGATTTCTATACGTTGCGACCATCCAGCGTCACGAATTGGCTGGACAGCACATTGACCTTATCTGTCGGGCTGGTCAGCCATCTGGGCAAAACCGACCGGGTGACCCTACCGCGAAAAACGCACTTGGCCCTCTCCCCCAAGGCCGGCTTTCGGGTGTTGTTGGCAAACCCGGCACAATACGAGGTGCCCGCTCTCGACAAAATCAGTCCGACCCCTGTCCTTCTTTGGACAGCACAACAGCTTGAAGACATCACAGGAGGCACTTGGTTGGTGAAGCCTCCGGAGGGCTGGTATGTGTCTTCCGTGACGCAAAAGATCAAACAGTTGGACAATTGGGGGTTGGCTGATCCGAAACTTTTGGTGGCCATTGATCAGCGCATGGCCATGCGGCACGAATTGTCGGACTTCACGGCGCGAGAATACTGGGACAACCATGACACATTGCCGAGCCGACACCACAAAGCCGCAGGGGCCATCGTCGCCCGGCCCGTCGAAGGGCTGAAACCCGACTTCCCGCAACTCCAAGTTCCAGATCCCTTGCACGCCCTCATGCAACTTGGCGCGGTCGCACGGAACCGCCTCAAAGGCAGAGTCGTCGCCGTGACAGGAAGTGCCGGAAAAACCTCGCAATGCCTCATGCTGAAAGAGGCGTTGTCAGCAGACTGCAGTGTCGTCAGCAACTCTGGATCAAACTACAACTCGCGTGTCGGTATGCTGCATCTCTTGGCGAACACACCGGAAGCCACAGATGTTGTTGTGCTCGAGGCCGCCGTCAGCGCGATCAATGCCCCAAAATTCCAGAACATCCGCCTTGTGCGACCCGATATCTGTATCATCACCAACATTGCGCCCTCGCATATGCGCGGCGGCGAACAAGGGCTGGACACTGTGGCCCGCCGGAAAGCCAATATCGTCGAAGGCATGTCCAAGGGCGGCATCTTACTCCTGAACCGCGAAATCGACTGCTACGAGATATTCAGAGCGCGCGCGGCAGAACGTGGCGTGCATCTCGTAACCTACGGTCAATCCCCGGACGCGGATGTCCGGATTCTGGCCTATGATCAGACCAACGGGCGCGTCACAGCCCAACTCCCGCGTGGCCAGAAAATCGAATACCGCATCACGGCTCCGGGCCTGCACATGGCGATGAACAGTCTGGCCGCCCTTGCCGTTAAAAAGATTCTGGGAGGCCCGTTGAAGCCCTTCCTGACAGCCATGGAAAAGTTTCAGCCCCTCGCCGGACGCGGCGAAACCCGGGCTGTCGACTTTGCCGGAAAGCCTCTGATCATCGTCGACGAGTCGTACAATGCAAACCCGGTTTCGATGCGGGCAGCGATAGCGACATTCAGCGCGATGCCGATGACCGGCAGGCGCATTCTTATTCTCGGGGATATGCTCGAACTTGGATCAGATGCCCCGCGCTATCATCAGCAACTGGCACCACAAATCCGGGCCATGGCGCCGGATACTGTGCTGCTCTGCGGGGAGCTGATGGCGCATCTCTGGGACGAGTTGAAACCAGACATCACCTCCGCATCGACGGGCGCATATTATCGAAATGCGCCGTCCCTGCTGAAAGACATCGACCGCCACCTGCTCCCCGGAGATACCATCTTGCTGAAAGCGTCCAACTCGATCGGCTTTGGTAAAATCCTGGATCATTTGTCGGGTCCGACTGCCGTTTGAACGTCAGAGAAGCCCCTTTTACCTCAGACGAATACGAGAGAGCCGATCTGTTTCCCCTCAAGCCGCATCCGGCGCAACGCCCGATAGGTCGCCAGATTTTCTTCGATCTCTTGCGGAGTCAGATCAAGCTTCAGCGTCGCCCGCGCATCGTTTTCGCGCCCGTCGAGCCCGTAGACCAAGGCAAGGTTGCCCCGCACATAAGGGGCAGCGGCCGGGTCTTTGACCAACTCTTGCAGGATCGCAGTCCCCCGCACGATATCGCCGGAAATTGCCAGCGACAGCGCATAATTGCTGCGCAAGATGAAATTCGTGGGATAAAGCTGCAAGCCATCTTCATAGACGCCCTGTGCCTGTTTGTGCCGCGACAGCGTGTCGAGCGCCACGCCTTTTCCGGTCAGGGCCGCCACATTGGTGCGATCCACCCGCAGCGCCTTGTCATAGGTGTCAACCGCCCGCTCGGATTGTTGCATCGCCAAATAGACACGCGCCAAAGTGGTCAGCACCTCTGCATTCCCGGGAGCAAGCTCATGCCCACGCAACAACACGGCATCTGCACGGCTGTTTTGCCCCATACGCGCATAGCTGTTGCCCGCCCCCAAGAGCGCAGGCACCGACACCGGATCGACCACCAGAACCTTTTCAAACAACCGCGCCGCCGTTTCATTGTCGCCGGCCTCAGAGGTCGCCTGCGCCAGACGCAGAGTTTCCGAACCGCCCCCACTTGCGCCCTGTGTCGCGGTCTCCGTGCCAAGCGTACAGGCCGAGAGGCTCAGAGCCACAAAAAGAGATGCAAACAGGTGTTTCATATGTGTGATAAGGCGCAAGAGGCTACTCCGGACAACGTGAGGACATGAGGGAAAAGTGAGGCGAAACAGCCCCACGGCGGCGATTTCGTATGAGGGACGCGAGACCAGTCATCGGACCAGCATGACCTTGCCACAGGACACGCCGTCAAGCGTCAGGTCCGCCTCGCCGACACCAATGCCAAGCATGTTGAGAAGTGCATCGAGCACGGCGTCAACCGGGATCAACAGCGCGCCCAGCAACATGTTCGGCAAGGTGGTCAGGATCAGGTTCACCAGCGCGAGCACCGGCGCCAGAAGCAGTTCGAGAATCCCGCCCAAAAGAGACTGACTGTCATTGCTGATAGTGATTTCGAGGTTGTCCGGGTCCAGAAGGCTGGCCACAGTTGAACTTAGCAAGCCCTCGACACCATAGGTCTGTGTCTCGCCGATCTGTGACACACGGAATTCCGTTTCCGGCTGAGCCGAAATTCCCGTCGCGACATGGGATTTGATGTTCAGCGAAAACAAATCAATGGTGATCAGCAGCAGGCTCAGTTCCAGATCGAGAAACTTCGCGGGTTCCAGCAAAGCGGCGTCCAGCGGCGTTGTCGTATCCTCAAAAGTCGGCGCGTCGAATTCGCCCAGAAACAATTCGAGCACATGGTTGCCCGTCGTTCCGGTCATCGGCGCAAAGCCCGTGTCGAACCGCGCCACAACGTCGTCCGCATCCCCGGCGTCGCAACTGAGATCCGCCAACGTGGCCGTGGCACTCGCAATCTCGGCGTAGAGCGGCAAACGCAAAGACAGCACGGAGACCCCCTCGCCGATGCCTTCGAGAAGGCTCGGAGACAAATCGAGCAACAGCTTGAGACGCACCTGTGCCGTATGCACTGTGGCGCCGCGATCGCCCAGCGTGATCCAGCCAGACCCCGCCTTCCGCGCCCCGACGATCAACCCCAAATCGGTGTCCAGGACACCAGGAATATCGAGATCCAGACTGGCTTCGATATAGTGATCCTGATTGAGGATCTCGACACTCGTCATCAGGATATCGAGAGCGGAAACAGACACTTCCCCGAGCACATCTTCAAGCTGCAAGGCAACATTGTCGCCGTCGATCGCAATCAATTGCGCCGCATTCAAAGTGCTGGACACCGCACCATTGAGAATGGCGGTCAACACATCCGTCGAGCCCGAGACCAGCCCGGTATCGAGCAGCGCCCCCGCCACATCGAGCAGGTCAATATCGGAGGTCAAAATGTCTTCGTAATTCGCGGCGGTCAAATCGATCCGATTGGCCAAGGCATCTGAGAAGGTCAAAAGGTCGATATTCGTATTGGCCAGAGCCTCGTAATCCAGAGCGGTGAGCGACAAGGAATTGCCCAGAACCTCCTCAAGCAGCGCATTCAGCAGCCCCTCGTCCAAAGACAACAAGCGCGAGCCAAGGCTGAAAGACGCGAAATCGAACCGGGCAGCGGTTGCGGATGCGCTCAAAGGCGTGCTGTTCGTGCCAAGAAACAGAGAGGAGAAATAGAGCGGCGCGTCATCCGTAAGAACGACCTCTGCCGCATTGGTCGCGGTGTCGGTCAGATCCCCCACGGTGAACCGCGCCTCGGGCGAGACAGCCGCGTCATAGAGGTATCGACCATAGGACAGCGTTTCCAGATCGGCGATGGCCAAGGCATTGCCCTCTACTGTGTCCTGAGCGTTCTGAGCCGGGCTGTCGTCAAGATTCAAAACCGCACTCACCGCCGCCATATCAGCACGCGTTTGCAGGGTCTTTTGCTCGAAATAGAGCGCCCCCAAGTCGACACCCAAGGCCAAAAACCCGATCGCAACGGTCATGAAGAGCGCGACCACAATCGCAACTGCCCCACGTTCATCGCGGTGAAACCTCTGAAAATAGAGCTTAATAGGCAAGGTAACTGCTCCGGGTGATGTCGGCGATCCCGATGCCAAGAAACCTGTCCGCTATATCGACCGCCGTTCCGCTCAGATCGTAGGTCAGTGTGATCTGTAGCGCCGTGACGGTCAGACCGCTCTCCGTGACCGTTTCGCTGGGCGTCACGGTGCGGGAAATCTTGGTGGCGTCGAGAAAGGCAAAGCGCTCTCCGGGGCTGTTCAGAAAGCTGTTCGCGCGCGCCTCACGGTCGGCCATGAAGGGCTCGCTCACCGAATAGCGCAGGGCTTCTGCCGCGAATTGCTGTAGGCTGTTGGCAATGGCAAAATACTGACCGAAGGCAATGATGCCGAAGAGGATGCTCAAAAGCACCGGCAAAACGAGCGCGAACTCGACCGCCGTCGCCCCCTCGTCCTCCTGCAAGTGACGCCGAAACAGGTTCATCCCCCCGCTCCTCCCTGCATAATGTTGTCAAGAATGCTCAGCACGGCCGGGCCGATCAGCACCACGAAAAGCGCGGGCATGATGAAAACGATCAGCGGGATCGTCATAAGGGCGGGCAGACGTCCGGCCTTTTCCTCGATCTGCAACAGACGCGCCGACCGCGTGTCCTGCATCAGATTGCGCAGCGTGCCGCGGAACGGCGTGCCATAGCGTTCTGCCTGCACAAGGGCATTGGCGAACACGGAAATTTCCGGCAAGGGCAGACGCTCTTCGAAATTGCGCCACGCCTCTGCGCGCTGCGGCAAAACCGTGAGTTCGAGCACGAGCTGTTGCAGTTCCAAAGACAGATCGGGACAGCTCACCTGTAGTTCCCGCGCGACCCGCCGCAGCGCCGGCAGCGGACCAAGGCCCGCTTCGCTGACGATCACCAAAAGCTCCAGCATATCGGGAAACGCCCGGCGCACGCGTTCAAGCCGCTTGCGGCGGCGCATTGCCAAAAAAGCATCCGGCGCACGGGAAAAGAAAAGCGCGCAGCCACTTACACCAATAATGACGGAAAGCGGATTGAGCCCGCCGTCCGCATTGAACATCAACCAGAACAACGCCAAAAACGCCCCGGCAATCGGCAGAACCAGTTTCAGAAAGGCATAGACCAGATGGGCATCCCGGCTGCGAATGCCCGCCGCTTTCAAAAGCGCATCCGACGCCTCCGCCTCACTGCCTTTCACGACAGAAACCCGCTCAAACGTCGCCACCGCCATGCGTGTCAAATGGTCCTGAAAACGCTTGTGCATCGGGTTGTCGACAGGAGGCGCAAAAGCAATTGACGATGCCCCTTGCGTGTGTCGGGCTTGCGTGTGCCGCGCGATCGTGCGCTGCAATCGCGCGCGTCGGGCCCTTGCGTCCCATAGCCCCCAAAACAGAACCTGTAGGAGACCCAGAGCCGCAAACACAATCAAGAGGAGAAAAAAACGTTCCATCTCAGACATCTATCTGCGACAGTTTATACATACTGGCGATACCGAGGCTCAGGCTGAGCACCCCCAGAATGCCGAGAATACGGCCTCTCGGATCCTCGAGGAGCGGCGACAGATAGGTCGGATTCATAAAGAAAATGACGCCACCGACAACAAACGGCAGCCCGGAGAGGATCACCGCACTCACCCGCGTCTCGGCCGAAAGCGCCGCCGCCTTTTTGCGCAACTTGCGCCGGTCCCGCAGGAGCATGGCAAGATTTTCAAGCGTCTCAATCAGGTTGCCGCCGGTTTCGGCCTGCAATCCTGTGGCCACGGCGATAAAACGCGCTTCCGGGGAGGTGATCCGATCCGCCATCCCCGACAAAGCCTCATCCAGCGCCATCCCCATACGATATTCCTCGCGACATCTGAGAAACTCTTCCTGCGCGATCCCCTTGGAATGATTGGCCACCAGACCGAGCGCCTCGCCGAGAGGTTGTCCGGCCCGCAGCCCGCGCGCGAAGACATCGAGACAATCGGGCAAGGCTTCGGTGAACTGCCGCACCCGCCGCAGGCGCAGAATGTCGAGCACAACATTCAAGACCATCCAGCCGGTCCCGATCGCAATCAAAGCGGACCACATGGCAGGCACCGCCGCGAAGATCATCAAGCCGAGAAAACTCAGGGCCGACAAAAGAAAAACCAAAAAAAGCCCAGTCGGCGCGGAGAGCGTCAGCCCTGCGACACGCAACCGCTGCTCCAGCACGCCGATCACACCGCTTTTTTCACGCTTGAGCACGGCCGACGCCGCCTCGGAGGCGCTCTCCGCCAGCCGTTGCCGCACCTGTGCGGAGGATGCGCCGGGATGCGCCGCCGCGGCCCGCATCAAGCGGTCCCTACGGCCCCGGTTGGTCCGGTCATACATCATCAGGGCAAAGGTACTCACGGCGACGCAAGCGACGAAAATGAGCAGAAACAAAAGCGCAGACATCAACATCAGCCTGGCTCCATGGTTTGCCGCAATGTCTTGTCGAGCCCATGCTCCACCGCCAGATCGAGGAAACCGGGCATAAGTCCAGCGGAGACAAAATCGCCCTGCACGATCTCGCCTTCATAGGGGCGCGGGACGAAACGGAACAGTTCCTGAAGGCTGACGACATTGCCTTCGATCCCCACGATTTCTGAGATCGAAGACACCCTCCGCCCGCCGTCGCGCATACGCGAAATTTGTACGATCACGTGGATCGCGTCGCCCAGCTGTTGACGCACAAATTCCGTCGGAAGGACAACGCCGGACATGGCAATCATGTTTTCCATCCGGGTCAGGGCCTCGCGCGGCGTATTCGCGTGCAGCGTGCTCATCGAACCGTCATGTCCGGTGTTCATCGCCTGCAAAAGATCGAATGCCTCATCGCCACGCACCTCACCGATGATGATCCGGTCCGGTCGCATCCTCAGTGCATTGCGGAACAGGGCCCGCATGGGAACCGCCCCCTCGCCCTCGATATTCGCGGGGCGCGTTTCGAGACGGACGACATGCGGCTGCTGCAGACGCAGTTCGGCGGCATCCTCAAGGGTCACGATCCTCTCTTTCTTCGGAATCTCCCGGGAAATTGCGTTCAAAAGCGTGGTCTTCCCGGACCCTGTGCCACCGGAAATCAGAAGATTGA
Source organism: Celeribacter sp. (assembly GCF_048270365.1). Lineage (NCBI taxonomy): Bacteria > Pseudomonadati > Pseudomonadota > Alphaproteobacteria > Rhodobacterales > Roseobacteraceae > Celeribacter > Celeribacter sp. The sequence continues at coordinate 68,991 of NZ_JBLWTA010000001.1, forward strand.
GCCGCAACTGCGCGCATAGACGCAGAAATTGCGCCATCTGTCGGCTGAGGCTGCCCCGTTCCATCAGATCCTGAAGCGTCAGATCGTCTTTCGGAAATTTCCGAATGGTCATGGTCGGCCCGTCCACGGCCAAAGGGGGGATGGTCACATTGATCCGGCTGCCATCCGGCAGGCGCGCATCGACCAGCGGCGTCGTCTCATCCACCCGACGTCCAACGGCGCCAACAATCCGCGAGGCGATGTTCACCACATGGTCGTCATCGCGAAAACAAATATCCGCCAACTCCAATTGTCCGTGGCGCTCGACATAAATCTGCCGGGGCCCATTCACCATAATCTCGGAGACGCTGTCATCCGCAAGCAGACGTTCAAGCGGCCCCAGCGCCAACATGTCATCCACGACGTAATCGACCAGCTCCGCCGTCTCGACGCCGTTCAAATCGAGTTTCTGCCCACGGCTGACGCTCAGAACGGCATCCCGGATCGCACTGCGCTGCGCGTCCAAAGACAAATGCCCCAAGGCACGCAAATCCAAAAGCCCGATCACCTCGGGCGCAATCTGCCCACCAAGCTGCATCACCCGCTTGGTAAACTCGGGCTGATACTGCGCGCGCCCTGGCGATACGGGCACGACAGGCGGCGCGGCGGCAACAAGGCTCTCCACGCCCGCGGCCAGGTCCTGCATCAGCGTCCGCTGCACATCGCGCGGCACGGTTTCACCGCTTTGCGCCTGATACCAATCAATCGCGGAACTCACCAAATAGGGGCCGCCCTGCGCACCGTCCGCCATCAGAAGGCGAACACGCTCCGTGATCTGAGCATGGGCGGTCGACGTTGCTGTCGCGGATCGAGGGTCGGACAGTGTCATCGCGCCCTCTTCTTCCACCAAGACCGACGGTCGTTTGCCTCGGATGTCTCCTGTTCCGATGCCGCCAATATCGTATGGGCCAGATCGGTGACTTTTCGGGCGTAAGCACTCCTTGGAAACTCGGATTGGAGCGGCATGCCCTTGACCGACGCCCGCGCAATCTCGGCTGAGCTCAAAGGCAACTCACATGTGACCGGCTGCCCCAGCGCCTCAGCGATCTCTTTGCGGCTCAATCCGGCATCGCGGCGACTATGGGACACAACGTTCCAGACCCGCGTGGCCCCGTTTTGACTATTGACGCGCTCGATCAATCGTCCCGCCGAACGCAACGCCCCGAAACCGGGCGCCAGAACCAGCAGCACATCGTCCAGCTCCCGCAACACCCCCGTATCCTGCGACAAAAGTCGGCGCGGCAGGTCGATCACAGTGAGAGGGAACTCCGCCTTCAGCGTCTGCACAAGCCCCGCAAGCCCTTGTTCATACGCCGCGAGCTGTGACACGTCATGAAGCTCTCCGGCATAGACCGACAAGCCGGGCAAAACCTCTGCCATACTGGATTGTAGATAGGTGCTGTCGACGCGCTCCGGCCTTTCCAAGGTTTCGAAAACGCCCTGCGTCGCATCGATGTCGAAATCGACCGCCAGAGACCCAAAGGCGAAATCCGTATCAAGCAGACCGACCCTTGCCCCCTGACCCGCGCTGGACGTCCCTGCCCCACGCGCCGCACTCTGCGTCTGAAACGCAACGGACAAATTGGCGGCCAACAGGCTCGCGCCGACCCCGCCGGACGCCCCGCAAACCGCAACGACACGGCCCTTTGGCGGGGTGTTATGAGCAGGAAGAGCGCCTTTCGGCGAGGCAAACACCTCCGGTAGAATAAAATCCGCCTCCAAAGGCAGCGTCAGATAATCCCGCGCCCCGGCCGCCAGAAAATGGCGATACGCCGCGACACTGTTTTCGCGTCCGAGCAGCACAAGCTCTCCCCCCTCGGCGACAATCTCGCGGACGGCTTCAAGATGGGCAGCCATGTCGCCCGACCCCAGTTCCACGATCATGAGCTTGCGAAACGGCGCAAGACCTGCCAGCCGGGCCACGGTTTCAAGCGTGCCGGTTTGAAGGGTGACGGCGTCGCTTGCACCAAGGCGCTGCATCAGCAAGTTGACCGCATCGCGCCCCTCTTCCGAGGCCACAAACGCATCGATTTCATGGCGGGTGACCGTTTGAGACGGCAAGGCTTGGTTCATTGCGCCGTTCATTGCGTCGTCTCCGCCGGACTGTCACGATAGGCCCGCGCCGCCGTCAGATCCGGCGCCAGAACATCGCCCGGTTCATGGATCATCACCGCAAGATTTGTCGCACTGGCACAGCCCAGATCCGCGATGAGCTCTCCCGGCGCACAGGAAACCGCAAGCCCCTGGGCGCGCACGGCACGCAAAATGCCGACCTGTCGCCTCGGCGTCGGTCGGGCCCCGAAAGTCTCATCCCTTAGAATTTCAACTTTGGCCGGGCTGCGCGATAAGAGCGACCGCATCACCTGCTCGCGCGCGACATCCACCTTGGGCTGGCCGCTTCCCGGAAGGGTTGCGATCACCAAGTCGCTGTCCGTCAGGGCAAGACGGTTCAAAAAGCGCTCGATGGCTTGTATTTCTGAGGCCGAAAGATCGCCCCCGCCGCTGGTGAAGCGAAACTGATGCTGAACCTCGACATAGGGCGCCGAAAGACGCTGCATCGCGCCGCGATCCACAACAGGCGTGGCGCAGGCGCTCAGCAGGGAAATGCCGATAAGGGCACAGACGGAGGACATTCGGATCAGTGTCATTGCAAAAGGAACCCTGCGTTGCCGTTGATATTTTTGACGGACACAGGACCGTCTTTGCTGATCGGCTCACCGGAGGAGAGCGCGCCGAGGAAATTGCGATCGAGACTGTTGGCCGGGCTGAATTTGTCGAGCGGCGTCTTGAACTGACCGGGCGCGGCCGGTTCGACAATGTAGGGCGTCACGATGATCACCAGCTCGCTTTCGCCTTTCTGGAACCGTGTCGACCGGAACAAGGCGCCCAACAGCGGAATATCCCCGAGGCCCGGCACCTGTTCGACATCCTGCTGTGTCGACGCGCTGAACAGCCCCGCGATGGCAAAGCTCTGACCGCTGCCAACCTCGATCGTCGTGCTGGCACTGCGTTCGCGGATCAGCGGCACATTCTGCGTGTTGGTCTGGCTTCCGTTCGAAAAATCAAGCTCGCGGATTTGCGTGCGCACGTTCAGCTTGATCTGATCCGCGCGCAAGACCTCCGGCAGGAATTCCAACTCCACACCGAAGGGCTCGAACAAGACCGTGGCCGTGTCATCGTCCTGCGTGGTCTGATAGGGAAAGCGTCCCCCCGCGAGAAAACTCGCCTTGTCGCCGGAGCGCGCCGTCAGGTTGGGTTCGGAGAGGATTGTGACCAAACCTTCGCCCTTCAGCGCCTCAAGTGTCACTCCGATATTTGTCCCGCCACTGCGGATATTGCCCGCCAGCGCATAGCCGCCGTCGACACCCGATCCGCCGGAAAAGCCCTGCCCGGACAACACCGTCCAGCTCACGCCCAAATCTTCCGTCACCGTTCGGGACACTTCCGCGATCTTGACCTGAAGATTGATCTGCGCCGGGGTGTTCAATGACAGGGAATTGACCACCGTTGCATCGGCCCCGGCCAATTGCCGCACGACTGTTTCGACCTTTTCCGCCTCTCCGATGGTGTCGACGCTGCCGCTCAGTACGATTGCCCCACCGATCTCGGTCACCGAAAAACTGCCCCCCGGCTGCGCGGCGCGGGCGGCACGGGTCATGGCCTCCATGTTGAAAGACACGTTGACCGCGCTGCTGAGCGTCACTTCTTCCGTGTCATCAATCACGAAAAGCGTCGTTTCCCCGATGGACTTTCCATAGATGTAAAGCAGTTTCGGAGATTTGATCTCGATATCGGCCACCTCGGGATTGGCCAGAAAAACCGTCTCCGCAGGGCTGTCGAGTTTGATCAGCTTGCCTTGTCCTGCGAAGAGATCAATCGCGCGATTGCGTGTTTCCACAAGAGTTTGTGCCTGCGCGGGGGCAAGCGTCAGCGACAGCAGGAGCGTGCTCAGAAAAAGCCGCAGGATCAGGGACGTGCGGAGGATGAGGTCGAAACGTTTTTGAAACATCATGGTCACTCTGCTGAACTGGAAGGAACGGAGACGACCGCTGCGGGGACGCCCCCCGGGGCCTGATCTTCTGCGAGCAGCACATCGACCCGGTTTTGCGCGCCGCGGACGATGGACACATTGCGGCTGGTCACCGTCGGCAGAGGCTTGGTCGTTTGGCCGGAAATCTGGCTGGAGAAAATCGGGGCATCCTCGGCAATCACCGGCCCCTCGCCTGCATCGTCTTCGCTCAGAACCAACATGATGTCGCCCATCTGATCCGCCAGAGCGAGAACCTTGGCCCCCTCTGGCGTCAACTCAAAGGTCACGATCTTTGGCGGCGTTTTCGGTTCCGCCTGTGCATCTTCCGCCGGCGGCTGCGTGGTCTGATCCGTCGCGATGATACGCACATTGCGCAACACCGTGCGGATCGCCATGACATCCTCCGCCATCTCGTAGGACAAAAGGATATCGACGCGGTCGCCAAGATCGAGCAACCCCGCCACGGCCGTCTCCGCCGTGACCGGCAAAGCGATGGCCCGCATGCCAGCCGCAAGATGCAGCCGGGTCGGTGTCACAGGGGCGGCGGCCATATCCGACGTAACGGTTTGCACTGTGGCCTGCACTGGGGCCTGCACTGTGGCCTGCTCCGTCAGGTCAGCCTCGACAAACGGCGTGCCCGCCGGAATTCTGCGCGAGGCAGCCATCCCCGTGAGCGTCGCACGATGCTGATCAGTATCTGCGAGAAACCCGTCATGCACGCTATCAACCGGCATGTCGACATAATGAAAATCATCGGGCGCGACGGGGTGTCCCGGCTGAACGGTGCGTGACGCGACCAGAATGCGCGCTTTTTTCACCGCTACGTTTGCGGCCTGTGGCGCGGGCTGTGCAGCGGGCGGATCATTCGGATGAAATCCCCCCCACACCACAGCACCGGCCACCAGAGCCGACGTGGCCAGAACCAATGTCGCGCGCCCGGAAAAACCGAGGCGTGAGAACATATTCAATATACAGCTTAACTACAATCGGTGGATGAAGGGTCTTCAAGACATGTGTTCACAGTCGTAAAGCCGGTTTTCACATTTCCCCCCAAAGTACTCACCGTTCCAACAATCACAGCCGCGATCAAAGCAGCGAAAAGGCCGTATTCGATCGCCGTCGCGCCGTCTTCTTCACGTGCGAACCGTTGCATGAGGCTCTTAGAGTTCTGAATGAATTTCATCGTGCGTTCCCCTAAAGGTTATAATTTTCTTTCGGACACAGTCATTTTGCTGGACCAATCACAAAACGTATTGTCGATATGGAAATACGGATATGTGACATATCTTTTAGAAAACAAAATTAGACGAACAAACAATAACAAAAAGTATTGAAATCGAATTTTATTCATATTTAACAACAGCATAAATCATACTTAATGATATCTCTTATATGCTTTAGTATTTACCAATTAAACTTTAGCCTTGACGCTTACATGCATCTAAAATGCATATTTGCACAGTCACTCCCAGGGTCCATTCAAACGGACACAGGGCTGCTTTTCTTTCGGAGAGATGATTCCTGCCTCATTGGACACACTCTTTCGAGTTCGCCGATCTTAAACCATCGCGGCCCTTTGATCGGGCGGTCGCTTTATCAGAATGTTGATCGTTTCGCCCGTCGTTTTCGCGACAGAAACACGGCCTGAGGCATCTCTTAAGAAATTGTTTTCATATGATCTTGCCATTAATCTAGACGCATATCCCCCTTAAGCGCGTTTCGCGCAGTGAGAGCATCTTGCCACAGACTCCCCATGAGGCCGCCGCCGCTTTTTTCAAAGATTCCGACAAGTCCGTGGCCTTCAACCGGCTGTGGTTCAACATCATGCGCGTGCATCGCAATTTTTATCCCCGCATTGCCAAAGACCTCAAGAAACGCGGCGTACGTGATCTGATCTGGCATGAAATTCTCTGGGAAATCGAACGCGGCGGGGCTGAGGGGCGCAGAATGTCCGAGATCGAACAGGTGCTCTACCTGCCGCAATACGCGCTGTCGCGTCATATCAGTCGGATGGAAAAAGAGGGATTTCTCAGGCGCGAATATATCCGCGATGGGCGGCGCAAACATGTGTTGTTTCTCACCGAGAAAGGCGCCGGGATCAATGCGGAGATGTGGCCGATCTACCAAAGCGCCATTCAGGAGGAATTGGGCCCGCTGATCTCCGAAGAGGACGCCTATCTGATGTCTTATCTCTTGATCGGCATTCTGCGCGAGGACGAGAACGCCAGGGCCTGAGGCAGCGCCACAGGAAGCGGCCTTCGCAAGCAACGCCCGCGAAGGCCTCATAATCAGAACTCTTTTGTGAGCATGAGGCTCACGCTGCGCCCCGGCTCCTTGAGCGTGTTGATCTCATCTTCTGTAAAGTCGTTCCCGTAGGTGCCACGATCAGCATAGGTTTCGTCGAAGATATTGTTGATCTCAGCCCGAAGCGTCAGCCCATCGACAGTGCGCGGACGGTATTCGGCAAAGACATTGGCCACGACATAGCCCGGCATTTTCTCCAAAAACCCGTCGCCTGCGCCCGTGTCGTAGTCGAGATCGTACTCAAGTGCCGCGTCGATGCTGCCGCCGATCACCATGTCATAGTCGATCAGCTCCTGTTGCAGCTCAAGCGAGAAGACACCGCCCAGAGGCGTGCCATAATCCAGCACCGCATAGCTCGAGGCCGCCGCCCCGTTCAGCTCCGCCTCGCTATAGGTATAGCTCATGCGCGCAAAGCCGGAGGTCCAATCGTAAGACCCCGCCAGCGTGAAGCCTTTGCTCTCAAAGTCGGCGTGGCCCGCGACATAGCTGCCCGCGCCGCCATCATAGGCCGAGGTGCGCACATTGTTGAGCTTGGTCTGGAACAGCTCGGCGCCTAGGCGGAACGGCCCCTCTTCCCAATTCGCGCCAAGCACGATGTTCTCGCCACGGGTCACCTCGGTCAGCCCGCTGTAATCCCACGGATCGGCAAAGAGATAGTTGTCCTCGACCGGAATGCCGCCGAACACATTGGAATAGCCGGCCCGCACGGAAAAGCTTTGGGTGATCGCATATTCAACAGAGAGGTTGCCGCTCAGCCCGTCATTCTCATGTTCGACATCGTTCACATCGGTGAAGGTCTGCGAGTCGTATCTGAGACCTGCCGAGAGGTTCAGCCCCGCCATCGGCTCAAAACGGGCCTGCGCGAAGAGGCCGAGGTTTTCGATCCGCTCGCGCCCGAGTTTCTCACCCGTCGAATAGATCGAATATTGGCTGGTCTTGTCGATGTAATCCACACCCGCCGTGATCGTGGCCGTCTCGCTCAGGTGAAAGTGGTTCTTGGCCGTAAAGCTCAGCGTGTCGGTCAGGCCGGAGCTGTCGTAGGGCGTCTCCTTGTCCACCTCTGTCGCGGAATAGCCAAGGGTCAGCTCAGGGTCCCAAAGCCCCGCCGCCTGGGTGTTTTCATAGTGCAACGCATAGATCGTGCGCTCGGTCTCATAAAGCTCAAGCGGGTTCCACGTGGCCGCGCCGAAGTTGGCACGCCGGTTGCGCAACGCATCATCCTGCATCTTTTGCGCGGAAAACTCGACGCGATCCCCGGTCTCGGCCTCATAGGCCAGTTTGACAAGTGCGCTGTCGAGGTCGGTGCTGGTGCCCAGAACGGTGTTGCCGTCGCCATCCTCGAAATCGTCCCCGTCCATCTGTTTGACATAGGCCAACCCCTCAAAGCCCGCCTGACGCGCGGCCAATGTCACGGAGCGGCCAAAGGTGTCGCCGTTCTCGCCATAGCTCAACCGCACACGCCCGCCGAACCTGTCACCGGGATCAAGCATATCGCCCGCGTCGATGGTTTCCATCGTCACAGCCCCCGCCAGCGCCTCGAACCCCGCGTCCGCAGGGGCCACGCCCGGATCGACACGGACGAATTTCATCAGGCCGGGGTCAAAGGCATTGGCGCTGACGTGGTGGAAAATACGGTTGTTCTGCGCCACACCGTCGACCGTCACCCCGAGATTAAGCATATCGACGCCGTTGACGAAAATCTTCTGCGCGATGGGGATCGCGCCCCCGACAGAGACAGAGGAAATCCCCGCAAAGAGGTCTTTCAAATCGCCCATGCTGGCGGCCTCAAGTTCGGCCTCCGACACATAGACCGAGGTCGCGCGATCTGCCGCCCCGGCATTCGCGTCGGTCATCTCGACATAAATCGGATCGAGGTAAATGATATCGCTCTCTTGCGCCGAAAGCGTCAGAGGATGCGCGCCAAGGATGGTTGTCGCCAGCAACGCGGTTTTCAACTGTGTCATGATCTCAGCCGTTTTGAAAGTTGACGGGATCGCTGGCACGGGTGAGCTGGCTGATGGCCGTGGTGTTAGCGACTTCTCGCCTAACATGCAATTGCATGTTAATATGTGCCGCAAGATTTTTGCTCCCCCAGCCCTGCCCCACCTGCGCCTCCGTCTGCGTCAGCAGACTTGCACCCAAAGCCTGCTTCATGGGATAGGGACACAAACCCCTTTGCAAGGATCTCACCATGTCCGCTACCACAGCCCCCAAAGACGTCACCATCGGCAATGTGACCTTCTCCAACGTCCGGCCCTTTGGTCTGATCGTCGGCCCTTGCCAGTTGGAAAGCCTCGATCACGCCCGGATGTTGGCGGAAAAGATCGCGGAGGCCTGCGCGCCCACGGGCACCGGTTTCGTGTTCAAGGGCTCCTATGACAAGGCGAACCGCAGTTCCCTGTCGGGCAAGCGCGGATTGGGGGCTGAGAAAGGCCTCACCATCCTGTCGAAAATCCGCGAGGAATTCGGCGTGCCAGTCATCACCGACGTGCATGAGCCCGCGCATTGCGCCATGGCCGCCGAAGCGGTGGATGTGCTGCAAATCCCGGCGTTTCTGTGCCGTCAGACGGACCTGTTGTTGGCCGCGGGCGAGACCGGGAAAGCTGTGAACGTCAAGAAAGGCCAGTTTTTGGCCCCGTGGGACATGGACAATGTGGCGGCGAAGCTGGCCTCCACGGGCAACGACCAGATCATGCTTTGCGAGCGCGGCACGTCCTTTGGCTACAACACTTTGGTCAGCGATTTCCGCGGCCTGCCGCGTATGGCCCAGACCGGCTATCCGGTGATCATGGACGCGACCCATTCGGTGCAGCAACCGGGCGGGCAAGGCACCTCGACCGGCGGCGACCGCACCATGGTGCCGGTGCTGGCGCGGGCGGCGGTGGCCGTCGGCGTTGCGGGGCTTTTCATCGAGACCCACGAGGACCCCGATAACGCGCCCTCCGATGGGCCGAACATGCTCAAGATCGAGGACCTCGGCCCGCTTTTGGCGACACTGCATGCGCTGGACAGCGTGGTCAAACCCGCTTGATCTGACCGACCCGCACGGCGCATCGACAAAATTTTAGATAAATCGCGCGTATTTTTGCATCTGACTTCAGCCGCCTGAAACCTTCAGCCCCTAATCTGCTTTGGTGTAAAAGGAGAACCGTTATGTCAGATGCAAAACACCCTGCCCCTCACTTGGCCCAACCTGTGCCGCAGCCCGTGCCACTTGCGATGCAGCAGCCCCTGCCACAGCAGATCGCGCCCATGCCGATGCGGGTCACACCAGAGGTGCAGAGCGAAGCCGCGCCGGAGAAACCCTTTGTCATCTCCGATTGGGCGATGTTCTAAATCGGCCCCGCAGATGGCTTGACCTCTTGCCTTGACCTTTGTGGGCCACGCCTGACATTCTGGCGGTCGATCTGCCTTTTGAGGTCTTCATGCCCACCCCCGTCTCCTCCATCCGCAATCTCGGCCCCGCCTCAGACGCCTCTTTCGCCCGCGCGGGCATCGACAGTGCCGAGGCTCTGCGCGCGTTGGGACCGGATGCGGCCTACACCCGGCTTTTGGCCACCGGATCGCGGCCCCACTTCATCGGCTATTACGCCATGGTCATGGGGCTACAAGGCCGTCCATGGAACGATTGCAAGGGCAAGGAGAAGGACGCATTGCGCGCTCGTTTCGACGTGATCGTGGCCTCCGTGGCCGCCGACACCACGGCGGCGCCCACCGGCATCGAATCTGTGCTCAATGAGATCGGCACCGGGCTGCGGCGCTAAACGCCGACGTCCCAAACCGGAACCATCGCAGCCCCAAAGGCGTTCTCTTTTCAACACGAAAAGGAGAACATCATGGACCTTATCCGTATTCTGGCCGCGATTTTTCTGCCGCCTCTGGGCGTGTTCTTGCAGGTAGGCTTTGGCAAACACTTCTGGCTCAACATCCTGCTGACGCTTCTGGGCTACATCCCCGGCATCGTCCACGCCGTCTGGATCATCGCCCGCACGCCGGAGCACAGTCGCATATGAACGGGCCGCATTTGAACGGGCCGCATTTGATCCAGTGGTAACAGACCCGGCCTAAGATACCCGCAACAGGCCCCAAAAGGCCGTCACGACTTTGCGTTTCTCCTGAAAGCCGGAACGCAAAAGGCCGCCTCCTGATCACAGGGGGCGGCCACATTTTTGAGCTTAAGCGAAAAGCTTAGCCGACCAGTTCGAGACCGGAGAAGAAGTAGGCGATTTCGACCGCTGCGGTTTCCGGAGCGTCAGAGCCGTGCACGGAGTTTTCACCGATGGAGAGCGCGAACTCTTTGCGGATGGTGCCCTCTGCGGCGTCGGCCGGGTTGGTGGCGCCCATGACTTCGCGGTTTTTCGCGATGGCGTTTTCACCTTCGAGAACCTGCACAACGATCGGCTCGGAGATCATGAATTCGCACAGTTCACCAAAGAACGGACGGTCTTTGTGGACGCCGTAGAATTCCTGAGCCTGAGCCAGGGTCAGCTGAATGCGCTTGGAAGCCACGACGCGCAGGCCGGCGTCTTCGAACTTGGCAACGATCTTGCCGGTCAGGTTGCGCTTGGTTGCGTCGGGTTTGATGATGGAGAAGGTACGCTGGATCGCCATGGGACAGAACCTCTTGGATGGGTCAAATGGAACGGACAAGACCTGCGCCCTGCCCAAAGATTGCGCGCCGGATAGCATGGGACGCGCACTTTGAAAAGCGGCGATTGACCTTGGCCGAAAGCTCAGGCAAGTGAGCCTTATGCTTAAAATCCAGAACATCACCTATTCCGTTGAAGGCCGCACTCTGATCGAAGAGGCCTCTGTCACCATTCCCACCGGCCATAAGGTCGGCATCGTGGGGCGCAATGGCGCGGGCAAGACCACGCTGTTTCGCATCATCAAGGGCGAATTGGTGCTCGAAGGCGGCTCCATCGAGATCCCGAAACGCGCCCGCATCGGCGGCGTCGCTCAGGAGGTGCCGGGCAATGAGGTCTCGCTTCTGGACACGGTTCTGGCCGAGGACAAGGAACGCGCGAGCCTGATGGCGGAATCGGAAACCGCCACCGACCCGCACCGCATCGCCGATATTCAGACCCGTTTGGCGGATATTGATGCCTGGAGTGCCGAGGGGCGCGCGTCCTCCATTCTCAAAGGTCTGGGCTTCACCGAAAAAGAGATCCAGATGCCCTGCTCGGCGTTTTCCGGCGGGTGGCGGATGCGTGTGGCGCTGGCAGGGGTGCTGTTCTCGCAGCCCGATTTCCTGTTGCTCGACGAGCCGACCAACTATCTTGATTTGGAAGGCGCGCTCTGGCTTGAGACCTATCTCGCCAAATACCCGCACACCGTTCTGCTGATCTCCCATGACCGCGCTTTGCTCAATCGCGCTGTCGGGGCGATCCTGCATCTGGAGAGCAAGAAACTGACGCTCTACTCCGGCGGCTATGACGATTTCGCACGCACGCGCGCCGCGAAACGCGCCGTTCAGGCCGCGGCGGCCAAGAAACAGGAACTGCAACGCGCGCATTTGCAGAGCTTCGTGGATCGCTTCAAAGCCAAGGCCTCGAAAGCGAAACAGGCGCAGAGCCGCGTCAAGATGCTGGAAAAGATGGAAACCATCACCGCCCCCGAGGATGCGGCCCGCGTGGTGTTTTCCTTCCCCGAACCCGAGGAACTTTCGCCGCCGATCATCAATATGGAGGGCACCTCCGTTGGCTATGATGGCAAGGCGATTTTGCAGCGCCTGAACCTTCGGATTGACCAGGACGACCGCATCGCTTTGCTGGGCCGCAACGGCGAAGGCAAATCGACGCTGTCGAAATTGCTGTCGAACCGTCTCGACCCGATGGGTGGTCAAATCATCCGGCACAACAAACTGCGCATTGGCTTTTTCGCCCAACACCAGGTCGATGAGCTGCATCTGGGCGAAACCCCGCTTCAGCACTTGCAAAGCGCCCTGCCCGATTTCCACCCGCCGAAACTGCGGGCGAAACTTGCGGGCTTTGGCCTTGGCGCCGATCAGGCCGACACCGAGGTCGGGCGTCTGTCCGGCGGTCAGAAAGCGCGGCTCTCACTCTTGCTGGCCACACTCGACGCCCCGCATCTTTTGATCCTCGACGAACCCACCAACCACCTCGACATTGAAAGCCGCGAGGCGCTGGTCGAGGCCTTGACCGCCTACACCGGCGCCGTGGTTTTGGTGTCGCACGACATGCATCTTTTGAGCCTCGTCGCCGACCGGCTTTGGTTGGTGAAAGACGGTCGCGTGGCGCCCTATGAAGAGGACCTCGACGCCTATCGCAAGCTCTTGCTGCAAGGCGACGAGAAGCCGAAGGCCGAGAAGAAAGACAAACCCGCGCCAAAGCCGAAAAAAGCCAGCCGCGACGAAATTCTGGCGCTCCGGGCCGAGGTGCGCAAATGTGAGGAGCGTGTCGGCAAACTGACGGACATGAGCAAGAAGCTACAAGTCAAACTGGCCAACCCCGAGCTTTACGAGGACAAAGAGGCCGCCGTCGTCTGGCAAAAGAAATATGCCGAGGTGTCGGAGGCCACGGATCGCGCCGAGGCGCTTTGGATGGACGCGCTTGAAAAGCTGGACCGGGCGGGAGGCTAAACAATGGAATGGCAGGTTCTGATCACGGCGTTCATGACGCTTTTCGTCATCATCGACCCAATCGGGCTTGCGCCTTTGTTCGTGGCGCTGACCCAAGGCGCCTCCGCCAAACACCGCCGCGCGGTGGGCCTGCGCGCGGTGTTGATCGCTTTCGTGATCTTGACGCTCTTTGGATTGTTCGGCGACCATGTGCTTGAATTCGTGGGAATTTCCATGCCCGCCTTCCGCATCGCGGGCGGGCTTTTGCTGTTCCTCACGGCGCTTGAAATGCTGTTCGAGAAACGCTCGAAACGCCGCAGCGAACATGCCGAACACCCGGAACATCAACCGGTCGAAGACCCCTCCGTCTTCCCGCTTGCCACGCCTTTGCTGGCCGGTCCCGGTGCGATCACATCGATGATCCTCTTGATCGATCAGGCCGATGGCGTCCCCGGTGTGCTCATGATGCTCGGCGTGATGGTCGCCGTGTTGGGCGTCTGCCTGATTTTCTTTGCCCTGAGCAACGTGATGGAGCGCGGTCTCGGCGCGACCGGCATCAATGTGGTAACACGTCTGATGGGCATGCTTTTGGCCGCGCTGTCGGTGCAGTTCGTGGCCGATGGCATCAAGGCGCTGTTTTTCGTCGCTTAAATGTTATGCGGCGCGCAAATTGCCCCACTCCAAATTGCCCCACTGACAAACCCGTTTGCCGTGCCTATCTATAAGCCCATGGATCGAATGGACACCGCCCGCATTCTCTATCTGTCGCTGCTGTTAGGCGCCGTCGGCTTTTATTACGTCGTCGCCAATCGCCGCAATCTTGGCCAGATGGCGCGCCATGCCGCGCTCTGGGCGCTGATCTTCATCGGCGCTCTGGCCGCCGTCGGCCTCTGGCAAGACGTGCGCCCGCGTCTGGCGCCCGCGCAGATCAGCGACGGCGCCGGTGTGATCACCGTGGACCGCGACCGAACCGGGCATTTTTCCGTCATCGCCGAAGTGAACGGCGCGCCGGTGGAGTTTCTCGTCGATACAGGCGCATCCAACGTGGTGCTCTCGTTCGAAGATGCCGAAAAGGCCGGAATCGATGTGGACAATCTGGCCTTTACGGGCCGCGCCCAGACCGCCAACGGCACGGTGCGCACTGCGCCTGTGCGGATCGACACGCTGGGGATTGAGGGCATCACCGACGAGGGCGTGCGGGCCTATGTCACAGATGGCGAGCTCTTCGGGTCGCTCTTGGGCATGGACTACTTGCGACGTTATGAGCGGATCGAAATTCAGCAGGATAAGCTGGTTCTGACGCGGTGAGGCTTACGGCATCGCGCGCACGGAGGCGAGTTTTGCGGCGAACCCGAGAAAGACCACGCCCGTGACCCCCTTGAGCCAGCGCTGAAACCGACCGCCGCCGAGGCTTTTGGTCAGCCGCGCAAAGAGCAGCACCATCGCCGAAAACCAGATCGCATTGATCAGAGAATGGATCACCACCAGCGTGAAGCTGGCGAGAATGGGCGTTTCCCCCGGGCTGATGAATTGCGGGAAAGCCGCCAGGTAGAACATCGACACTTTCGGATTGAGCGCATTGGTCAAAAGACCTTCGAGATAAGCACGCGACAGTGTCCGCCCTTGACGGGCTGGCGCAACCTCCAGCGAAGAGACACCATGCCATGCCGACATCAGCGCCTTAACCCCAATCCAGCCCAGATACGCCGCCCCCAGAAGTTTGACGATCGTGAACGCCGTGGCCGAATGCACCAAAAGCACGGACAACCCGAGGATCGAAAGCGCACCATGCAGGTAAAATGCAGAGACAAAGCCCGCAACAGTGGCAAATCCCGCCGCGCGCCCGGAGCTGGGCACTGTTTTCGCGATCAACACCCCGTTCGGCCCCGGCGACATCACCAAAAGCGACGCCACCAACGCAAATGTCATGATTTCTTGCAGGCTCATGTCACGCGTCCTTCTTGCTTTCAGCCTTCTTTTCCCAGCGACCGCTTTCCTCGGACCAATATTGCGCCTCGGCGCCGGCGGCGGTCAGGGTTTTCCATTGCACGCGCGCGTGTTGCACCGCGTCCAGATCGTCACCATCAAAGAGGATGCAGGCGCGGTCGAGATTGGCAATTTCTTCCGCCGCCAAATCCGCCCCGCCGACACTCATCACGCAGGACGCCGCGTTGCCGCCCGCCCCAGTGGTAAACAGGATCGGCTGATCCGCGTCATGCAGCCCGCCTGCGAGCCCGTGCGGCAAAAACCCCTCGCGCAGCCAGAGCGCCTGATCCAGCGCGCGGAGCATCTGATCCGAGCGCCCGCGCACCTCCACGCGCCAGCCCGCTTGCAAAGATTTCTCTGCAAGCGTGGCCAGCGTCTCCGCCAGAGGCGCGCGGGTCAGGTGGTAGAAATAGACCGCACCCATAAGGGGTTAGCTCTCCTTGTTCATCTCGGCATTCATATCGTCGATCATCCGGTTGAGCGCCAACACGCCCCAGCCGGTCGCACCTTTGGGGGCCAAGGTGGTGGGCGTCGAAACCGAGGCCACGCCCGCAATGTCGAGGTGCATCCACGGCACATCGTCTTTGACGAAGCGCTTGAGGAATTGCGCCGCCGTAATGGCCCCGCCCCAACGCGGCCCGACGTTTTTCATATCGGCCACATCGGATTTGATCAGCGCATCGTAACCCGCGCCCAAAGGCAGACGCCATGCGCCCTCGCCCTCCGCTTCGGCGGCTTTCAGGAAACCGTTGCAGAAGGCGTCGTCGTTGGAAAACACGCCCGCGTTTTCATGGCCCAAAGCCACCACGCAAGCGCCCGTCAGGGTCGCGAGGTTCACCATGGCGCGCGGCGCGAAGGTCTCCTGCGCGTACCAAAGCACATCGGCCAGAACGAGGCGGCCTTCGGCGTCGGTGTTGATGATCTCGACGGTGTCGCCCTTCATCGATTTCACCACATCGCCGGGGCGCGTAGCCTGACCGTCGGGCATATTCTCGACAAGGCCCACAAGACCAACGACATTGACAGGCGCCTTGCGCAGCGCGAGGGATTTCATCACGCCGGAGACCGTACCCGCGCCGCCCATGTCCATGGTCATGTCTTCCATGCCCGCACCGGGTTTCAAGGAGATGCCGCCGGTGTCGAAGACGACACCCTTGCCGACAAGCGCGATCGGGGCCTCATCACCGCCCTCGGACCAGGTCATCACCACCATTTTGGTGGGCGTGACAGAGCCTTGGCCGACGGAGAGCAAGAGGTTCATGCCCAGTTCGGCCAGACGATCCTCTTCGAACACCTCGACCTTGAGGCCGAGGCTTTCAAGCTCGACGAGGCGTTTGGCGAATTCCGTGGTGGTCAGCACGTTCGCGGGCTCGGAGACCAGATCGCGGGTGAAGAACACGCCTTCGGCCAGAGCCGTGACGGTCGAGAGATCGACATTCTCAGGTTTGGTCACGGCGAGCGTCACGGAGGGCACGGTGACCTCCTCGTCCAGCGTCTTGTGATCGGTAAAGCTGTAATGCTTGAACGCAATCCCGAGCGCCAGTTCTTCGACACGTTTGACACTTCCGGGCAGCACGAGAGCGTCTGCCTTGCCCAAAGCCGCACCAATCGCGGCGCCTGCCTTGCGGCAGAGCGCGGATGAGGCTTGGTTGGAAAGTTTGACGACCTGAACGGCGTCGGCCTCCATGCCGGTCGGATAGGCGAGATCCTTGGCCTCGCCCTCTTTCATCGTCTCGAAGCCGTCGCTTTCAACGAACCGCGCCAGAGCGCCCTTGGTCAGCCGGTTGATCCGCCGCGCGGGCAGCCCCAATTTGCCATCGGGCGTGACAATCACGACCACGCGGCCTGAAGCTGCGGCAATGGCATCGAGATCGAGGGCGGCAACGGAAAGTTGGGCAAGAGCGGTCATGGGAGATCCTGTTTCAGTTCAATTCCGTTATAGGTAGCGGTCAATGCCCCGAGTGACCAGTATGAGTTTACAGGTGTCTCTTCCGGCGTCTCTCCGGCATCTCTTCGCGTCTCGGCTTTTACGGGCAAGATTGGACCTTTCTCCTTGCGCGCTGTGACGATAAAGTCCGGCAAAAATATGTGCACGGGAACGGGACCACGGGTTTGGGAAGATTCGACAAATACATGCTTCAGCAATTGCTGATGCTGTTCGGGTTTTTCTCGCTCGTTCTGGCACTCGTGTTTTGGGTCAACAAGGCGGTGAGCCTGTTGGACTGGCTGATGGGCGACGGGCAATCGGCCTCAACCTTTGTCCAGCTCACGCTTTTGTCGCTGCCGACCATTCTCGTGAACCTACTGCCGATCGCGGCCTTTGCCGCCACGGTCTACGTCACCAACCGACTGGCCTCTGAATCGGAACTGGTGGTGGTTCAGGCCGCGGGCTATTCGCCCTATCGCCTCGCGCGCTCCGTTTTGATCTTTGGCGCCATCGTCGGCGTGATGATCGCGGTCCTGGCGCATATGCTCGTGCCCCTGTCACAGCGTGAACTGGACCTGCGCCGCGCCGAGATCACCCGCGATGTGACTGCGCGGCTTTTGACCGAGGGCTCCTTCGTGCACCCGGTCAAAGGCGTGACCTTCTACGTGCGCAACATCACGGCGGCGGGTGAGCTTGAGGATGTCTATATCTCCAACACCCGCACCGAAGGCGAGCGACAGGGATTTATGGCCCGCAAAGCCTTGATTGTGAAGGATGACACGGGGCCCATGCTCTTGCTGTTCGACGGCATGTCGCAGGTCTTCGATCTTGAGGACAACCGCCTGTCTGTCACACGATTTGACAGTTTTGCCTATAGTCTCGCCGGGCTTTTGAACACCAACCCGAACCAGAGACGCACGATGCGCTCCACCGACAGTGTGGATTTGCTCAGCGCGGGGCCTGCGCTTTTGACCGAATTGAACGCCAGCCGCCTCGAGGTGCTGGCCGAGGTTGCGCAGCGCACCAACAAGGCCGTTCAGGGCCTCGTCATCTGTCTCGTGGGCTTTGGCGCGCTGCTGATTGGCGGGTTTTCGCGTTTTGGCCTCTGGCGGCAAGTCCTTTTGGCGATCTTGCTTTTGGTCATCGTGAAAAGCCTCGACAACGGGTTTGGCGGGGCGATTGACGACGATCCCCGGCTCTGGCCCCTGCGCTATCTGGCCTCGATACTGGCGGTCTTCATGGCCCTCGCCCTGATGTGGAAAGCCGCCCATCCACGCCTGCTTCCCCGCAAGGCGGATGCAGTTCGCGACAACCGGGGAGAGGCCCGATGAAGCTTGATCTTTATTTCGGACGTCAGTTCCTGCGCGCGCTTCTCATCGTCTTGGCGCTTTTCGGCGGGCTGATCCTGATGGTCGAAAGCCTCGATCAACTGCGCGATCTGTCTGATCTCGGGATCGGTGGGGCCGCGATTTTGCAGATGGCGCTGCTCAGGGTGCCGCGCACGCTCTATGAAATCCTGCCGATCATCGTGATGATCGCCACGCTGGTGCTGTTTCTGGGCCTCGCGCGCTCCTCGGAACTGGTCGTGGCGCGTGCCGCGGGTCGGTCTGCGCTGCGCTCTCTGGTGCCGCCGATGACCGTGGCCTTTTTGTTCGGCGTTCTGAGCATCACCGTGTTCAACCCCATCGCCGCCACCTCGGAACGCAGCTATGAGCGCCGGATCACATTGATGAGCCAAGGCGAGGCGCAGGTGTTTTCGGTCTCCGACGAAGGGCTCTGGCTGCGCGAAGGCACCGCCAACGGTCAAATGGTGATCCGCGCCAGCCGGTCGAACCTCGATGGCTCAGAGCTTCAGGATGTCAGTTTCGTGGGTTTTGCCCCCGACAGCACACCGCTCTACCGCATCGAAGCGCAGACTGCCGAGATCGAAGACGGGCAATGGCATCTGCGAAACGCCAAACGCTGGCCTTTGTTGGGCGCCGCCAATCCAGAGGTCGCCGCGACCCTTCATGACGATCTGACACTGCCCACATCTTTGAGCCCGAATGAAATCCGCGACCGGTTCGGCGCCCCCGAGGCCGTGCCATTTTGGGAGCTGACCGGCTATATCGACAAGCTCGAGGTCGCCGGATTTTCCGCCCGCTCCTATCGCATGTGGCTGCAAAGCGAATTGGCGCTACCGTTTTCTTTCATCGCCATGGCTCTTATCGCCGCCGGGTTCACCATGCGCCACACGCGGCTTGGCAACACCTCCTCGCGGGTCGTCACGGCCATGCTTTTGGCCTTCAGCTTTTATTTCCTGCGCTCTTTCGCCATCGTCATGGGGCAGAACGGATTGCTGCCGATTGCGCTCGCGGCCTGGGCGCCGCCTCTGGCAGTCATCCTCGCCACTCTTGCACTTCTGCTGCATCTGGAAGATGGATAGAGATATGTCTGCTGCCCCGTCTCATGCCTCCGCCGCACGCCTGTTGAAAGGCACTTTGCCCCGCCTCCTAAGCGGGGTGTCGCGGCGTGCCTGTCAGGTCGCTTTGGTGGCTGCGCTGTCCCAAGCGGTCCTGCCCCATGCCACCCAGGCACAGGAGGCCTCGACCTCGACCGCCCTTTTGGCCAATGGCGTGACCTTTGACGGCGAGTTGTTGGTCGCCACCGGCGATGTCGAGGTGTTGCAAGGCGACAGGCGCCTCACCGCCAGCCGCATCACCTACAACCAGACCACCGGCGCGCTCAGCATCGACGGCCCGATCCGTCTCACGCAGAACGGCACAGAGGCGGTCATTCTGGCCTCCGCCGCCGAACTCGACACAGAGTTGCAGAACGGCATTCTGACCTCTGCCCGCATGGTGATCGACCGCCAGATGCAATTGGCCGCCGCCCGGCTCGATGTGGTCGACGGACGTTACATCCGGATGCAGAAATCCGTCGCCTCGACCTGTGAGGTCTGCGCCGATCGCCCGGTGCCTCTGTGGGAAATCCGCGCACAGGAGATCATTCACGACAGCGAGGCGCGCCAGCTCTATTTCACCAATGCGCAATTCCGTCTGATGAATGTGCCCGTGCTTTGGCTGCCGCATCTGCGCGTCCCCGATCCGACGCTGAAACGCGCCAACGGCTTTCTGGTGCCGGAAATTCGCACCGACTCGACCCTCGGCACCGGCATCGTCGTGCCCTATTTCATCACGCTTGGCGATCACCGCGACCTGACCGTCTCGCCCTATATTGCGACCAAGACCACCACGCTCAACCTGCGCTATCGTCAGGCGTTCTCGAACGGCGATCTGGAATTGAACGGCGCGGTGAGTTCCGATGACACCCGCGACGGCCTGCGCGCCTATCTCTACGCCCAAGGGCAATGGGACATCGGGCGGGGTCTCAAGTTCGGTGTCGATCTGCGCGCCGCCTCTGACATTGCCTATCTCGCCGATTACGGCATCGACGATGGCGATTACCTGACCTCGAAGGTCACGCTCACGCGCTACTGGGCCGATGAAGCGCTGGACGCCCAGCTCGCCTATTCCCGCAGCCTGCGCGCCTCTGATGTCGTGATCGAAGACAAGCTGCCGTTCATTTTGGGCGAATTCAGCTACGAACGGTTTCTGACGGTGCCGCAGCTCCCCGGTCGGTTGAGCTTTGGCCTCTCCGCCTCGACCTCTTACCGTGATTCCGAGGATGACATCGATGGCTATGATGTTGTCCGCCTCGGCGCAGAAACCCGCTGGCGTGGTGGTGCGGTCTTTGGCCCCGGTCTGAAACTCGACAGCACCGCGGCGCTGATGGCCGACGCCTATATCCAGCAACAATATTCCGCCTATGAAAACAAAGTGATCCGGCTCACGGGCGAAGCCGAAACGCGGCTGAGCTGGCCCTTGCTGCGCCGGACGGCCTCTGGCGCCTCTCAGCTGTTGGAACCGATGCTCCAACTCGGTTGGTCCGACACCTCCGGCGGCGCTGTCCCAAATACGGATTCGCGTTTTGTCGAGTTCGACGAGGGCAATCTTTTGACGTTGGCGCGCTTTCCGGGGGCGGATCGTCGCGAAACCGGGCTGACCGCCGCCGCTGGTCTGCATTTCGCGCATTTCGGCCAACATTCGGAATATGGTCTGACGCTGGGGCGGGTGCTCTATCTCGAAGACATCGCCGCCTACACCGAAAGTTCGGGCCTGGATTCGCGTCAATCCGACTGGCTTTTGGCCGCAACGATGCAATTCGACACCGGCCTCGCCTTCACCTCACGTGCCCTGTTCGATGACAAAATCGAGGTCACGAAATGGGAAACCCGCCTCGATTACATGCGCCCGCGGTACAGCCTTGGCACAAGCTACGCTTATGTGATCGCCGACGCCTTGGAAGAGCGCGACACGAATCTCAATGAATTCGGCTTTGATGGGGCCGTGAAAATCGCCCAGAACTGGTCGGCCACGGCGCAATATCTCTATGATTTCTCTGAAGATACCGAGACGCGTGTTGGCTTTGGCCTCGAATTTCAAAACGAATGTAGCCGCTTTAACCTCGGCCTGACGCGGCGCTATTGGAATACGGACGATCTGGATCCGACCACGCGACTGTCCTTTTCCGTCGGCTTTGGCGCTTTCGCCGCCGAACAACAGGCCGGGTCGTGCGCGTTTTGAGCCAGACCAGAAAGGTGGCCATCCGCAATCTTTCGCCCAGAGAGAGGCCTTGGCCCTTGGCAATCCGCTTGGCCCGCGCCAAGAAACCTCTTAAGAAAGAAACGAAACACCCCGGAATGCGCAATCTGCGGGCCGGTATCGTTGTGAAGGTTGGAATATGGGAGTTGGCATGACACGCAAATTCGGGGCAGATCTGATCATTGGGCTGAAGAAAGCCACCCTGGGCACGCTTTGTGCTGCGGGTTTGAGCCTGTCCACACTCACGCCTGCCATCGCGCAAAACATGTTTGCCCCGGTCGCCTATGTCAACGACAAGGTGGTGACCAGCTATGAGCTGAACCAACGCATCCAGTTCATGAGCGTTTTGGGCAGTGTTCCGACCCGTCAGGCCGCGCTCGATGCGCTGATCGAGGACCGGCTGAAGGCCAATGAAATGGAACGTGTCGGCATCACACTGACCGACGAGCAAATCGCACAAGGCATTCAGGAATTCGCCAGCCGCGGCGGTCTTCAGCCCGAGCAATTCCTGAGCCTCATGGCCCGCGAAGGCATCAGCGCCCAGACCGTGCGCGATTTTGTGAGCACCGGCAATGCCTGGCGCGAATACGCCCGTGCCCGCTTTGCCTCCAAGGCCCAGGTGTCCGAAGTCGAGGTTGATCGCGCGCTGCAAAACAACGGCCCCTCCGGCGGCTTGCGCGTGCTGTTGTCGGAAATCTTCCTGCCGGCACGGACACCCGAAGAGCGCGCCAAATCCGAAGCGCTGGCCAAACAGATCGCCTCGCGCCCGACCATCGGCGCCTTTGCCTCTGCTGCAAGCAAATATTCCGTCGCGCCCTCGCGCGAGAAAGCCGGACGGATGGATTGGGTGAACATCGGCGATCTGCCGCCCGCTCTGCGTGGCACCGTTGCGGGTCTCAAACCCGGCGAAGTCACAGCACCGCTCTCGACCCAAAACGCCATCGGCATGTTCCAGCTGCGCTCCGTGGCCGAAACCACTCGGCCCACGCCGAAAGCCGACGCCATTGAATATGCCGCCTATTACATCGCAGGCGGACGCTCCGAGGCGACTTTGAAACGCGCTGCTGAGGTGAAAGCCAGCGTGGATAGCTGTGAAGACCTCTACACCATCGCCAAGAATGAGCCCGCCGAGGTGCTGCAAATCGACACGCTGCCAGCGGGCGATATTCCGACCGATGTGGCGATTGAGCTCGCCAAGCTCGATCCCGGCGAAGTGTCTACCGCTTTGACCCGCGCCGATGGGCAGACGCTTGTGTTCCTGATGATGTGCAGCCGCACTTACGGGAACTCGGCCGAAGCCGACCGCGATCAGGTCCGCAACCAATTGCAGACCCAGCGTCTGGCCGCCCTCGCAGACAGCTTTGTCGCCGAAATGCGGGCCGATGCGACCATCGTCTACCCCTGATCTGACGCCCTGTATGGGCACGTTATGAAAGAAGAGATATGAGCCCGGCTGCTTTTGCCCCCATCGCACTCAGTTGCGGCGAACCGGCGGGCGTCGGGCCCGAACTGGCCGTCGCCGCCGCGAAAGTCCTCGACGGGTCCGTGCCGTTTTTCTGGATCGGCGATCCGCGCCACCTGCCAGATGGCACTCACTACACGGAAATCTCCGCCGCTCACGAGGCGCATCATGTCGCCTCAGGCACCCTGCCCGTGCTGCGCCATGAGTTCGCCGCCCCTGCCACGCCCGGCCACCCGGAGCTGCGCAACGCGCAGGGCGTGATCGATGTGATCGCGCGCGGCGTGTCCTTAGTACAGTCGGGGGCCGCCTCCGCGCTCTGCACCGCGCCTATCAACAAAAAAGTCCTGAAAGACGGCGCCGGGTTCGCCTTTCCCGGCCACACCGAATACCTCGCCGATCTGGGCGGTGTGGAGCGTGTGGTGATGATGCTCGCCTGTCCGGAGTTGCGCGTCGTGCCCGTGACGATCCACATCGCCCTCAAGGACGTGCCCGCCGCTTTCACGCCCGCGTTGCTCGAAGAGACCATTCGCATCACCGCCGCCGATCTAAGCCGTTTCTGGGGGATGGAACGCCCACGCATCGCGCTTGCCGGGCTCAATCCCCATGCCGGCGAAGGCGGCGCGATGGGGCAGGAAGAGCTTGACTGGATGATCCCGCTGATCGAACGGCTGAGCGCAGAAGGCTTTGATCTCAAAGGCCCAATGCCGCCTGACACGATGTTTCACGCCCGTGCGCGCGCGGGCTATGACGTGGCGCTCTGTGCCTATCACGACCAGGCCCTCATTCCGATCAAGACGATTGATTTTTCGGGAGGCGTCAATGTCACGCTGGGCTTGCCTTTCATCCGCACCTCGCCCGATCACGGCACCGCGTTTGACATCGCGGGCAAAGGCCTTGCCGATCCGACAAGCCTGATCGCGGCGCTCAAAATGGCCGCTGAAATGGCAGAAAAAGGAGTGCGCTGATGGCCACTGTCGATGGGCTCCCGCCATTGCGCGATGTGATCGAAACCCATGGTCTCGTCGCCAAGAAATCTCTCGGGCAGAACTTTCTTCTCGATCTGAACCTGACGTCGAAAATTGCCCGCCAAGCGGGTGATCTGACGCAATCCGACGTCTTGGAGGTCGGCCCCGGCCCCGGCGGTCTGACCCGTGGCCTTTTGGCCGAGGGCGCGCGCAAGGTTCTGGCCGTGGAAAAAGACAGCCGTGCCATGGGGCCGCTGTCGGAAATCTCCGCCGCCTATCCCGGGCGGCTTGAGGTGATCAACGCCGACGCCTTGGAAATCGACCCGCTGGAGCGTCTGACGCCCCCGGTGCGCGTGGTCGCCAACCTGCCCTATAACGTCGGCACCGAGCTTTTGGTGCGCTGGCTCACGCCACCCACATGGCCGCCCTATTGGGCCTCGCTGACGCTGATGTTCCAGAAAGAAGTGGCCGAGCGCATCGTCGCAGAGCCCGGTTCTAAAAAATACGGCCGCCTCGCGATCCTGTCGCAATGGCGCACGCGGCCCCGGATTGTCATGGAACTGCCGCCCGAGGCCTTTAGCCCGCCGCCGAAAATCCATTCCGCCGTGGTGCATTTCGATGCCCTGCCCGCGCCGCGTTTTGAGGCCGATCCCAAAGTGTTGGAGCGCATCGTCGCCGCCGGGTTCAACCAGCGCCGCAAGATGCTCCGCGCTTCGCTCAAAGGCGTTGCGCCGGAGATCGAAGACCGGCTGGTCGCGGCCGGGATCAAACCCACGGACCGCGCCGAACAGGTGCCGATCGAAGGGTGGTGCGCCTTAGCACGCGAAATCGCAAAAGGATAAGTCATGTTTTCCCATGTCACGGTCGGCGCCGACGATCTCGACCTTGCCGCCGACTTTTATGACGCGGTGCTGGTCCCGTTGGGGCTTAAACAGCGCGTGGTTGAGCCAGATGGCGGGCCGGAGGCGCGATGCTGGGTCCGGCCCGAGGCACCTTATCCCCGGTTTTACGTCTATAAACCCTTTGATCGCACGCCCGCACGTGCAGGCAATGGCGCCATGCTGGCCTTTGTCGCCCCCACCCGCGCTGCCGTCGACACGGCCCATGCCGCGGGGCTGGCACAGGGCGGAAGTGATGAGGGCGCGCCGGGTCTCAGACCCCAATATGCACCGGATTACTACGGCGCCTATCTGCGCGACCCCTCTGGCAATAAGGTCCATATCGTGCACCGCGCCGAACTGACCGAGAGTTTCAAGATACTGCCCTAACCTCAGACCTAAACTCAGGGTCAATCCCCCTCAACCTGAACGAAAACCACTGGTTTCCAACTTGGGTCCAATAGGTTTTCCGGTGCTCTCCTGCCTTTTTGCACCAGTCCGGCCCTCTTGCCGGTCCATCTGCAAAAAGGACAAACCATGCTCAAAACCCTAATTTCCACCACGCTTCTGGCCGCAACGCTCACCACCGGCGCTTTCGCCGCCGGCAAGGTCGAACTGAGCGATGCGAACAAGATGAAGATCACCGAACTGCTCACCGCAGACGGTCATGTGGTGGGCAAGATCAAACTCGAAGACGGTCTCTATGAGGCCTACACCAAGAAAGATGGGCAAAAGCTCGAAGTCTTTCTGGATGGCGATTTCAACATCGTGAAAATCGAAGACTGATCTGCCCGTACGGGGGGCTTCAAACGCCCCCCAGATTTCGAAAGAGGCCTCTATGACACGTGAGAAAATCTGGGACCCCGTCGTCCGCCTGTTTCACTGGACGCTTGTGGGCTGTTTCGCCGCCAATGCGCTTTTTGTCGATGACGAAAGCGATCTGCATCTCTGGGTCGGCTATACGATCATTGCGCTTTTGACGATCCGCGTGATCTGGGGCTTTGTCGGCAGTCGTTACGCCCGCTTCGCCAGTTTCCCACCCTCTGCGTCGCAGGCGATGGAACAGGCCACGGACATGATGACCGGACGGGTGCGCCCACACAAAGGCCACACACCTCTGGGCGCCTTGATGATTTATAACCTCATCGCCACGCTCGGTCTCATCGGCCTCTCCGGTTGGCTGATGACCACCGATTTGTTTTGGGGCGTCGAATGGCCCGAGGAGCTCCATGAAATCGCGGTCGGCTGGGCCGAGTTTTCGGTGCTTTTGCATATCGCCGCCGTGTTTTTCGAAAGCTGGCGGACGCGCATCAACCTTCCCCGCGCGATGGTGACAGGCTACAAGGACATGCCAGATTCCTGACCCCGAAAGGACGACGTCATGGCACATCCTGCCTTCACCGGACGCCCGACGCCTGCGGCCATGGTGGCCTTGATCGCGGCTCAGGCCTTTTGCGCACTGTTTTTTATCACGGATGTTCTGACCGATCTGGGCGAAGCGGGCGGAAAACCGACCACGCATCTTTTGATCGAAGCCATGGCGGCGGCCACTTTGGTCGTCGCGATTTTCCTTGAAACACGGCTCATGCTTGATCTTTTCGCCCGAAAGGCCCGGCTCGAAACCAGTCTCAAAGAGGCCTCCCGCGCGGTGTTCGACGTCATCGAGGCGCATTTCGATGACTGGGCGCTCTCACCTGCGGAGCGCGATGTGGCGAGTTTTCTCGTCAAAGGTCTGTCGATCACCGAGATAGCCGAACTGCGCGGCAACAAAGAGGGCACGATCAAGGCGCATCTCAACGCGATCTATCGCAAATCCGGCACCAGAAATCGTGCGGAACTGATGTCTGCGGTCATCGACACGCTGATCGACGCAGATGTGAGTGGCGACGCCTAAGTCCCTCAAAAGAAAAACCCCCGCCGAGGCGAGGGTTTTGGGAATGTGTTCTCTGCCTTACTCGGCGGCGTCTGGTGCGGCCTCGGGCGCCGGTTGCGGTGCCTCAGACGAGGCTTCTTCTGCCGCTTTCGCCGCCGCTTCCGCATCCTTTTCCGCTTTGGTCTTGCGCGGCTTGCGCGGCGCGCGCGGTTTTTTCGGCTTCGGTGCCTCGGCCGCCTCTTTCGGGGCCTCTTCCGGCGTCTCTACGAGACCGGTGTCGCCATCGTCCGCCTTGGTGTCCACAAAGACCAGATCGGGTTGATCGCCTTCGCCAGCTTGCGGTTGTGTGGCCTGATGGTCGTCGCGTTTGCGCTGACGCTCGGCGCGCTCAGATTCCTGACGTTCACGACGCTCGGCCTGATCGCGCTCTTGCTGCTCGCGCTGCGCTTCTTGTTCTTTTTGGGCCTGGCCCAGAAGGCGAAGATAATGCTCCGCGTGCTGTTGAAAGTTCTCAGCAGCCACGCGGTCGTTGCCAAGCTGGGCATCGCGGGCAAGCTGATTGTATTTCTCGATGATCTGCTGTGGCGTGCCGCGCACCTTGCCTTCGGGGCCGGAGCTGTCGAAGACGCGGTTGACGATATTGCCAACGGAACGGCTGCGGTTGTTCTTGGACCGCGAACGGTTTTTAGAAGATCTCATATGTTGTTCTTTCGAGCCTATATCTCGGTAAGTCGAGCCTGTTGCCGGATTCTTGGACCGGCTTGTCCTGGAACTGGCTTGTCTGTCCTTGTTGATCCGCACTTCATGTTGTGGTCTGCGCTCCCCGAAATGAGAGCCCTCAACGTCAAAGCTGTGCAGGGTAACAGCGTTGGGGAGTGTCCTCCGCCTTACGCTGTCCCCAGTAACCATGTACATCCGCGCATTACAAGAGGTTTTTGCACATGGGCTGCGCCAAATTGAACCGTTTTGCCCGGATTTTGCCGATACGGGAAAAGGTATCGCTAACAGGCACTCTAACGCATAAGCCTTACCAAATCCCTTATCGGACTAGAGGTGGCCACATTATTTTCCTGCATCATTTTCCCAAATTGCGCGGATGCGGATTCGGCGTCTGCGCCACGACCACTCGGTCACGCCCATCGAGATCGGCGATGACGCGCACGGCCTTGAGGCCCTGAGCCAAAAACAGGTCGGATACGGCGGCACCCTGCGTCGGGCCGATCTCCACCATGATCCGCCCACGCGGCGCCAAATGCGCCCGAGCGCCCGCGGCAATCGCGCGGTAACACATCAGCCCATCGGCCTCGTCCGTGAGCGCCATGCGCGGCTCATGCGCAAGCTCCGGCGAGAGCCCCGCCATCTCATCGGCGGCGATATAAGGCGGGTTGGAGACGATGAGGTCAAACTGGCCCTCAATGCCGTCCCACCAATCGGCCTGATGAAACCGCGCGCGCGTGGCGAGGCCAAGTGCCTCCGCGTTGCGCTTTGCGACCGTCAACGCAGCCTCGGAAAGATCCGTCGCAAGACCTTTCGCCAAAACCTGTTCCGCCAGCAATGTCAAAAGGATAGCGCCTGATCCTGCGCCAAGATCCAAGACGGAGGCAAAGGGTTTAGAGAGCGCTTCCGAGATCAGGATTTCCGTCTCAGGGCGCGGGTCCAACACGTCGGAAGACACCAAAAACCGCCGCCCGTAGAAGTCGCGATAGCCCAAGATATGCGAGACCGGTTCACGGCTCAGACGGCGGGCAATGGCGGCCTCAAAAGCCACTTTGTGATCCACTGAAATCTCATCCGGCATCACGAGCGTCAGCCGCCCCGGCTCCATGCCCAACACATGCGCCATCAAGAGCCGCGCGTCGCGGGGCGCGCCGTCGATCCCGGCCTCCGAGAGGCGCTTGGTGCCTGCGATGAGCGCCGCCTGAACCGTCACCCTTCCATCTCCGCCAAAAGCGCCGATTGATGGTCGGAAATCAGCGCGTCGATCACCTCATCGAGGTCCCCCTGCATCACCTGATCGAGCTTGTAGAGCGTCAGGTTGATGCGGTGATCCGTCATGCGGCCTTGCGGAAAATTATAGGTGCGGATGCGTTCCGAGCGATCGCCCGAGCCGACCTGGGATTTCCGGTCCGCGGAACGCGCATCATGCAATTTTTGCCGCTCCGCATCATAAAGCCGGGCTTTGAGCACATTCATCGCGATCTCGCGGTTGCGGTGCTGGGATTTCTCCGAAGAGGTCACAACGATTCCCGTGGGAATATGGGTGATCCGCACCGCCGAATCCGTGGTGTTGACGTGCTGGCCGCCCGCGCCGGAGCTGCGCATCGTGTCGATACGGATGTCATTGGCGTTGATCTCGATGTCCACATCCTGCGCCTCGGGCAGCACGGCGACGGTGGCCGCAGAGGTGTGGATGCGCCCGCCGCTCTCGGTCTCCGGCACACGTTGCACCCGGTGCACGCCACTCTCGAATTTCATCCGGGCAAAGACGCCCTCGCCTTTGATATTGGCCACGACCTCTTTGACACCGCCCAACTCGCCCTCGGAGAGCTCGATGAGCTCGAACTGCCAGCCCTTGGCCTCGCTATAGCGTTGATACATCCGCAAAAGATCGCCCGCGAACAACCCCGCCTCGTCGCCGCCGGTGCCGGGGCGAATTTCGATGATCGCGGAGCCGGTGTCGGCAGCATCTTTCGGCAAAAGCGCGATCTGAAGCGCCTCTTCGGCCTCGGGCAGCGCGGCTTTGAGACCGGGCAGTTCCTCTTCGGCCAAGGCCTTCATCTCCGGGTCCGCGAGCATCTCTTCGGCCTCTAAAATCTGGGCGCGCAGGCTTTGGTAGCCCCGGATTTGTTCCACGACGGGGCGCAACTCGGCATATTCGCGCCCCAAGGCGACAATATCGCCTGACCCCTGAGACATGGAGGCCTCAAGGAATTCAAAACGCTGAAGGATTTGGTATAGGCGATCTTCTGGTATCATGGCGTGATCTGTTGCCCGCGATCCGGGCCAGCGTCAAGAGACATCGCTAAAACCCGGCGGCCTCGATCCACGCCTCCGCGCGCCGTCCGTTGACGCCCATATCGGATTTTCCGAAACGCAGACGGGCGAGGATCACCACTTCGGCACCGCTGTCATGCGGGCGCGCGGCGATGGTGGTGAAATCGGGGAATCCCCAAAAGGCGGTGCGGGTGCGATAGGTCAGACGCCCCTCTTCGACCCATCCGGCGATGTGACGCGTGCGCGGTTCAGTCTCGGCGATGGCCGCCAACCGGGTGAGCGCCTCTTCGGGGTCCATTGGCACGGTCAACAGGCGTTTGACACCCCCCGGCGCGGGATCGGCGGCGGCGAAGGGATCGACATGCCAGCGCGACGGATCGGTGGGCGCCAGACGGATCAGCGCCTGCAACGCCGCAAATGCAATGATGATCCCCCAGAAAACCATTCTCATGCGTCCTCTCTCATGATGTGCGGCGTGTCCAGCCATAGAGCGCGATGATCTCCATCAGCACATGCGCGCCCGCGATGGCTGTGGCTCCGGTGGTGTCATAGGGCGGAGAGACCTCGACGACATCACCGCCGGTGAGGTTCACCCCCACCAGATCGCGCAGGATCGCGGCGGCCTGCCATGAGGCCAGCCCACCCCAGACCGGCGTGCCGGTGCCGGGGGCGAAGGCCGGGTCGAGACAGTCGATGTCGAAGGTCAGATAGCAAGGCCGCTCACCGACGATCTTTTTGACCTCCGCGGCCACCCATCCGGCGCCGCGTTCGTGCACGGTGCGCGCGTCGATGATATTGACGCCCATCGTGTCCGGGTTGTCGGTGCGAATGCCGATCTGAACCGAGGTTTTCGGATCGATGAGGCCGGTCTTCACCGCCTTGTAAAACATGGTCCCGTGG
The DNA here is from genome assembly GCF_048270365.1 of Celeribacter sp. Taxonomy (NCBI): domain Bacteria; kingdom Pseudomonadati; phylum Pseudomonadota; class Alphaproteobacteria; order Rhodobacterales; family Roseobacteraceae; genus Celeribacter; species Celeribacter sp. Next base: position 99,572 of record NZ_JBLWTA010000001.1, read on the forward strand.
TCGATCCGGGTCAGGTCATCATCTTGCCAAGTGTCGGAATGCGCATCGAAGTGAATGAGGCTCAGAGGGCCAAACTTCTCGGCATGCGCTTTCAGGATCGGGTAGCTGATATAGTGATCGCCACCCATCACAAGGCTTCCGGCGCCTGCGGCCAGAATCGTGCGGATATGATCGGTCAAACGGTCGGGAAATTCGGAGACCATGGCATAATCAAAGGCCAGATCGCCATAATCCACCACATTGAACGCATCAAACGGCGAATAACCCCAGCCGTAAGGCGCATCAAAGGCCTGCAAAGCGGACGCCTCACGGATCGCGCGCGGGCCAAGGCGGGTGCCGGGACGGTTGGTCACGGCTTGGTCAAAAGGCACGCCGGTGATCGCCAGATCAACACCACTCAGATCTTTGGTATAACGTCGACGAAAGGCCGAGAGCGCGCCGCCAAAGGCGTTCTCAAAGGCCAGCCCCCGCCCAGTGCCCGTAAAGGCCAGATCAATCTGCGTTTTTGCATCTTCCAGCGCCATCACTGCACCCTTTTGTCTGTCCTGCGCCAGTGTAGCTATCGTATCCGGCTTGGCAATCGCATCCCGGAGTTTAGAGACAAAAAAGCCCCCCGCAAATCTGCGAGGGGCCGTGGCGGTTCTTGTGTGTGGGGGGGAACCGAACCGCCTGTAAAGATCAGCTCAGGTGAGCCGGATCAGAATTTGAACGACACACGGGCGCCCAAAGTGGTGGCCGAAAGATCCGTGCCGCTGTTGTCGAATTCGTCGAATTCGTTCTGCAAAAGCTCGGCACCGACGTTGATGCTGTCGGTCACGGCATAGTCCACACCGATACCGTAGGTGTAGCCGGTGTCGTTGTAGGACTGGCCACCGATGTCGGCATTGGCATAGGCCGCACCGACCACACCGTAGATCAGAGCCGGACCGGCGTCGTAACCGGCGCGCAGTTTCAGACGGGTCAGGTCATCGAGGTTGGCGGTGTCATTTTCGATCTCGGAGCCGAGATATTCCAATTCGCCGCCGAGCACGAACTGACCGAAGTCGTAGTTGTAGCCGCCGAAGATACCGTAGGTCATGTCGTCCGCGTCATCGAGCGCGTCGTCACCCCAGCCGTAACCAAGCGACGCACCGGCGTAGCCACCGGTCCAGTCGGAGCCGGACACCGGCACGACGGGTGCAGGCGCGATGGTCGGCTGTTCGATCACCGGCTCGGAATAGCCACCAGCAAAAGCCGGGGCGGACAGGGCCAGGGCGCTCAGGACCAGCACGGGGGTTGCGATACGTTTCATATTATTCTCCTTTTCTGCCTCGTTCGTGAGGTGATGTCTTGATCGACATCTCAACCGAAGAGATAGCGAAGTTGTTCCGAGAAAATAGGGGGTCCGAGATCACGCCAGCGTGAGGAAACCGTGAAGTACCATAAATCGGAAAAATGCCGCTCATTGCCGGGAGGGAACCGGCAAAAAGCAGCTTATTTCATAAAATTTAAATAGGTCAGGCGCCGGAATTCTTTTCTTCGAGCGTAAGCCATTCTTCCTCGGCGGCCTCCAAGACAGACTGACGTTCTGTCAACATATCGGTGGCCTTCTGGAACTTCACAGGCTCGCGGGTGAAAAGCTCCGGATCGGACAAAAGCTCGCCCAATTTAGCGATCTCCGCCTCCAGCCGCTCCATCTCCGCAGGCAGAGCTTCGAGACGGTGTTTTTCCGTGAACGACAGCTTGGATTTCGCCGCGGGCTTAGGTTCTGGTGCGACAGGTGCCGCCGGTTTCTCGGCCGGCTTTTGAGCCGATTTCGCAGCCGATGCAGCAGGTTTCTCACCGCGCTGCGCGCGGTAGTCGGACCAGCCGCCCGCATAGACGACAGCCTCGCCATCGCCCTCCATCGCCACCGTTTGCGTCGCCACACGGTCGATGAAATCGCGGTCGTGGGAGACCAAAAGCACGGTGCCTTCGAAATCCGTCAGCAGCTCCTGCAACAGGTCCAAAGTCTCGATGTCGAGATCGTTGGTCGGTTCGTCAAGCACCAAAAGGTTCGAGGGTTTCGCCATGATCTTGGCCAGCAAAAGCCGCGCCTTTTCGCCGCCCGACAGGGACGCCACGGGGGCGCGCGCCTGCGCATCGGTGAAGAGGAATTCCTTGAGATAGCCGACCACATGTTTCGGCGTGCCACGCACCATGACCTGATCGGCCTTGCCCGACACCCGCATGTCCTTGTCAGAGGTCATCGCCTCCCAAAGCGTCAGATCATTGCGCAGGTTGGACCGCGTCTGATCGAACACCGCCATTTCGAGTTTCGTGCCCAGTTTGACGGTGCCGCTGTCGGGCTCCATCTCGCCGGTGAGCATTTTCAACAGGGTGGTCTTCCCTGCCCCGTTCGGGCCAACAAAGGCGATCCGATCGCCGCGCGCCACTTTGATCGAGAGATCACGGACGATGATCTTATCCTCGAACCTCTTCGAAATGTGATCGGCCTCGACAACGCGCTTGCCGGATTTCTCGGCGACATCCAACTCCATCGCCGCCGTGCCCTGACGCTTGATCTGGCTCGAACGTTCGGCACGCAGGTCCTGAAGCGCGCGCACTCGGCCCTGATTGCGTTTGCGCCGGGCAGAGATGCCTTCGACCGCCCAACGCGCCTCGGCCTTGATCTTGCGGTCCAACTTGTGGCGCTGCATGTCCTCGTCGTCCCAGATCTTGTCGCGCCAGGTCTCGAAGGCTTCGAATCCTTCCTCCTGACGCCGCACCTGCCCACGGTCGATCCAAAGCGTCGCGCGGGTGAGGTGATTGAGGAACGCCCGGTCGTGGGAGATCAGCACATAGGCGGTTTTCGTCGTACGCAGCTCTTCTTCGAGCCAGGCGATGGCCTCGATGTCCAAATGGTTGGTCGGCTCATCGAGCAACATCAACCCCGGCCCCTCGGCCAGAAGTTTCGCCAAAGCCGCCCGGCGCCGTTCGCCGCCCGAGGCAGTTTCCACCGGCGTCTCCGGGTTAAATTTAAGCCCCTCGGCGACCATATCGACCTTATAGGATTCGCTTGGATCCAGTTCGGAGGCGGCAAAGTCGCCCAAGGTGGCAAAGCCCGACAGATCCGGGTCCTGTTCCATATAGCCGACCGTGATCCCCGGCCCCAACACGCGGGCGCCGCGGTCGGCCTCGACGAGACCGGCCATGACTTTCATCAGCGTGGATTTGCCGGAGCCATTGCGGCCCACAAGAGCGACGCGGTCGCCCTCCTGGACCACGAGGTTCAGACCATCGAATACGGGATCGCCCCCAAAGGTGAGGGAAATGTCGGAGAGCTGTAAAACGGGTGCGCGTGCCATGCCGCCTGCGCTACTGTGAAGCGCGGGAAAGGTCAATATCAACTGCTGTGACACAGGCTGTCACAAAAGCTGATTTGGGCTTTAACTGTCCCGTGGCTAACCTTTCCGCATGTTCGAGTATACCCTCCTCCACTGGACCACCTTCTTCTCCGCAGCCCTCGTGTTGAACCTCGCACCGGGGCCGGATTTTGCCTTTATCCTAGGCCAGACCTTTCGCGGCGGACGCCGCGCGGGCTTTGTCGCCATGTTCGGCATCTGGACCGGCGCCATGGTGCATGTGCTGATGGCGGCGCTCGGGCTGTCGGCGATCCTCATGACCTCGGCCACCGCCTTTTCCATCGTCAAATGGGTGGGCGCGGCATATCTTTTGTGGCTCGGGGTGTCCGCGCTGCGTGCGAAAAGCGCGAGTTTCCTGCCTGATCGCAATGAGGCGGGCCCAAGTTTCCCGGCCGCGACGATCTTTCGCCAAGGCATGTTGACCAACATCCTGAACCCGAAAGTCGCGCTGTTTTTCCTGGCCTTCCTGCCGCAATTCGTGGTCGAGGGCGCGGGGCCGATCTCGGCGCAGCTGTTTTTGCACGGCGTCCTGATCATCTGCATCGCCGCCTTCATCGAACCGCCGCTCATTTTGATGGCGGATCGTCTTGGACAGACCCTGCGGCGCAGCAAACGACTGGCGTTGTGGATGGAGCGCTCCGTGGGCGCGATTTTTATCGCGCTTGGGCTGCGACTGGCACTGGATAAGCGCTGACTCTTACCCAGCCACCGCGCGCAACAATTTCTTGCGCGCGGGCGGGATGGATTTGATCTCCACGCCCGTAAACACATGCATCGTGTTCAGATCGGGGTCCACCACCGCGTGATCCGACACCCAGCCGCCCATCATCAGATAGGTCTTGAGCAGCGGCGGCATTTTCAGCATCGCGCGCCGTGCATCCGGTTTGCGACGCAGACGGGCGGCGAATTTGAACACATTCGGCGCCTTCACCTTGGGCAGGAATCGTTTCGGGCCAAGGTGACGGTGTTTGAGCATCGCCAAAGCGTCCGCGTGCTCTTTCCATTCCGTGCCGTGAAACGACGAACAGCCGAACAACAGATCGACCCCCTGCTCGTCCACATAGCGCGTCATCGCGCCCCAAGCGACGCGCAGGATGTCCGGGTCACGCGCCTCGGGATGGATGCAAAACCGCCCCATCTCCAACATCCGGCCTTCGTATTCCGCCAACCCATCGAGGCCGTAGAACTGCGCCGCATAGCTCTGCGCGATCTGGGCGCCACCGTCGAGGTCCAGAAACCGATAGGTGCAGACAAGCCGCCCAGATTTGCGCTCTTCGATCAAGACATGACGGCAGAGCGCATCAAAATCATCGGCCTCAAGCCCGTCTTCGCGCGCCATGGCGCCTGTGCCCGCCACGAACGCCAGATACCGCAACCGCTGCGCCGCCTCGATGTCGCGGCGCTCTTCGGCAAAACGCACCGTGTAACGGCCTTTCAAAAGCTTGAACATCGCCCGGATCCTTCCGCTTGTCCTAAATAGACTATGGGGTCGCCCCACCATGGCTACAAGAGATGACGGTTTTTTGACGGCTTGCCCTAAGCTATTCCCCGCCTATGTTTGGCACAGCACAAAAAGGACTTTCGCCATGGCCAAAATCGAAAAAACAGACGCCGAATGGCGCGAAGAACTGGACCCGGAAACCTTCCGCGTCACCCGCCAAGCGGGCACCGAGCGCCCGTTTTCGCATCCTGGATTCCCGAAAACCCCCGGCGTTTTCACCTGCGCCTGCTGCGGCGCTGAATTGTTCCAACAAGACAATAAATTCGAATCGCATTGCGGCTGGCCGTCCTTTGACGCCACTAAAGCGGGCGCGCCCGTGGCCGAGACCCGCGACATTTCGCACGGCATGGTCCGCACCGAGGTCCATTGCGACGATTGCGGCGCGCATCTGGGCCATGTCTTCCCCGACGGTCCGCGCGAGACCACCGGCATGCGCTATTGCATCAACGGCGTCTCAATCCGTTTTCAACCGGATGACGGCGCGGTCGAGACCTGACGCCCCACTTTTCCGTGGTTCAAATACTCACAAAAAAGCCGCCTCATAAGGGCGGCTTTTCATATTCGACGCTGTGGCCAGACTTACTGCAACAACTGCTCGGCAGAGACGTTGCCCAAGTTGCCAAAGAGCTGTTGCAGGAAGGTGATGCCCTGCACGCCGCCGTCCGTCACACGACGCGACAGCACGACAACGCGGCCCTGTTCCAACCCGAAACGTTCGACATTGCTCACCCGGCCCCGCGCATCGAAAGAAATCGCCACCACCTGGCGGTCCACTTCCTTCGGCTCGAAGGCGCCCAAATGACGGAATTGTGAGCGCACATAGTACCAGGCGGCACCGTCCAGAATGCCCTCGGCACCCGGCGCGCCGATCTCTTCGGCCAGCGTCTCCTTGGTGTCGACACCCACGTTGATCTGCGCCAGTTGGGCATCAGAGGGCACATAGCCATGATTGCGGAACTGCGCGACACAGGCCGTCAAAGAGAACACGAGCACCAGCCCAAGCACAGCCTTCATCAGAATGCCAAGCCCGGAAGATGCGGGTTTTTGCGGGAAAATGCGGTCGGACATGTGCCCCCTCTTGCCTTGTGCGCGTACGCCTCTTATCCGCTTATAGAAACAGTGCCCGACGTTCAAGGAGACATCGACTATGGGACATGACGGTTTGACCAGCTGGGGGGTGGAATTGCGCTTGCGCGATCTCTCCGACGCCCATGCGCATCCGTTTCGGCTCAAACCCACTTCCGAAGATCTGGAGGAAATGGCCGCCACGTTAGGCCTCTCTTCGGTCAAGAAAGTCAGTTTCGAAGGCAAGATGGTGCCGGTCGGCAAACGCGACTGGCGGCTCGAGGGCGTCTTGGGCGCCACGGTGGTGCAGCCCTGCGTGGCCACTTTGGCACCGGTGACGACCCGCATCGACGCGGAAGTCACCCGCACCTATCTGGCTGAGCTCAAGGAAGAGACGACCTCAGAGGAAGAGGTGGAAATTCCGGAGGACGAGACGACAGAGCCCCTGCCCGTCTCTCTTTTGCTGTCCGCTGTGGCCGAAGAGGCGCTGGCGCTGGCCGCGCCGGATTATCCGCGCGTTGAAGGCGCCGAGCTGGCCGTCACGCAATTTACCGAATCTGGCAAAGAGGCGATGAGCGATGACGATGCCAAACCTTTCGCCAGCCTGAAAGCTCTGCGCGACAAACTCGGGAAAGACGGCGAATAAGCCCCTGAGAGGCCGCGAAATGAACCGAAACAGGCGGGAAAACAGGCGTTAACCCTCTGAAAACACAGGCGCGAACAAAAGACTTGCAAGATAGCGGAAACCGAGTATGTTCCCGGCCTCGCTTCCATGCATGTTTTCGCGCCTGATGCAGACAGGATCCGCAGTTTCGAGGCCATGGTACAAACCATGGTTTACACGCTGCTCACGAAGGCCTATGAAGCGCCAAAGTTTTGCCGGGCAAGAGGTCCGGAGATGAATTGGGGCACCTGCCCCGCCCACCTGTGGCATAAGTCCGACCCGGTCTTCTGCCCTATAGATACCGAGGTTGAGACATGGCTGTCCCTCAGAATAAAGTCACCCGCTCCAAGCGGAACATGCGCCGCGCTCACGACTCCCTGGTCGCTGGCAACCCGGCAGAATGCCCGAACTGTGGCGAGCTGAAACGCCCCCACCACGTGTGCGGCGCCTGCGGCCACTACGATGACCGTGAAGTCATCGCTCAGGCCGACGAAGTCGATCTCGACGAAGACGCAGCATAAGCATCCTCTTTTTGACGTCTGACGCATGACCTCTTCTCAACCTTCCGTTGACCCGCTGTCTGCCGCCCCTGCGGAGACCGAGGCCCAACACAAAGGTCGCTTAGGGGCGCGCGCAGGCGTGAAAGTGACGCTTTCGGTCGACGCCATGGGCGGCGATCGTGGACCGGCGACTGTTGTCGCCGGTATTGCGCGTTCTGCCTCCAAGAATCCTGCGCTGGATTTCATCCTCCACGGCCCTGCTGCGGAGTTGGAAAAGCTGGTGCGCAAGCGCCGCGTGCTGCGGGACCGCGTTGAAATTCGCGATGTGCCGGGCGTCGTCACCATGGACGAAAAGCCCAGCCAAGCCATGCGCCGTACCGACACCTCGATGCGCTCGGCCATCGATGCGGTGAAAGACGGCACGGCTCAGGCCTGTGTCTCTTGTGGCAATACCGGCGCCTTGATGGCCACCTCGATGATCCGCCTGCGCAAGCTCGACGGTATCAACCGGCCCGCCATCGCCTGCCTCTGGCCCTCGCGCAACGATCAGGGCTTCAACGTCATGTTGGACGTGGGTGCCGACATCCGCGCCGATGCACGTGACCTGCTGCAATACGCCATGATGGGCGCCTCTTACGCGCGCAACGGGCTTGGCCTCGACGTGCCGCGTGTCGGGCTTTTGAACGTCGGGACCGAAGAGCACAAAGGCCGTGCGGAGCTTAAAGAGGCCAACGATCTGATCGCCAATGCGGCCCAGATCGGCGGTTATGATTTCAAGGGCTTCGTGGAAGGCGGCGACATCCCCGGCGACCGGGTCGATGTGATCGTCACCGATGGGTTCACCGGCAATATCGCGCTGAAAACCGGAGAAGGCACCGCGAAACTCGTGGGCGACTTCCTCAAAGAAGCCTTCAAAGCCACGCCTTTGTCGCGCATTGCCGCCCTTTTGGCGCTCACCTCACTCAAACGCCTGCAAAAACGAATCGACCCGCGCCGTGTGAACGGTGGCGTGTTCCTTGGCCTCAAGGGCACCGTGGTCAAATCGCACGGCTCGGCCGACGCGACCGGTGTTTCCGCCGCCATCAAACTGGCCTATGAACTGGCCTCCACCGGGTTCACCGAACGTTTGGCCGCACGGGTTGCATCCGCCGACGCCTCGGCGCAAAATGACCCAACGTCATAAATAACAAAAGGCTCAAAGCCATGACAATCCGGGCAGTCGTCACCGGCGTGGGTCACTACCTCCCCGCACGCGTGGTCGAAAACGCAGAGTTCGAACAAACCCTCGACACCACGGACGAATGGATTCGCACCCGCTCCGGCATCGAACGCCGTCATTTCGCGGCAGAGGGCGAGACCACCTCGATGCTCGGCGCCGCTGCCGCTCGGGCCGCTCTGGAAAACGCTGGGCTGGACGCCTCCGAGATTGACGCCGTGATCGTCGCCACCTCGACGCCCGATCTGACCTTCCCTTCTGTCGCCACGATGATCCAGAACGAGCTGGGCATGAACTGTGGCTTTGCCTTTGACGTTCAGGCCGTCTGTGCCGGGTTCATCTACGCGCTCTCCAATGCCAATGCCCAGATCGTCTCCGGTCAGGCGAAAAAGGTGCTGGTGATCGGCGCGGAGACCTTCAGCCGCATCATGGATTGGGAAGACCGCGCCACCTGCGTGCTGTTCGGTGATGGCGCAGGCGCTTTGGTGCTCGAAGCCCAAGAGAGCGCAGGCACCCCCGAAGATCGCGGCATTCTCGCGGTCGATCTGAATTCCGACGGCCAGTATAAAGACATGCTCTATGTCGATGGCGGCGTGTCCACCACCGGCACCTCGGGCAAACTGCGGATGCAGGGCAATGCGCTGTTCCGTCAGGCCGTGCAAAAACTCGCCTCCACCGCCGAAACCGCGATTGAGAAGGCCGGGCTCAGCTCCGACGACATCGACTGGATCGTGCCACATCAGGCCAATATCCGCATCATCGAGGGCACTGCGAAGAAACTCGGCCATTCGATGGATCAAGTCGTCGTCACCGTACAGGATCACGGCAACACCTCCGCCGCGTCCATCCCCTTGGCCATGTCCGTGGGCGTTGCGCGCGGCCAGATCAAGAAAGGCGATCTTTGCGTCGCCGAAGCGATCGGTGGCGGTCTGGCTTGGGGCGCGGTGGTCCTGCGCTGGTAATCGGACGGCCCTCGCAAGAGAATTCCTGCCTCAAGACCTCGGCCCAAGTCATTGATATTGACGGAGGCTTGGCAAACTGCCACTGTCGCTCCAACCTATAGAAACAGGGGGAGAGATATGAGCAAGACTTTGACACGTATGGACCTGAGCGAAGCCGTGTTTCGCGAGGTCGGCCTGAGCCGCAATGAATCCGCCACGCTGGTCGAAAGCGTTCTGGCCCATATTTCCGACGCGTTGGTCGAGGGCGAAACCGTCAAGATTTCCTCCTTCGGGACCTTCTCTGTGCGCGCCAAATCCGAACGTGTGGGCCGCAACCCGAAGACCGGCGACGAGGCCCCGATCCCGGCGCGGCGCGTGCTGACCTTCCGCCCATCTCACCTGATGAAAGATCGGGTTGCTGACGGCAACAAAGCGTAAGAAAAACATCTAAGGCCTTGATGAGACATGGATAAATCACCGGACGCCTTCCGCACAATCAGCGAGGTTGCCGATTGGCTCGACACGCCTGCGCATGTACTGCGCTTTTGGGAGAGCCGGTTTACCCAGGTCAAACCGGTCAAACGCGCCGGCGGGCGACGGTATTACCGCCCCGCCGATATGGCGCTTTTGGGTGGCATCAAAAAGCTGTTGCACGATGACGGCATGACCATTCGCGGCGTGCAGAAACTTCTGCGCGAACATGGCGTCAAATATGTCGCCTCGCTGTCGCCGATCATCGATGGCGTGGCCCCAGTCACCGCCCCCGCGCCAGTCGATACACCGATTCCCTCAGCCCCGGTTCCGCCCGCCCCGATGGCCGAAATGGTGCCGCAAGACGATACGCCGCTGGGGTATGGAGCAGAAAGCGCACCCCCGCCGGAAACGGTTGTGCCCTTTGCACGCCCAGATGTCCGGTCCGAGGCCACGCCTTTGTCTGAACCAGTGTCTGAGCCGGCAGTCGCCGAGGTGCCCCCTGAGGCGCCTGCGCCACGCGAGCCCGTCGAAGAGATCGCGGCAGACTTCGCTAAAGATGGTGGCCTCTCGACAGAGCGCTTTGCGCCCCATGGCTTTGAACCGCCCGCGCATGTTCAGGAAGACAGTGTTGATCTGCCAGACGTGGCTTTGGATATCCCGGAGGCTCCGCTCTCCGATTTTGCCGACAGCTATGCCGCTGCGGCCCCCGACACCGAAGATCAGCCGCAGCCGGATCTGATCCCTGTGTCCGATCCAGTGGCTGATCCGGTAGCGGAAGCCCTCTTTGAGATGACCGCCACGCCGGACCCCACGGCCCCAGAACCACCAAAAGACGCCTTGCCCGGTCAGGCCGCCTTCGATTTCGACATGGCGCCCCCCGCGAGGGATGTGGAGGAAGAGGTAGAGGACCTGCCGCCGATTGCCGCCGAAGAGGGTCATTTCGCCACGGAGCTTCGGCCAGTTGAGGCCGAATTGCCCCCTGCTGCGGATGTCCCCGAAGCGCCGTTTGTCGATGTGCCAGAGCCAATGTTCGACGCAGCTCCTGCGGAGATCGCGCCTGTTGAGATCGCAGAGGACATCACGCCGCCAAATCTTTCGGCCGATCTTCCGACCGATCTGCCACCTGAGCCTGAGGCCGCATATGGTGAGACCGTGACCCAAGCGACCCCGCTTGGCGCAGGCCTGGATCTGCCTGAGGACCTCGACGATCGCGCAGCGGGGATCACGCCGCCGTCCGGGGTGCTTGGCCAGCTCAATCACCGACATCTCACCGCCCTGCCCGCGCAAGAGCTGCACGCGTTGATCGCCCGGATCGAAACGCTGCGGGATCGTCTGGCGAGTTGACGGCGCAAAGGGGGAAGGACGCCGGATCGGGGATTTCCAAATTCATCGCAGAATTTGCTAAAATAGCCCTTGCCCCCAGCAAGGAAATCACTATTTAGGTCTCCACGTCGGGCTATAGCGCAGCCTGGTAGCGCGTCCGTCTGGGGGACGGAAGGTCGCAGGTTCGAGTCCTGCTAGCCCGACCAGTATACACTCAAAACCGCTCGCAACCCTCTGGGCTTGCGGGCGGTTTTGCGTTATGCCAAATGCCAAACCGGATGCCGGAAGAACAAGCCTGAAAGATGGGTGGAGGGACGATTATGGGTGTATTGGCGGATCATGCCATTCGCGAGATGCTGGCGCGCGGCGAGATTTCCGCCGCCCCCGAGGTGATCGACGCGCAAGTCCAACCTGCCTCCTTGGACCTGCGTCTGGGCACGCGGGCTTGGCGCGTGCGGGCCTCGTTTCTGGCGGGCGCGGGCCGAAGCGTCAAAGAGCGTCTCGAAGAATTCGAAATGCATCAAATCGACCTCTCTGAGGGCGCCGTTCTGGAAAAAGGCTGCGTCTATGTCGTGCCTTTGATGGAAAGCCTGTCCCTGCCCGAGGGCATCCAAGCGGTCGCCAACGCCAAAAGCTCGACCGGGCGGCTGGACCTGTTGACCCGCCTGATCACCGACGAGGGCGAAGAATTCGACCGCATCGCGCCCGGATATAGCGGGCCGCTTTATGCCGAAATTTGCCCCCGCTCCTTCTCAGTGCTGGTGCGTCCGGGGATGCGGCTCAATCAGGTGCGGTTCCGCGCCGGTCAGGCGCAGCTGAGCGACGCCGAACTCACCGCACTTCATCAAGACAGCCCGCTGGTGGACGGTCCCGCCGTGATTGATCAGGGGCTTGGATTTTCCGTCGATCTTGAACCGGCGGAGGGCAATCTCGTTGGCTACCGGGCCAAGCCGCACACGGGTGTGATCGATTTGGACAACATCGGGCATTACGACCCGGCGGACTATTGGGAGCCGATCTATTCCAAGAACGGCCAGATCATCCTCGACCCCGGCGCCTTCTACATTCTCGTGAGCCGCGAAGCCGTGCATATCCCGCCGGATTACGCCGCCGAAATGGCGCCCTACCTTGCTATGGTTGGCGAATTCCGGGTGCATTACGCGGGCTTTTTCGATCCGGGGTTCGGAAATGTGGACGCGGGCGGCGCAGGTGCGCGTGGCGTGTTGGAAGTGCGCTGCCACGAGGCGCCCTTTGTCTTGGAACATGGGCAAATCGTCGGGCGTCTGGTCTATGAGCGAATGCAAAGCCGCCCGGAACGGCTTTACGGCGCGGATCTTGCGTCGAATTATCAGGGTCAGGGCCTGAAGCTTTCGAAACATTTCCGAAGCTGATCCGTCCCCCTTTTATCCGTCCCCCTTTAATGCAACGCCGATGCTTTCGGCCGATAGTCCGTAATCGTTTTCGACTGTGCCCCACCTCCGGGCGCGTTGTGACACAACACCCGGTTGCGGCCCTGTGACTTGGCGGCATAAAGCGCCGTATCGGCCTTTTGGATCGCTTGCTCGAGGCTTTCCGAACCATCGGCCGCATAGATCGCCGCCCCGATCGATAGGGTCACCGGTTCCTTCTGGCCGTCTTTTTCCCAATAAACATGAGAGGCCACCGCCGCCCGCAGCACCTGCGCCATAGTCATGGTCTGCTCAAGATTGGCGCCCGGCAACAAGATAAGAAACTCCTCACCGCCCCAGCGCGCCACAAGATCAGAAGGACGCAACTTGCTCTGAAGCTTTTTGCCCAGTTCACTGAGCACGCTGTCCCCCACAATATGGCCGACCGTATCGTTCACCCGTTTGAAATGGTCGATATCCGCCAAAAGAACGCCGACGGTTTCCATATTGCCGCCAGCAACCGTGTGGTTGTCGATATAGGCCCGCACGGCACGGCGGTTCAAAAGTCCCGTCAAAGGATCTTGACGCGCCTGCCTGCGCATTTCGCGCGACAGGCTCCGACGTTCGCGTTCGATCCGTTCAAAGATCGGCCCCGCCGCCAAGAGGATCACCAGAGACAGCCAGAACACAGCCGCCAAAAGCGCGCCGGACATGCCCGTGTCATCCGATCTGTGAAACACGGTGCCCAAGAAGAAGACCCCCACGGTCGCCGCCGCCGCCTGACGGCGCGCCATACGGCCCCAAGGCGTCTCGCTCAGAAATGGCCGCAAAAGCGGGGTTCGGAAGAAAACGAAAAGCTGCGACAGCCCCACGAGGCATAGCAAAACAAGGGTCGGAGGCGACATCTCGCCATACCCACCGGGCATACCAAAGAAATAGGAAAACATCGCGTGGCTGACCGGGACAAGGCCCAGAACCGTCACCACAAAAGCCGCCGTCGAGTTGCGCGGCCGGATCAAGGCCCCAAGGGTGAACAGCCCCAATGCCAGCGCCGTATTGGCCCCCATGGAGAGCGGCACCGGAGCTGCATCGCGATAAAGAGACATCGTGACATGTGAGAGTGGCGCGGTGTTCAGCAGGAAAATTTCCGCCAAACGCATGAGGCAGATCGTCAAGACCACCATGAAAAGCACACGCCGCCACCAAGTTTGAACCTTGAACGGGCTGCGCCGGAGAATGGCAATGCTGAAAAGGCACACCGAAAGAACGCTCAGCGGATGCGGGCCATTGCCCTTGGACAGAAAGATCGCTGGCACGTGACCGGACAGCTCACTCAAGGCGATGAGAAGCGCAATCGAAAGAGCCGACAGAGCCAACAGGGACTGAACATACAAGAGAAAAAGCGCAGGCCGAAAGCCCGTCACGCGCTGTCCCATATTGGTGGGCAACACTGTCACGGTGTCTCTCCTTTGCTCTCCTTGCAGCGTGTCACGATCCTACCTCCTAACATGGCAGTCTCATCCTAACATGGCAGTCTCATCGGCCCTGTGGCGCCTCCCTCAATAGGGGGAGAACCGCAACTGAGCCGCATCTTCATAGTCCATTGGGCCTTTTATCGATGACATATATTTTCTGGGAGTGTCTGATCAAAACAGTTAAAAAAAACTGAAGACTTATAAAAACTTTGCGTGAAAATTCATATCTCTTTCATAACGCTTACTTTTTAATTCCCCACTTTCAGAACCTGTGCTCGACGCAAAGCGTGGCCAAGCCCTTTTCCGGCCCGGTCATCGCGCTGTCTTTTCCACGAAATTCAGGAAAGTGGCTTAAAACTTGCCGATACGGCGGCCCATGCGCGCGAATTTGCGGGCATTCTTGGCGGCTTTCTTACCCTGAGCGGCCATACGGGCCTGATCCTGGTTCTGCTGACGCTGCTCTTCTTCGCTGAGCAGGTCCGCGTCAGAGGGTTTGCGCCGCTTGGCCAAGGCCGAAGACCCCGCATCGATCCCGGCATTCACCCCCTTGTTGACGAGGGTGCGGATCACGCGGTTGATGACCATATTGATCACTCTGTCCAAATTCATATCGCATCGCCTTTTGGCTCGTGTGGTGCGCGGAACGCGTTATTTTCTGATCTTTTACAGCAGATAAGCAAGAAATGCGCCCTTTCCACGTCGGAAAAATGAAAACGTGGTGCACACATCCTTGTGAAAATCAGGCTTCATCCTCGAACAGATCGTCCTGATCGTCATCCTCATCGCGCTCGTCCAACCCCGGCATCGGACGGCTTTCCAACAGACCCGCGGCCCGCAGTTCCTTGACCCCCGGCAGATCGCGCGCGCTCTCAAGGCCGAAGTGATCGAGAAATTGCGAGGTCACCACATAGGTCACGGGCCGCCCCGGGCTCATGCGGCGGCGCCCGAACCGGATCCATTCCAGCTCCATGAGCTGATCCAAAGTGCCGCGGGACACGGAAACGCCACGGATTTCCTCGATCTCGGCGCGGGTGCAGGGTTGGTGATAGGAGACAATCGCCAGCGTCTCGATCGCGGCACGGCTGAGTTTTCGGGTCTCAACCGTTTCTTTTTGCATCAAAAATCCAAGGTCCGGCGCGGTGCGAATGGCCCAATTGTCACCCACACGCACCACCCGCACGCCACGCCCCTCATAGCGTTTCTGCAATTGCTCCAGCGCCGCTTTCGGCTCACAGCCATGCGGCATCCGGACGGCGAGATCGGTGAGGCTCACCGGATCGGCGGAGGCGAAAAGCACCGCTTCGACCATGCGTTCCTGCTCCGCCAAAGGCGGGGCCTCGAACAGGCTTTCTTCTTGTGCAGCCTCTGCCTGATCGTCCGACATCTTATCTCCGTCTCGCTTTGATCTGAATGGGCGCGAATGTGCCGCCCTGACGCAATTCGATCTGGCCCTGTTTCGCCAGCTCCAAAGAGGCCGCGAATGTCGCCGCCGTCGCCGAGCGCCGTTTCTTCGGGTCCAATTCCCAGCCCTCGGGCAGATAGGACGACAGGTCCGCCCATTCGACCGCAAAAGGAATAAGCCCCCGCAACCGTTCCAAGGCCTGTTCCATCGACAGGATCGCCTCGCGGTCCAAGACGAAAGGCCGGAATTCGTCCTTGGTCCGTACGCGCGCGTAGGCCTGCATCAAATCCAAAAGCGTCGCCGTATAGGTCACATTGCGCAGGCGCTGGACCTCTTCGGGGATACCGCGCACGAAAAAATCGCGGCCCTTCTGGTCGCGCGCCATGAGTTTCGCGGCGGCGTCGCGCATCGCCTCGAGACGTTGCAACTGAAAGGCCAGATGCGCGGCCAGCTCTTCGCCCGAGGGGCCCTCATCCGTGGGATCGGGCGGTAGGAGAAGCCGCGATTTCAGGAACGCCAGCCACGCCGCCATCACCAGATAATCGGCGGCCAGTTCGATCCTGAGTTCCTTGGCCTTCTCGACGAAGAGCAGATATTGCTGCGCCAAATGCAGGATCGAGATTTTCATCAAATCGACCTTCTGCGTGCGCGACAATTGCAGGAGCAAATCTAAAGGCCCTTCGAACCCATCGACATCGACGATCAAAGCCTCCGCGGCGAGACGTTCCTCGACGCTGAGAATATCGCTGAGATCGAACTGGTCGTTGTCGGCCATTTGCTATCTTTTCAGGGGCTATGCAGATTTATGTTCTGGAAAACTCTTCCGCCAGCGCGTCGATGTCAATGGGCGCGTAGGCCGGGCGGCGGGCGATGGCACGGTCCGCGCGGGCCTGTGCCGCCTCCGACATCTGACCCAGACGCGCAATCTCCTGCATCTCCATAAGATCGCCATTGCAATGAAGAACCATATCGCAGCCAGCGGCGAGCGCCGTTTCGCCGCGTTCCAACACCGTCCCTTCAAGTGCGCCCATGGAAATGTCGTCGGTCATCAAAAGCCCATCAAAGCCGATCTCGTCGCGGATAACACAGATCGCTTTCGGGCTTTGCGTGGCGGGACGCTCAGAATCGATGGCGTCCAAAATGATATGCGCGCTCATCCCCATCGAGAGATCGCTCAAGGCCTCGAAGGGCGCGAAATCCTCGGCCAGTTCGGCGCGGGAGGCGGTGACGCGTGGCAGGCCCTTATGGCTGTCCACCGTGCCGCGCCCATGGCCGGGCAGATGTTTCATCACCGGCGACACGCCGCCTGCGGCCATGCCCTCGACCAAGGCGCGGCCCATGCGGGCCACCATACCGTGATCTTCGGAGAAACAACGGTTCTTCAGAAAAGGATGCGTTTCATCGCGGGCCACATCGAGGCCGGGCACACAGTTCACGTCGATGCCCACGCGGAACAAATCCTCGGCCAACAACCGCCCCCTGAGCCACAGCGCACGGTCGGGGTCCTTCGCGGTCAGGACCTGATCCAAAGGCGGCATAAATTCGCGCCAATGCGGCGCGCGCATGCGTTGCACGCGACCACCCTCTTGGTCGATCAAGATGGGCGCGTGCCAGCCAACGGCCGCACGCAGATCAGACGTCAGTGCCCGCAACTGATCGGGGGTGTCGACGTTGCGCGCGAAAAGGATGAACCCCCAAGGCTGCGCCTCACGGAAAAACGCCGCCTCCGAGGGAGACAGCGTCAAAGTTTCACACCCGAAGATATAGGCGCCCTGCCCTCGACCCGGCCCCATGATCAGCGCTGAACGGTCGGCACACAGGCCGCGTTCATCGCCGTCAATGCGGCACAGAACCGGTTGGCATCGGACGCATCGGCAAAGCCGTAGGCGCGCAGGCGGTAAAAGGATTTGCCGCCGCTTTCCGCCTCTTCGATCACGCGGGTTTTGCCTTCCATCAGCTCTTCGAACCGGCCCGAGAGACGGGTCCATTCGCTGCGCGCGATGTCTTCGGACTGGAACGCGCCGAATTGCACCAGACGCGATCCCGCAGGCACCTCGGAGGGCGTCATTTCATTCACGCCACCGATGGCGGCAAGAATATCGCCCGCCACGCCATCGAGGCTCGCGGCATCCGTGCGCGTCGCAGAGGTGCTCGCGGATTGCGCCAGAGACGCAAGCCGCACCGGGCGCGGTTTCGGGATCGGCGAAATCATCACATCGCTGGTCGCCATGTCTTCCGCCATCTCCTCGACGGAAGCGGCCAGATCCTCGACACTTTGCAGCTCAAGCGGGTCTTCGTTCACCGCGACCTGTTCAAGCGTCTCAGGCGCGGCTTGCAACGCGAAGGCGTCATTCGACGGCTCATAGGACGACAAGACCGGCTGAACCGAGGACATCGGCTGATCTTCGTCGGTCAGGCTGGCCGTGGCAGGCGCCAGTACATACCGATCCGCAGGGGCCGCCGCAGAGCCATCGGCGGTCACGGAATTGACCGCGAGGCCCTGATGCATCGCCAGTTGCCCGCCCGGATCGTCGGGCAACAGACGCGCAGAGCCTTCGAGCGCGCGGATCACCGGCACGCCGGTCACATCGCGCACCATCAATTTGTAGCCCCAGATGCCGAGGCCCAGAATCAGCGCCAGAGACACGATCGCGCCGCCGATTTGCGCCGGGCCTAGATGCGGACGCGCCGCGGCCTCGATCTCTGGCAAATCCGTGGTGTCGTAGACATAGGCGGGACCCGCCTCGTAGCTGGCACGCGGATCGTGGAAGCCTTGCGCGACATGGCTGTAATCTTGCGACGGAGCGCGTTCCGACTGTGGCGGAAAG
This sequence comes from Celeribacter sp., assembly GCF_048270365.1. NCBI lineage: Bacteria > Pseudomonadati > Pseudomonadota > Alphaproteobacteria > Rhodobacterales > Roseobacteraceae > Celeribacter > Celeribacter sp. The sequence goes on from NZ_JBLWTA010000001.1 coordinate 117,732, forward strand.
TGCACATTCTCATTGGAAAACAACCGGTCCGCATCCGGCGCGCCCGCCAGTCCAGGGTGACCCTGACCGCCATAATGAGCCTGCCGCGAGACTTGCGGCTCGGGTCTTTGCCAATGATTATCTCGGGGATTTTCACGAGAAGTGAAGCCGCGATCCTGCGCCTGCGCATAAGGGGAACCGGGGCCGTTATAAACGTCCTGCATACTCTTCGCCTCGTACTTTTCCCGCTTGTTTTCTGCGGGTTATCGTCTGCTCTTGAGAGGCCGCGTGAGGATCTTTTGCCCTCGTTTTGGATGCGGCCCCTCCCGGGGGTCCCGGTCAGTTTGGCGCGAAGCTCTTGAAGATCAACGCATTTCCTTCGCCGGGGTTACGCCAAGGATAGCAAGTCCGGCAGAAATCACAACGGCAACGGCACGCGGAAGTGCAATTTTTGCCGACGATACGTCTGCGTCGTCCTGCAAGAAGCGCAGCGCCTCATTGTCATTGCCCTTATTCCACAGCGCGTGGAAGTCAGACGCCAGCTCATAGAGGTAGAAAGCGATCCGGTGCGGCTCGTGGCCTTTGGCCGAAATTTCGACCTGACGCGGGAAGTCGGCGAGTTTGCGCGCGACGGCAATTTCGGCTGGGTCGTCGAAGCGGGGGCTGTTGGAGAGCGTAATCCCCTGCTCCTCTGCCTTGCGCAGCACGGATGAGACCCGCGCATGGGCGTATTGCACGTAGAACACCGGGTTGTCTTTCGACTGTTCCAGCACACGCGCGAAATCGAAATCCAGCGGCGCGTCGTTTTTGCGGGTCAGCATGATGAAACGCGTCACATCCTTGCCCGCCTGCTCGACCACATCGCGCAGGGTCACAAACGTCCCTGCCCGTTTGGACATCTTGAACGGCTCGCCATTCTTGAAGAGTTTCACCAGCTGAATGAGTTTGATGTCGCAATCGACCTTGCCATCGGACAGCGCCGACACAGCCGCTTTCATCCGTTTGACATAGCCGCCATGGTCGGCGCCAAACACGTCGATGATGCCATCATAGCCGCGCTTCACCTTGTCGTAGTGATAGGCGATGTCGGGGGCGAAATAGGTCCAGGCACCGTCGGATTTTTGGATCGGACGATCCACATCGTCTCCGTGTTCGGTCGATTTGAACAGCGTCTGCTCGCGCGGTTCCCAGTCCTCGGGCAGCTTGCCTTTCGGCGGCTCCAGAGTGCCGCGATAGATCAGCCCCTTGTCTTTCAGCTCCTGAATCGCAGCCTCGATCAGACCGGTGTTGTAGAGCGATTTCTCCGAGAAGAAATTGTCCATCTCGACGCCCAAAAGCGCCAGATCCTCGCGGATCATCGCCATCATCGCGTCGGTGGCAAATTCGCGCACCTCGGCGAGCCACGCCTCTTCGGGCTGATCCAAAAGGCTGTCGCCATATTTCTCTTTCAGAGCCTCGCCCACGGGCACAAGGTAATCGCCGGGGTACAGCCCCTCGGCAATCTCGGGGCTGAGACCATTGGCCTCGCGGTAACGCTCAAACACCGAGCGCGCCAGCACATCGACCTGCGCACCGCCATCGTTGATGTAATATTCGCGCGTGACGTCATAGCCCGCGAAATCCAACAGAGACGCCAAAGCATCGCCAAACACAGCGCCGCGCGTGTGGCCGACATGCATCGGACCGGTCGGGTTGGCGGAGACATATTCGACGTTGATCTTCGCCTTTGCCCCCATGGTCGAGCGGCCATAGCCCTCGCTGGTGAGCACAGTTTCCACGAGACCGGACCAGACGCTTTCATCGAGACGCAGGTTGATGAACCCCGGCCCCGCCACATCGACGGAGGTGATCCGCGCGTCAGCCGCGAGTTTCTCCGACAGTTTGTCGGCAATGTCGCGCGGCTTCATACCCGCCGGTTTCGCCAGCACCATTGCGGCATTGGTCGCCATATCGCCATGCAGCGGATCGCGCGGCGGCTCGACGGCCACATTGGCAAACTCCAGACCTTCGGGCAAAACGCCCTCTTGGGTCAGAGCCTCAAGGCTGTCGATCACAAGGGCACGGATATCGGCGAACAGGTTCATGGTCTCTCTCTTTATAAGTCCAGCGCGGGTTTACCACGCGGGCGCGCCACGTCAACGGCTTCAATGGGGGGCTTAGCCGGCCTTCGCGCTTTCCGCCTCAGGTGGCACGAGGGAGACAAGTTTGACCCCCGGCGACATCCGCCCCCGCGCCGTGTTGACCCGCAACTCGGTGCGCCGCCGCTTCAAGGCCTCACGCGCACTTTCGCGCTGATCCTCGGGCAGGTCCTTGATCGCCGCCTCGGCACGGCCCGGGAACAGCAACTCGGCGTCTTCGGATAGGAAGCGTTTGAACACCCCATCCGTGCCCATCCGCCCCAAAAGCATCGCCTTGGGCCGGTCCTCTTTCCACTGATCAAAGCCGTAATCCTCAGAGAGCGGCGTGACAGACAACTTCCATCCCTGCCGCATCAGATCGTCCAATTCGCCATAGGTCTTGCCACCGCCAAAAGGCCGCCCACCAAGCTGCGTCGGCAATGCATGCCGCGCGCGCTCGCCTTTGACGCGGGCCAGTTGCCAGACCTGATCCCGCCCGAACTCCGACCCGAAATCGGTGGCCACCAGCGTGTTATAGGCGTCATTCTCCGTCGCCGCGATCAGTGTCTCAAAGGACAGCACCTCAAGACTGTCCTCCGCCGCCTCGCCCAGAATATCACCGTAAAACACCGGCAGCCCCGCCGCGCGTGGCCGCACCAGACGCGCGTGGTTCGGGTCGGCGATCAGGACCGGCACCTCTTCGCGCTTTAGAGCTTCGGCCAGCGCCGTGGTGAACCGCGAGCCACCAAGGATCAGCACCCCGGGCTTGCCACTCGTCGCCAGCCCCAGCGCGCGCGCCATGGGCGCCAACGTAAAGCCGTGCAACACCACCGTGACCAGCACCAAGACAAAGGCCAAAGGCCCGACCACCGCACCATCGGTGACCCCCGCCTGCGCCAGCCGTTCACCGAAAAGACCGGCGACGGCGACCAGCACGACACCGCGCGGGCCGGTCAAAGCGATCAACAGTTTCTCATTGCGTGGCAACCCTGTGCCGATCAGCGAGATCAGCACAGTCAAAGGCCGCGCCACGAGGATCACCAAAGCGACGAACAGCCCCGCGCGCCAGGTGAGTTGTCCCAGGGAGGCAAAGTCCATAGACGAGGCCAAGAGGATGAAGACGCCAGAGACCAAAAGCACCGTGGCGTGTTCCTTGAACCGCCGCAACTCTTCGAAAGACGGCAGGTCTGCGTTGGCGATGATCAACCCCATGACGGTCACGGCCAAAAGCCCGCTTTCGTGCAACATCATGTTCGGGAAAGCAAAAGTCGCCAAAAGCGTCGCGAAAAGCACCGGCACTTTCATATATTCCGGCACGTAAGCGCGACGGAAAGTGTAGGAGATCGCAGCCCCCGCAGCGATGCCCACGGCCATGGCAATCGCAATGCCAAGCGCCAATTGCGTCACCGCGTCTGGAAAGCTTTCTGCTTCGCGGCCCACAAGCACGAATTCGAAGGCCAGCACGGCCGCCAGAGCACCCACCGGATCGTTGACGATGGCCTCCCATTGCAACAGGTTCGCGGGCCGTTTTTGCAATTTGGCCTGCCTGAGAAGCGGCGCGATCACCGTCGGACCGGTGACGACCATGATGCCGCCGAACACGGTCGAGGCCTCCCAGCCAAGCCCCGCGCCCCAATGCAGCGCTGCGGACGACAGGAACCATCCCAAAGGCGCGCCGATCAGCACCAGCCGCGTCACGCCTTTGCGTGCGTCGCCCAGTTTGTGCAGATCGAGCGTCAGCCCGCCCTCGAACAGGATCACCGCAACCGCCAGTGAAATCAAAGGCTGTACCAGCTCGCCGATGTCACGCTGCGGCTCAAGCACGCCCAGAGCCGGCCCGACCAAAAGCCCGGCCGCCAGCATTAGCACAATCGCCGGCAGTTTCAGTCGCCATGCCAGCCATTGCGAGCCAACGCCCAGCACACCCACGAGGGCAAAGGCCTCGACCGGTCCCAGACCCGTCAGTTGTTCTGTGGCCATGTCGCCGTTTCCTTTGTGCTTTAAATACTCAACTCACCCTAACGCGTCAGGCGCAAAGTCGTTCAAATTCCTGAATGGCAAAACGGTCCGTCATGCCCGCAACATAATCAAGCACGATCCGCGCCAGCTCAGTTTCCGTCTGCGCCGCCTCGACCTCGTGGCGCCATTCGGCGGGCAGAAGGTCAGGCTTTTGCATGAACAGCGGGAACAGCGTGTTGACCATATGGGTGACGCGCTGGCGCTCTTTGACCACGGAAGGCGCGCGGTACATCCGCTTGAACAAAAAGGATTTAATCGCTTTGAGATTTTGGAAGAACGGCTTTGAGAACCGAATGATCGTCCGGTCCATATCGCGAATGTCCTGCGCCGTTTCGGGCTTTGCGGCCTCCAGCCGGTTGGTGGCGATGGTCAGCACATCCTCGACCATATAGCCGAAAATCCGCCGCAGAGCCTCGTGATCGCGCCGGTTGCGCTCCAAGCCCGGATAGAGCCGGTCGACCTCTTCGTACGCCGGTCCCGTCAGCGGCAATTCCATCAGGTCCTCGGCGGTGAATAGTCCCGCGCGCAGACCATCGTGCAGGTCGTGGTGGTTGTAGGCCACATCGTCGGCAATCGCCGCCACCTGCGCCTCGGCACTGGCGAATGTGTGCAACTCCAGATCGAAGAGATCATTCACCTCCTTGAGCGCATAGGGCAAAGGCGCATCGTCGGGGTGTTTCTTTTTGTCGGCATTGGGCCCCACGATGGGACCGTTGTGTTTGGCGATGCCCTCAAGGCTCTCCCAGGTCAGGTTCAGCCCGTCAAAGGTCGCGTAATGACGCTCCAACTTGGTGACGATCCGAAGCGCCTGCGCGTTGTGATCGAAGCCGCCGTAAGGCTCCATCAACAGCTCAAGCGCATCCTCGCCGGTGTGCCCAAAGGGCGAATGGCCGAGATCATGCGCCAGAGCGATGGCTTCTGCCAGACCCTCGTTCAGCCCCAAAGCCCCCGCCATGGTGCGCGCCACCTGCGCCACCTCGATGGAATGCGTCAGACGCGTGCGATAATAATCGCCTTCATGTTCGACAAAGACCTGCGTCTTGTGTTTCAGCCTGCGAAAGGCCGAGGAATGGATGATCCGGTCGCGGTCGCGCTGAAAGGGCGAGCGGAATGTCGACAGTTCCTCGGGATAGAGACGGCCCCGCGTCTCATTGGGCTGGCTTGCGTAGGGTTTTAACATCTGTTCTCTTTTCCACAGCGGGGCTTACACACCCCCACCTTGTCGCCTGAGTTTTCCACAACTATATTGTGCTCAGAGACCCGCGACAAACAGATGACGTCGCTTTTTCGCAATAAAGGACTGTTTTTTCAGTCTGAACCCCCGGGATCGACATCATGGCCCTCACCCTGCCCCCGAAAGTGACCTCTCGCGCCTTTGCGCGTCTGGCCGAGATTAACGCCGCGACCGGCGAGGAGAAGGCCCTGCGTGTGGCGGTCGAGGGCGGCGGCTGCTCGGGGTTTCAATATGACATCACGCTGGACGCACCTGCCGAGGACGACGTGGTTCTGGCGGGCGATGGCGGCACGGTGGTGATCGACCCTGTGTCCCTGCCGTTTCTCGAAAACGCGACGATCGATTTCACCGAAGAGCTGATCGGCGCGCGGTTCGTGATCGAAAACCCGAACGCGACCTCGGCCTGCGGCTGCGGCGTGTCCTTTTCGATGTAAGACCTTAGCATTCTCGAACACCGATAAGACGGAGGCCTTTGGGCCTCCTTTTTTATTGCGCCAGCGCCCAACTGCCCACTTCCACATACGCACAGATAAAAACTTCGTGATGTCATTTTATGCACACACTCTTGTGAAGTTTCACAGACTACCCTTCCCGTCCAGAAGCACCATATGAGGAGGGAAGACGAGAGCATTCCTGTCGCTCTTGCACTGAAAAGGACCAATACTCATGACCAAACATTCTGTTAAAACCGTTCTCGCCGCCGCTCTTGTCACCCTCGCAGGCTCCGCCGCCTTCGCAGACAGCAACTACATCAAACCCGGTTACGCTCAGAACACCAAAACCGGCGTGACCCTTGATCTGGTGCGCTCCGACAGCGCTGGCGTGATCTACGCCTATAACGCTCGTGACGGTGTCGAAGGAAAAGTGCTGGGCTCCGTTCCCGTGAAAGCTGGCGTGAACAAAGACGTGCGCATCGACTTCCGCACGCCTGCCCTGAATGATGTGCTCACCGTGCTCTACACCGGCGACACGACAACCCCGGCCGCGAGTGCTGAAGTGAACGAAAACTAAGACTGCCCCTCCCACAGTCTTACAAAAGGCTCCCGTTTCGGGAGCCTTTTTTGGTTCTATCGTCCGAGGGGTTTCCGGGCTTGCAATGTGACCCGCGCCCTGCTCAAACCGGGCTATGGAACAGTTTGACACGATCATCTTGGGCGCGGGCGCTGCCGGGCTTTTCTGCGCGAAATTCGCCACTGAAAAAGGCGCGTCCGTTCTGGTCGTCGATCACGCCAAACGCCCGGCTGACAAAGTGCGCATTTCCGGTGGCGGGCGGTGCAATTTCACCAATCTCTATGCCGAGGCGCAAAACTACCTCTCCGCCAATCCGCATTTCATGAAATCCGCGCTGGCGCGCTATACGCAATGGGATTTCATCGACCTTCTGGCCAGGCATGGCATCACCTGGCATGAGAAAAACCCGGAAAAAGGTCTGGGCCAACTGTTCTGTGACGGCAAATCCGCCGCGATCATCGACATGCTTTTGGCCGAGGCACGAGGCGCAGAGGTGCGGCTGTCGACAGAGGTGAACGAAATCCGCCATGACGGGCACCAGTTCATCGTCACGCTGAACGGCACCCCTGTTCAGTGTCGCACCCTCGTCGTCGCCACCGGCGGCAAGTCGATCCCGAAAATGGGCGCTACGGGACTTGGGTATCAGATCGCCGAGCAATTCGACCTCAAGGTTCTGGACACCCGCCCCGGCCTCGTGCCCCTGACCTTTTCCCCGCATGAGCTGGACTGGATCGCGCCGCTCGCGGGCACGGCACTGGACGCGCGGGTGACGGCCAATGGCAGCTCTTTCGATGAGGCGCTTTTGTTCACCCATCGCGGCCTCTCCGGCCCTTCGATCCTGCAAGTGTCGAACTATTGGCGTGAAGGCGATGCGCTCACCGTCGATCTGTTGCCCGGACAAGATGCATTTGAAGCGCTGAAATCCGAGCGCGCACAAAATGGGCGTCGGCAAATGCAAACGGCGCTGGCCACGCTTTTCCCCGCCAAACTCGCGACGGCTTTGGCAGAGAAATTTCAGCTAAAGGGCAACCTCGCCGATCACTCCGACAAGGCGCTTCGGGCGCTCGCCGATCAGCTTCATGGCCTGATGCTCAAACCCACCGGGTCGGAAGGCTACCGCACCGCCGAGGTCACTTTGGGCGGCGTGGACACGAACGCGCTGTCATCCAAAAGCATGGAGGCCAAAGCCGTCCCAGGCCTTTATTTCATCGGCGAAGTGGTCGATGTCACCGGCTGGCTCGGCGGGTATAATTTCCAATGGGCCTGGGCCTCAGCGGCGGCGGCGGGTCGGGCGATTGCGGCCCAGAGATAACCGGCACCAGTGGGACTTCACTGTTTCGCCCCCTTAAGCTCCGCCCCAGTTCGAAATGTCTCTGTTCCTTTACCTCACATTAACCTTAATGCCCGCTAACCTTAACACCCGGTAAAAGTTCATCCATCGCACCCTCAGCGCAGGTTCGCCCCTGAATTCAGCGCCCCTCGCTTCATGCTTCTGCCAACATCCCCTTTCCCTCACCGCACTCGCCCCCTAAAAAGAGGCAAACCAAGGAGAGCCGTCATGAAAATCGCCAGCTTCAACATCAACGGCATCAAAGCGCGGGTGAACGCCCTGCAAGATTGGCTGAAAGAGGCCGAGCCGGATGTGGCGATCCTTCAAGAGATCAAATCCATAGACGAAAACTTCCCGCGCGAGGTCTTCGAGGACATGGGCTACAACGTTGAAACCCATGGGCAAAAGTCCTTCAACGGCGTGGCGCTTTTGTCGAAACTGCCACTCGAAGACGTCACCCGCGGCCTCCCCGGCGCGCAAAGCGCAGGCCGCGACGGCGCGGACGACGAAGAGGCCCGCTACATCGAGGCCACGGTGGTCGGAGACAAGGGCGCAATCCGCATCTGCGGTCTCTACTTGCCCAACGGCAACCCGGTCGATCTGGACAGCGACGGCGCACCTGTGCCCGGTTCGAAATATGACTTCAAACTCAAATGGTTTGATCGACTGACGGCGCGTGCCGAATCCCTTCTGGCCGAGGAACAGCCCTTCCTCATGGCGGGCGATTACAACCTGATCCCGCAGCCTGAGGATGCGAAACGCCCGGAAGCCTGGAAAGACGACGCGCTGTTCCGCCCTGAGAGCCGCGCCAAGTTCCGCAAACTCATGAACCTCGGCTTGACGGATGCGCTCCGTGTGCGCAATGGCGCGCCGGAGACCTATACGTTTTGGGACTACCAAGCCGGCGCGTTCCAGAAAAACGACGGCATCCGCATCGACCATTTCCTCTTGTCACCACAGGCCGCAGACCTTTTGACCGACTGTCAAATCGACGCCTACACGCGCGCCAAAGACAAGCCCTCCGATCACGTGCCGATCTGGGTTGATCTCGACCTGTAACGTAAAAAGGGAGGCATAACGCCTCCCTTTTTTGTTTCTAGTGTCCAACGCCTCACCGTTTCGGAGGCCGCTGTTTTTTCACCTTCGGCGCATCGGCGCGGTCTTTGCCCAAGTGTTTGCGCAGCCGCGACGGCGTCGATTTCGTCTTGTTCTTATAGGGGTTCTTGTCCGCCTGAGAGCGGAAGAACAGCCGGATCGGCGTCCCCGGCATATCAAAGTCTTCACGCAAGCCGTTGATCAGATAGCGTTTATAGCTGTCATTCAACTCGTCCGGGTGCGAGCACATCACCACGAATTGCGGCGGGCGGGCTTTCACCTGCGTCATATAGCGAAGCTTGATCCGACGGCCACCCGGTGCGGGCGGCGGGTGAGCCTGGGTCATGGCGCCGAGCCAGGAATTCAGACGCGAAGTCGATACACGGCGGTTCCAGATCGCGTGGGCATTCAAAATGGCTTCCTGAAGCTTGTCGAGGTTCTTGCCGGTCATCGCCGACACGGTCACCAGTTGCGCGCCGCGCAGCTGCGGCAGGAGACGCGCGAACTCTTCGCGCAGCTCTTTCGCCTTGTTGGATTTGTCCTTTTCCTCGTCCCATTTGTTCACCGCGATCACCACGGCGCGGCCTTCGCGCTCGGCCAGATCGGCGATGCGCAGGTCCTGTTGCTCGAACGGGATCGAGACATCGAGCAAAACGACCACGACTTCGGCGAATTTCACCGCGCGCAGACCATCGGCGACGGAGAGCTTTTCGAGCTTTTCCTGCACCTTAGCCTTTTTGCGCATCCCCGCCGTGTCGAACACGCGCACGGGGGTGCCGTTCCAGGTCATGGTCACGGAAATACTGTCGCGGGTGATCCCTGCTTCGGGGCCGGTGAGCAAACGATCTTCGCCCAAGAGCTTGTTGATCAGCGTGGATTTCCCGGCATTCGGACGGCCCACGACCGCGATCTGAAGCGGTTTGTCGAGGGTGAAATCGCGCGACGCACCGCCGATGTCTTCGTCTTCGCCCAGTTCCTGCTCTTCCTCGGTCAGTTCGACATCGACCTCGGGTTGTTCTGCGGCAGAGCGAATGTCGAAGTCTGCGGCCAGCGGTTTGAGCACGTCGTAGAGATCAGGCATGCCCTCGCCATGTTCGGCCGAGAGCCGCAGCGGCTCGCCAATGCCCAGCCCATAGGCCTCAAGAAATCCGCTTTCGCCCGCCTGCCCCTCGGCCTTGTTCACAGCCAAGATCACATGTTTCGCACGTTTGCGCAGAATCTCGGCAAAGACCTCATCGGCGGGCAGAACGCCAGCACGCCCGTCCACCATGAACAGACATACATCCGCCATATCGACCGCACGTTCGGTGAGCTTGCGCATCCGGCCCTGAAGGGACTCGTCGGTGGCTTCCTCCAGCCCCGCCGTGTCGATCACGGTGAACCGCAGATCGCCAAGCTTCGCCTCTCCCTCACGCAGGTCGCGCGTCACGCCTGGCTGGTCATCGACCAAAGCCAGCCGCCGCCCGACAAGGCGGTTGAACAGGGTCGATTTGCCCACATTGGGACGACCGACAAGGGCAAGCGAAAAGGACATGGACAGGCTCCAAAACAAGTGTCAAGCGGCCCCGATACACGTGTTCGGGGCCGCTCGTCAAAGAGATTTCATACGCGTCTCGAAAAACGCTTTAGCGCAAAGCGGCCAGAGAACCGTCTTCGAGCAGAAGATACATCACACCGCCGACAACGATCGGATCGGACGTGGCGCCTTTCGGCAGCGTGACCGAGGACACCAGAGCACCGGAGGCTGGATCAAAGCCGCGCAGCACACCATCGTCAGAGGCGACCCATAGTTTGCCACCCGCAGCAACCGGACCGTAATGGGCAAAGACGGTTTTGCGTTTGCGCGCTTTGTCGGTGGTGAAATAGGGCAGTTGCACGCCCCAGATGCGCTCGCCAGAGGACGCGGACAGGCGCACCAACTCGTTGCGATCCGTGACGATAAAGACAGAGCCACCGACGATGGACGCCGGGCTATAAGCCCCCTCATCCGCCGTCCAGATGCGTGTGCCGGTCTCAAGGTTGAACGCCGCATAGCGCCCGGCCTGATTGCCGACATAGAAGGTGTTGCCTACAACCACAGGATCGGAGGTGATGTCGGAGACGTTCGCGTAGACCACGCCCTTGCGCTGACCGGCCAGGGAGGCGGTCCAATAGCGGATGCCACCTTGACGGAACACGCCGTAGAGATCGCCCGAGGCAAAGGGCAGGATCGCGAATTTGTCGGAGACGGCGGGCGATACCGCGCCTGCGCGCGAGGTCACGGATTCGGGGCCGGAGATCTGCCATTTGACGCGCCCGTCGGAGGTCTGAACCGCCCAAGCCGTGCCATTGCCTGCGGTGACATAGGCCAGACCGTCATAGACCGTCAGACCCGCCGCGCCGACGGAATCGAGGCGTTGGCGCCAAATCTCGCCGCCCGATTTCAGATCGAGCGCCACGAGATCGCCATAGCCCGTGGTCGCATAGACCACATTGCCGGAGATCGCTAAAGCACCGCCAAAGACCTTACCGGCTTTTTCGCCCGCAGGCGTCAGATCGACGGACCAGACCGTGCCGCCCGTGCTGGCCGACACAGCCGTCAGACGCGCTTCGGCATCCATCGCCACCACAACACCTTGAGCGGCGACCGGGTCGACCGTCAGACGGGTTTTGCGGGTCTTGCCCTGACCGATGTCAGAGGTCCATGCGAGAGACGGTGTGCCAGAGGTAAAGGCGTTATGGCCCGAGGCATGCATCCGCCCGGCACCGGTCATGGTCCAGGCATCGCGCGACACCTGTTGCCCCAGTGAGATCGCCACGCTGCGGTTCTGTACCGGTCCCGTGTCGGCATTCGCCAGCGGCGAGCCATCACGCAAATCGACACGCGGGCCAGAAAGAATCTCCTCACGCCCCGCGCCACAGGCGGTCAGCGCCAGCATCGCTACGAACAATCCCGCTTTGCCAGATCGACCGATCATACCCGCACTCCCTTTCTTCACACGATCCCGATGCATCTCTTGCATGCAGACTACTCTTACTCAGCCACGGGATCGGCCCCAAGGGCCACAATCATCTGTGCCGCGCGTCGACGCAAGGCATTACTTGCCTCGACATCCTGCGAAATGGCCCGATAGCCCTCGATCGCGGCCTGAACCTCGCCCATTTCGACCTGAGCGGCAGCGATTTGTTCCTCGGCCAAAAGCCGATAGGGCGCACCGGGGCTGGCGATCGCGGCCAGTTGCGTCACCCGGTCCTCGGGCGCGATCTCTCCGGCGCCGATCATGGCGGATTTCAGCACAGCCAGATCACGGTAGACCGGAGCCAGCATGTCGTCGGCCATCAAAGGCGCCAGAACCGACAGCGCCGCCTTGGCGTCGCCCGCCGCATGCAATTCGCCTGCGCGCAGCATGGCCGCGATCACGCGGGCGTCGCCCTCGGCCGTGACCTGCCCCAAAGCTTCGGCACGTGCCGCGTCGGTCTCTTGTCCAAGGGCTGCAGTCAACGCATCGCCCGTGGCCTCAGCCTGCGCGCGTGCCTGAGCCTTGGAATATTCGTTGAAAGCCGCGCCGCCCACGAGGGCCAGCACGGCTAGGATTCCAATCCAGCCGTATTTCTTCAGAAAGCCATAGAATTTGTCGCGGCGGACCTCTTCGGTCACTTCCTCGATAAAGGTATCGCTGTGGCTCACGTCTGCCCCCTGCCCTGACCCTGCGCGCATCACCGCGCTTGGGAGTCCTATCGTTTTTTAAAACTCGTGCCCCCTCTTACCCCGATCTTCGCCAGATTGCCAAGACCCGGCCTTTCATCTGCGCGTCGCTCACGACGTGGACGGTGCGCTGTGCGAAAACAGAGTTGGGAACCATCCCCCTCTCTACAAATACGCCCCAGCGTCCCTGTGCCGCGGCAAAAATCCACGAAATACAGCGAAAAAAGCGCGACACGATCTTGTGAATGTCGCGGAGCTTCCCCATCTTGGCCGCAATGTTAAAGCCATTAACTCTTGAAAGCGTGATAAGCTTGATCCATCGCCTCGGCCCAACCGTATAATGAGCGTCGAGATCAAAAGACCGCCGCAAGACTAAAGAACCAAGACTGAAGTACAGGGACAGACCACCATGCGTATCGTTTCCATCCTCATCGCCCTGTTTGTGACCGTGGGCCTGTACCTGTTCATCTTTGAACGCGACCGGCTGACCGGCGCGCCCGCAGAGACGGAAACGGCGGAGATCAGCGAAGATTTCGCACCGCCTGCCGAGAAAGCCACCGTGGGCGACACCGCCGTCTCCGTCATCGCGCGCCATTCCACGGCACAGGTGCTTGAAACCGGCGTCGTCCTGCGCGGCGAAACCGAAGCCGCGCGCAGCGTCGAGGTCACGGCGGAAACCACAGGCCGCGTGATCAACGAGCCGCTACGCAAAGGCGCGACTGTCACGGCGGGTCAGGAGCTGTGCCAGATCGACCGGGGAACCCGTGATTCGAGCCTCGCTCAGGCCCGCGCGGCGCTGTCTGAGGCTGAGGTGGGGCTGGCCAATGCCCGCAAACTCGCCTCTGGCGGCTATGCCTCAGAGACGCAGATCCTCTCCGCCGAGGCCGGTGTCGAAAGTGCGCGGGCCGCTGTCGCTCAGGTCGAGCGAGACATCGAAAATCTGGTGATCAAAGCGCCCTTCGCGGGGCTTTTGGAAAGCGACACGGCGGAGCTTGGGACCTTCCTGTCGGCGGGCAGCGCCTGCGCGACCGTGATCCAACTCGACCCGATCAAACTGGTGGGCTATGCCTCCGAGAGCGATGTGACCAAGATCGAGCTGGGCGCCATGGCGGGCGCGCGGCTGCTCACCGGCGACACGGTGACGGGTCAGGTGACCTTCCTGTCGCGCTCCGCCGATCCGGCCACCCGCACCTTCCGAGTCGAGATCGAAGTGCCGAATCCCGATTTCGCCATTCGCGACGGCCAGACGGTTGAGATCGCCATCGCCTCCGCCGGTGTCGAGGCGCATCTCGTGGCGCAATCCTCGCTCACGCTGGATGACGAGGGTCGCATCGGCTTGCGTCTTGTTGGCCCTGAGAACCGTGTCGAGTTCGCGCCCATCACGGTGCTGCGCGACACCCGCGAAGGCATTTGGGTCGCGGGTCTTCCCGAGCGCGCCGACATCATCACCGTCGGCCAGGAATTTGTTCGCGCAGGCGTGTTGGTTGATCCGCATTTTGGCGATGAGAGAGAGACACCTGACGCCGCAACCTCCGCTGAGACCTCCGCGGAGATCGGCCAATGACCGGCCTCGTCGATTGGGCGGGCGAGCGCGCCCGAATGATCCTCGCCTTCGTGGCGCTGACCTTGATCGCGGGCGCCTATGCCTATGTCAGCCTGCCGAAAGAAGGCGAGCCGGACATCGAAATTCCCGGCCTTTATGTCTCCGTCCCCTTCCCCGGCATTTCCGCGGAGGATTCTGAGAAGCTCTTGGTCAAACCGATGGAGACGGAGCTTTCCGATCTCGACGGGCTCGACACCATGTCGGCCACCGCGTCTGAGAATTACGCGGGCATCTGGTTGGAGTTCGAGTTCGGCTGGGACAAGACCAAAATCATCGCCGATGTGCGCGACCGCATGGGCCGGGTCGAGGCGGAATTCCCGGAAGGCGCCGAGAGTTACACGATTTCCGAGGTCAATTTCTCCGAATTCCCGATCCTGATCGTCAACCTCACCGGCCCGGTGCCGGAGCGCACTTTGGTGCAATACGCCAAACAGATGCAGGACCGGCTCGAAGGTTTGGAACCCGTCTTGGAGGCGCAGCTTACCGGCCACCGCGACGAGATGCTCGAGGTTGAAATCGACCCGCTGCGGTTGGAAAGCTACAATGTCACCGCCGCCGAGCTGATCACTGTGGTGACCAGCAACAACCAATTGGTCGCCGCCGGTGAGGTCGAAACGGATCAAGGCACCTTCTCGGTCAAAATCCCCGCCTCTTTCAACGATCAGCGCGACGTCATGGAGCTTCCGGTCAAGGTCAACGGCGACCGGGTGGTGACGCTTGGCGATCTGGCCGACATTCGCCTGACCTTTGAGGATCGCGTGGGTACGGCGCGGTTCAACGGCGAAAACACCGTCGCGCTTCAGGTCGTGAAACGCAAAGGCTTTCCGATCATCGACACGGTAGAGATCGTCAAACAAGAGGTCGAGGCGGAATTCGCCACTTGGCCCGAGCCGCTCCGGCAAGCGATCGTGGTCGGCACCTCAAACGATCAGTCGCGGCAGGTGTCTTCGATGGTGAGCCAGCTCGAAGGCTCGGTTCTGACCGCCATCGCATTGGTGATGATCGTGGTCTTGGCCTCCTTGGGCATCCGCTCGTCGCTTCTGGTCGGTTTCGCCATCCCGACCTCGTTTCTGTTGTGCTTCATCCTTTTGGGGCTGATGGGCATCACGATCTCGAACATCGTCATGTTCGGGTTGATCCTCGCTGTCGGCATGTTGGTCGATGGCGCCATCGTCGTCGTGGAATATGCCGACCGCAAGATGGAAGAAGGCACCGGCCCCATGGCCGCTTTCGTCGAGGCCGCGAAACGCATGTTCTGGCCCATTGTGTCGTCGACCGCCACCACGCTCTGTGCCTTTTTGCCGATGCTGTTCTGGCCCGGTGTGGCGGGCGAATTCATGGGAATGCTGCCGGTCACGATCATCTTTGTGCTCTCGGCCTCCTTGATCGTCGCTTTGATTTACCTGCCCGTCATGGGCGGCGTCTCGGGCCGCATCGCGCGCCTGTTTGACGATCTCTCAAGCGGCCTGCGCGCCACCACGCCCTATTGGGTCCGCGCCATATTGGTCGTGCCCTCCGCCTATATGGTCTTCCTCGGGCTGATGCAGCTGATGAACCCGAGCTATCTCTTGGCAGACCCAGACGGCTTTTGGCCCACGGCCCTTGGCGCCATTCTGTTCCTCGCAGGCTCCGCCTTCACCGGCATCACGCTCTCTGCCGCCCGGATCGAGCGCAAGAGCAAAAAAATCGACGCCGGTTACAAACGCTCGCCCTTCGGCCATTTCACCCATTTCATCGCGGGCAACCCGGTGATGCCGGTCGTCACCATCCTCGCCGTGATCTTCGCCGTCGTCTCGGTCTTTGGCTATTACGGCAAAAACAACAAAGGCGTGGAATTCTTCGCCGCCACCGAGCCGGAGCAGGCGATCATCTACGTCAAAGCGCGCGGTAACCTGTCGCTCACGGAAAAAGACGCGCTGGTGCGGCAGGCGGAAGACATCGTGCTCGCCCAACCCGGCGTCGACAATGCGTTCGTCTTTGCAGGCGACGGCGGCCTCAACCCTAACACCGGCGGCAGCACAGCGCCGCGGGACACCATCGGGCAAATTCAGGTCGAGCTGATCCCGTGGGAGGACCGCCCGACGGAGACCAAAGACGGTTTTCTGTTCTTCGAGGACACCCATGTGCGCCCCGAATATGACGGCAATTATGTGCTCGATCAGATCGAGACGAAACTGGCCAAGCTGCCCGGCATTCAGACCGAAACACTGAACCTCGCGATGGGGCCTGCCTCGGCGAAACCTGTGCATTTGCGGCTCAAATCCGACGACTTCGCCCTCTTGGAAGAGGCGACCGAGATCGTGCGCGCCAAATTCGATGCGACCGAAGCGCTGGCCGACACCGAAGACACCCGCCCCCTGCCCGGCATCGACTGGCAGATCGACGTGGACGTCGAGAAAGCCGGGCGCTTTGGGGCCGATGTGGCCACCGTCGGCGGAATGATTCAACTTGTGACCCGTGGCATCACCCTCGACACCATGCGGGTCGACAGCTCGGACGAGGAAATCGACATCCGCGTCCGCCTGCCCGAAGAGTTCCGTGTGCTCTCGACCTTGGACACGTTGAAAGTCCGCACCATGGACGGGCTGGTGCCGCTGTCGAATTTCATCACCCGCGAACCTGTGGCGAAACTCGCCTCCATCTCCCGTGTCGATCAGCAACGCTATTACGATGTGAAAGCGGCGGTGGATGTGCCTGAGGATATGTCGCTTCTCGAACTCGCACACTCAGAACAAGAGCAAACGGAAGACGAAGCCGCAGAGAGCGAAGAAACGGAACGATCCGACCAGCCGCATCCAATCGGTCTTGGCTATAAGCTGTCACAGGATCAAATCGACAACGACGCGCCCTATAGTTTCATTGTCCGAAACAAGGTTTCTCTGCTGTTCGGACTTCTGAAATGGGATGCTAAACCGGAGTATTTCTTCGTCGAGGGCGACTATGCCCAGCAGGATTTCGATCAACTTCTAAAGGACAGCGCATTTTCTGACGGTGAGGCAATCACTGTCTCGGAAAAACCGATCACACCCACCGAACGGATCGAAACCCTGACCGATTGGCTCGAGAGTGAAAATCCCCTGCCCCAAGGTGTCGCTTGGGAATGGACCGGCGATGATGAGGAGCAAAAGGAAACCGGCGCCTTCCTCCTTAAGGCCTTTGGCGCAGCACTCGCGCTCATGTTCATCATCCTCTTGGCCCAGTTCAACAGCTTCTACAACTCTGTGCTGGTGCTCATAGCCGTGGTCATGTCCACGGCGGGCGTGCTGATCGGGCTTTTGGTGATGGATATGACATTCGGCATGATCATGACCGGTACGGGCGTCGTGGCGCTTGCGGGCATCGTGGTGAACAACAACATCGTTCTCATTGATACCTATCAGGAATATGCCCGCTACATGCCCCGGATCGAGGCCATCGTGCGCACCGCCGAAGACCGCATCCGGCCCGTGCTTTTGACCACGATCACCACCATGGCGGGTCTGACGCCGATGATGTTTGGCCTGTCTTTGGACTTCATCAACGGCGGTTACACGATCAATTCGCCCACCGCGCAGTTCTGGACCAACCTCGCGACCGCCGTGGTCTTTGGACTCGGGATTGCGACCGTCCTGACGCTGATCTTCACGCCTGCGATGTTGGCGCTTCGGGTCTGGTTCTGGGACATTCTGCACCATGTCTGGATGCGGCTGATGACACGGATGGGCCGCCAAAGCCGTTCTGCCGAAGACTTCCGCCTGCGCCGCGAGGCCAAGCGGGCCAAGAACCCGGAATTCGTCTGGAGCACTGGGAATGATGGCTGGGCCGCGCCCGACAGCTTCGATGCCACCCGCGTCTCCCAAAGCGCACCGAAACAGCGCCCGGTCGAACAGCCCATGGCGACGCCCGAAAGCATGATCGAGATCGAACCGGAACGCCCGGAGACAGGGAAAATTGAAACAGGGAAGATCGGCAAAGACGCGGCGGAGTGACCCTCACCCGTCGCGTGATGCCAGCAGCGTGTAGCTCATCGGCAATTGCGCCGCGCGGCCTGCGTAGATGTCATATTCCGGCTCGCGGTTGCTATGGCCATGCTCTGTCAGGCGCATGATCTTAAGCCCCGCCTGCACGCAAGATGTCACGATCTCGCCCATGGTGTGAAAATACCAATAGCTCACCGCACCTTCGCCGTGGTCCACCCCGTCATAGGAAAACGTCTCGGTCGCGCTCAGCGGCGCGGTTTGGAAATAGTTGAACGACGGCTCGAACGGCGTCTCCGCCTCGTAATCGAACATCTCCAAAACCGGATGTGTCTCGTAGATCACCAGTTGCGCGCCGGGGGCCATCAGCCCCGCGACGATCTCGAAGAACCGCGGCAGGTCGGGCATCCAGTTGAGCACGCCAATGGTGATCAGGACAAAATCAAACGTGCCGATGTCGGAGGGCAGATCGTAAATATTGGCCTCGATCCAGTCAGGCGCGATTTGCGCAGCCTCGGCCAAGACCCGCGCCTGATCCAGAAATGCGCCGGATTGGTCAATCCCCGCCGCAGGCACCGCCCCGAAAGACGCCAGAGACAAAAGCTCACGCCCGTTGTTGCAGCCAACTTGAACCGCGCGCTTGCCGTTGAGATCGAGCGCGGAGAGCGTCTCTGTCAGACAGGCATCGAAGGTGGAAAACCCCGACTCAGAGGCCGCCTGTAAAAGCGCCTCCCAGCCCGCACCCGTCCCATGCAAATGCGCAGACGCGTTCCAGGCGGCTTTGTTGGCGTCTGTAGCCTCGGACAAATTGGGTGTCTCGGTCGTCATTTTTGTCTTCGAATATTCAGCGCGGCAAAGCCTCGCGCACCAAATCAAACCCCGCGCCGTCTTTGTGCGCGCCCTCGGACAGCACACGTTTCCAGCGCCGCGCGCCGGGTTGACCGGCAAACAGCCCAAGCATGTGTTTCGTCACCTGCGCCAGCTTGCCACCATCCGCGACATGCCGCCCGATGTAGTCCTCCATCGCGAAGACCACCTCGGCACGGCTCAGAGCTTGGCGGGCGTCACCGAACACCTTTTGATCGGCCTGACCCAAAATGTCATAGGGCTGATGATAGGCCGCACGACCGACCATGACACCATCCATGACATTCAACTCTTCCTCAATTGTTTCAAGGCTTTGCACACCGCCATTGATCGACAGATGCAGCTCGGGAAAGGCGCGCTTCATCTCATGCACGAGGGCGTAATCCAGAGGCGGAATATCGCGGTTTTCCTTCGGGCTGAGGCCTTCGAGCCAGGCCTTGCGGGCATGCACCGTGATCCGCGTCACACCCGCGCCGCGCATCTTTTCCAAAAAGTCGGGCAGCACCTCGGTGGGGTCCTGATCGTCCACCCCGATCCGACATTTCACCGTCACCGGCACATCGCCCGCGCCCTCCTGCATGGCACTCACACAGTCCGCCACAAGATCGGGCGATTTCATCAGCACAGCCCCAAAGGCCCCCGATTGCACCCGGTCCGAGGGGCAGCCGACGTTAAGGTTCACCTCGTCATAGCCGCGCTCGACACAAAGCGCCGTCGCCGCCTTCAACTCCGCCGGATCGGACCCGCCGAGTTGCAGCGCGACAGGATGTTCTTCCGGGTTATAGTCGAGCAAATGCAGCGCGCCACCACGCACCAAAGCGGGTGCCGTGACCATCTCCGTGTACAAAAGCGCATGATGCGACATCAGCCGATGCAGATAGCGGCAATGGCGATCCGTCCAATCCATCATGGGCGCGACGGAGAGGCGCGCGGAGTGCTCTAAGGTCGGGGTCAAACGGCTCATTTCAAGGCTTTCAGACAGATCGCGGACGGCAGCGCGTCGGATAACATCGCCCCCCTCAGATGCCAAGTCTCTTTGGCGTCAACGCGTCAGGGCGCGCCGTCAGCTTTCGAGCGCGTGGAATTTGCGGGCGTAATAGACGGAGGCGCTCGGGCTGTCGGCGCGCGCAACACTCAGCACTTCGCAGAACAGCACCGCATGGGTGCCGATCTCTTGGCGGGCCGTCACATGGCAGTCGAAGGACACAGCCGCCCTTTTGAGGCAGGGCGCCCCCGAGACATCCGCACTCCAGTCCTCGTCGACAAAGCGTTCATCCACCGGAAGTTTGCCGCCAAAGGCCATCGCCAGTTCGGCCAGATCCGGTCCCACGGTGTTCACGCAGAGGGCGGTGTTTTCTAAGAAAGCCGGAGCGACCGAGCTGGACAGGTTCACACAGACCAAAAGCGTCGGTGGCGTGTCGGTCACGGAACAAACTGCCGTCGCGGTGAACCCCGCCCGGCCCGCTGGCCCGTCGGTGGTCACGATGTTCACCGCCCCGGCCAGATGCGCCATACCATCGCGAAACGCCTCGCGCGAGACATGCGGGAGCGTCGCCGAGGTCGTATCCTGATCTGGTTTTGAACTCTTCGCGTCCACCATGCCCAACTCCTTTTGCCCCCATATATGTCGTCATGCCGGGTGCGGCCAGTCCTAACGCCGCCCGAACGGCGCTGAAACTGGCTCAACCAGCATAGAGGCGGAGTGTCAAGCAGGCCTCCGTTTCAAAAGAGGCCTATCGCTGCGCCGCCTCCCATCGCGGGTTGATCCAAGGCTCGGCATTCGAGGCCGACAGAGGCGTTTTGCCCAGAATGTGATCCGACGCCTTTTCGCCCGACATGATCGAGGGCGCGTTGAGGTTGCCGTTGGTGATCTGCGGAAAGATCGAACTGTCGGCGAGGCGCAGCCCTTCGACCCCAATCACCCGGTTTTCCGGGTCCACGACTGCCATCGGATCATCCGCGCGCCCCATGCGACAGGTGCCACAGGGGTGATAGGCGCTTTCCACATGCTCTTTGATAAAGCCGTTCAGCTCGTCGTCGCTCTGGACCGCAGCGCCCGGTTGGATTTCGTGTTTCACATAGGGCTTGAACGCATCTTGGCCGAAAATCTCGCGCGTCAGGCGGATACAGGTGCGGAAGTCCTCCCAGTCCTTCTCTTGCGACATGTAGTTGAACAGGATTTTCGGCGCCTCTCGCGGGTCTTTCGAGCGGAGCGTGACCTCGCCGCGCGAGGGCGAACGCATCGGGCCGACATGGGCTTGGAACCCGTGGCCCTCTGCGGCCGCCTGACCGTCGTAGCGCACCGCGATGGGCAGGAAATGATATTGAATATCAGGATATTCCACGCCTGCCTTCGAGCGAATGAAGGCCGCGCTCTCGAATTGGTTCGACGCACCCAGACCCTGTTTCGTGAACAGCCATTGCGCCCCGATCAGGGCCTTGGATAAGAGGTTCCAGTGTTTGTAGAGCGTGATCGGCTGGGACGCCGCCATTTGCAGATAAAGCTCAAGGTGATCCTGTAGGTTCTTGCCCACGCCACGACGGTCGGCTTTGACCTCAATGCCCAGTGCGGCCAGTTCGTCGGCGGGGCCAACACCCGACTGCAAAAGAATTTTCGGCGAGTTGATGGAGCCAGCGGAGAGCACCACCTCGCGCCGGGCCTTGATCACCCGGCCATCGACCAAACGCACGCCGGTGGCGCGGCCCTCTTCGATCTCGATGCGGTCCACAAGCCCGTGGACCAGATCGCAATTCTCGCGCTTCAGCGCTGGTTTCAAATAGGCATTGGCGGCGGACCAGCGGCGGCCTTTCCAGACCGTCTGTTCCATCGGGCCAAAGCCCTCTTGTTTCTCGCCGTTATAGTCGCCGGTGACCTCATAGCCCGCCTGCGCGCCGGCATCGACAAAAGCCTGAAACAGCGGATTATCTCGGGGGCCGCGCGTGACATGCAGTGGCCCGTCGGTGCCGCGCCAGCTGGGATCGCCGCCATGCCCACCGTCGTGCCAGGTCTCCATCCGTTTGTAATAAGGCAGCACGTCTTTGTAGGCCCAGCCCTCCGCGCCCATCTCCGCCCAGGTGTCGAAATCGCGGGCGTGGCCGCGCACGTAGACCATGCCATTGATGGACGACGAGCCGCCGATCACCTTGCCGCGCGGCGTGGCGAGGCGACGCCCGTCCAGATGCGGCTCGGGTTCGGATTGATAGCCCCAATCGTAGCGCTTCATGTTCATCGGATAAGAGAGTGCTGCGGGCATCTGAATGAGGGGCCCCGCATCCGTGCCGCCGTGTTCGATGACCAGAACCGAGGCGCCGCTCTCAGACAGGCGATAGGTCATGGCCGAGCCTGCGCTGCCCGCGCCGATGATGACAAAATCTGCTTCCATATCTCTTACCCCCTCAAAAGGCTGCTTCGACCGGGGAAAGGCCGACATAGACGGATTTCACTTCGGAATAATGCTCGATCGCGGCATGGGCGTTTTCGCGCCCGACGCCGGAGGCTTTGACGCCGCCAAAGGGCATCTCGATGGGCGTGAGGTTATAGGCGTTGATCCAGCAGGTGCCGGCCTCAAAGCCTTTGACCACGCGATGCGCGCGGGTCAGATCAGAAGTGAACACGCCCGCCGCCAGCCCAAACTCGGTGTCATTGGCGCGCGCCATGACCTCTTCTTCGGTTTCAAACGGCAGGACGGACATCACCGGACCGAAGATCTCTTCGCGGGCGATGGCCATGTCGTCGGTGACGTCGGAAAAGACGGTGGGTTCGATGTAGAGCCCACCCATCTCATGCGCCTTGCCGCCGGTGATCAATGTCGCGCCCTCTTCGATCCCCTTCTCGATATATCTGAGCGTAATGTCGAGCTGGCCTTGCGACACCATCGGGCCGAAATTCGTCGCCTCATCCATCGGGTCGCCGATCACGGCACGTTCGGTGCGGGTTTTGAGGCGGGCGAGAAAATGCGGCAGGATGCCTTTTTGCACGAAAACCCGCGTGCCGTTGGAACAAATCTGGCCGGAGGAATAGAAATTGCCGTTGATCGCGGCGGAAATCGCGTCCTCGATGCTGGCGTCGTCGAAAATGATCAGGGGCGATTTGCCGCCCAATTCCATCGTGACGTGCTTCATGCCCGCCGCCGCCGCCGCGTAGACCTTGCGCCCTGTTGGCACGGAGCCAGTGAGCGAGACTTTCGCGACGCGATTGTCTTCGACCAGCGCAGCGCCGACGTCGCCATAGCCCTGCACCACGTTGAACACGCCATCGGGCAGTCCGGCCTCAGAAAGGATTTCCGCCAGTTTCAACGCGCCCAGAGGCGTCGTCTCCGAGGGTTTGAACACCATCGTGTTGCCACACGCGAGCGCTGGCGCAGCTTTCCAACAGGCGATCTGGGTCGGGTAGTTCCACGCCCCCAGGCCCACGCAGACTCCCAAAGGTTCGCGTATCGTATAGGCAAAATCCGCGCCCAATTGGATATGTTCGCCGGTCAGACCCGCCGCGATCGACCCGAAATATTCGAGACAATCGGCGCCCGAGGCGGCATCGGCCACCAAGGTCTCCTGCAAAGGTTTGCCGGTGTCATAGGTCTCCATGACGGAAAGCTCATGATTGCGCGCGCGGATGATCTCGGCGGCGCGGCGCAGGATGCGGCCCCGCTCCGTCCCGGTCATTGCGGCCCACCCGACGCGCGCGGCGTCCGCAGACGCGAGGGCCTGATCCACGATGGAGGGCGTCGCGGAATAGAGCTCGGCGATCACCTCGCCCGTGGCCGGATAGGTGGAATTGAGCGCCGCGCCGTCACTGTCTTCGACGTAGCAGCCATTGATGAAATGGCTCGCCTTGGGTTGCTGGTTTGGGGAGGGTGTCATCAGTCTGGTCCTTCGGGTCAAAGTCATTCGCCACGCGGGAAACGCGCGATGTCTTCGACAGTGTTCAAATCCATGTGGTTGCGCATGTAGCGCTCGGAGGCCTTTTGCAGCGGCTGGTAATCCCAGGGGAAATAATCGCCGTTGCGCAGCGCCTCATAGACGATCCAGCGGCGGGCCTGGCTTTCGCGGACCTGCGCATCGAACAGATCGAGATTCCAGCGTTCATCGGCCATGGCCTGAAGCCGTGCGAGCGTGTCGGCATGGGCCGGGTCCTCTGCAAGGTTCGTCAGCTCATGCGGGTCATTGGCGACGTCGAACAATTGCTCGGGGTCAAGCGCACAGCGGGTGAATTTGTAATCCCCCTCGCGCAGCGCCACCAGCGGCGCATAAGAGGCCTCGGCGGCATATTCCATGGCGACGGGGGCGGTGCGCACCTCGCCTTTTGCCAAGGGTATGAGGCTTTCGCCATCGGTCCATGGCATGACATCTGCCATCGACACCCCCGCAATATCGCAAAGCGTCGGCGTGACGTCGATGGTCGAGACCGGCGTCTCGATCAGGCCGGGGGTAAGATCAGGAGAGGCGATCATCAAAGGCACCCGCGCGGAGCCTTCATAGAAGTTCATTTTGAACCACAGCCCCCGCTCGCCCAGCATATCGCCATGGTCAGAGACAAAGAAGATCACCGCCTCTTGTCGCGTGGCCTCCAGCGTGTCGAGAATCTCGCCGATCTTGTCGTCGAGGTAGGAGATGTTGGAAAAATAGGCCCGACGTGATTTGCGAATATCCTCTTCCGTGATGTCGAAATTGCGCCAGTCGTTGGCATCGAAAATGCGTTTCGAATGCGGGTCGTGGTCTTCGTAGTCCATCGCCGGAACCTCGGGCAACAGATGCTCGCAGTCCTCGTAAAGGTCCCAATATTTCTGCCGCGTCACATAGGGATCATGCGGATGGGTGAAGCTCACCGTCAGGCACCACGGGCGATCATCCTTGCCGCGCGAGAGGTCCTGAATTTTGCGAGTGGCGTGATAGGCGACCTCGTCGTCGTATTCCATCTGGTTGGAAATCTCCGCCACGCCCGCGCCCGTCACCGAGCCCATGTTGTGATACCACCAATCAATCCGCTCGCCCGGCTTGCGGTAATCCGGGGTCCAGCCGAAATCGGCGGGATAGATGTCGGTGGTCAAGCGTTCCTCGAATCCGTGCAACTGATCGGGACCGACGAAATGCATCTTGCCAGAGAGGCAAGTCTGATAGCCCGCGCGGCGCAGGTGATGCGCGTAGGTCGGAATGTCGGAGGCAAATTCCGCGGCATTGTCATAGACCCGCGTGCGCGAGGGCAACTGGCCGGACATGAAACTCGCCCGCCCCGGCGCGCACAAAGGCGAGCCGGTGTAGCTGTTGGCAAACCGCGTCGAGCGCGCGGCCAGACGTTTGAGATTGGGGGCATGGAGCCACTCGGCCGGCCCATCGGGAAACAGCGTGCCGTTCAACTGGTCGACCATGAGAATGAGAATATTGGGGGATTGTGCAGTCATGTGAGGCTCCCGTCAGATGCCCTGCTCTTTCGGCAGGTGCAGGTTGAGATAGTCGAGCACGATGGCTTCCGGATGCTCCGGTCGGTCGCGTTCGTCGCAAAGCACGAAACGGATGTAGGCGCCGTCGATCAGCGCCGCGATTCCCTCGGCCACCATCGGGGCCTGAGCGGGAATCACCTGCCGCAATTCAGCCAGAAGATTCGACCGCAACCGCCGGTGATAGACCCTGAGAAGGCGCGAAACTTCGCCTGATCTTTGGGCATAAACATAAAAATTAAGCCATGCGCCGACCGTATCCGGTTGCATATTCATGTCGGAAAAACTGCTGCGAATGATCGTCTCGATGCGCGCTCTCGGATCGGTTTTGCCCTGGAGATTTTGCCGGATTTCGGCGCCGTATTTCGTCAGGATGTGACGCATTGCGGCGATGAACATATTGGTTTTGCTACCAAAATAGTGATGCGCCAAGGCACTCGACATCCCCGCCCGCTTGGCGATCTGGCTGACGGTGACCTCCATGGAGCCGGTCTGTCCGATCTCCGCGATCACCGCGTCGATCAGGGCCGAGGTGCGGATCGATTCCATTCCTACTTTGGGCATCGCTCTCTCTTTCTGTTGTCAAACAAGACTCAACACGTTTTGATTAACTCATCAATCAAAATAAAACAGGGATCCCCACAGATGCTCAGAACAACCGCTCTCGCGACCATTCTTGCAGCCACCCAATTCAGCGCACTTGCGGCCACTGCCGAAACACCCTGCGACGCTGTGTCCTTTTCCGATGTCGGCTGGACCGACATCACCACCACCACCTCCATCGCCAAACAGATCCTCGAACCGCTGGGCTATGACGTGGACGTGTCCGTGCTCTCCGTGCCGGTGACCTTCGCCTCGCTGTCGGGCGGCGACACCGACATATTCTTGGGCAACTGGATGCCCGCACAGGCCGGCGCCGTTCAGCCTTACCTCGATGACGGCTCCATCGTGATCGCCCACGAGAACCTGCAGGGCACCGTCTACACCCTCGCCGTCCCGGCCTATACCTATGAGAAGGGCCTGAAAGATTTCGCCGACATCGCCAAATTCGCCGATGAGCTGGACGAGACCATCTACGGCATCGAGCCGGGCAACGAGGGCAATGACTACCTGATCGGTCTGACCGAGGCGAACACGCACGGTCTGGGCGAATTCAAGGTCAAGGAAAGCTCCGAGCAAGGTATGCTGAGCCAGGTGCGTCGCGCCTATGACAAGGGCGAAGACGTCGTCTTCCTCGGCTGGGCGCCGCACCCGATGAACGTCAACTTCGAGCTGAAATATCTCACCGGCGGCGAAGAGTTCTTTGGCGGCGTGGGCGTCGTGAACACGCTGACCCGTGCAGGGTTCTCCGAGGAATGCCCGAACGTCGGCAAGCTCCTGACCAACCTCGACTTCACCGTCTCCATGGAAAGCGAGATCATGGGCGCGATCCTCAACGACGGCGAAGACGCCGACGATGCGGTCAAAGCCTATGTCACCGCCCACCCCGAGATCCTTGATCCCTGGCTCGACGGCGTGACCACCACGGCGGGCGAGCCGGGTCTTCCGGCTGTGAAAGCGGCCTTCGGTCTCTGATCAAACATGGCCCGGGGGCGCACACCCTCGGGCCTTTCGTTTTGAGACCTACCGCCAACACCCCAGAAGATCGGAAACGCAATGAGCTGGATCACAGAGTATAAAATCCCGGTCGGAGACGTCGCCTCAGACTATTTCGACTGGATGCAACACCATGGAGGCTGGTTCTTCGACGCGCTGTCTGCTGCGCTCGAATGGATGATCGAGGCCGTCCTCTGGGTGCTGCAAACCCCGCCGCCGCTGGTGGTTATCGCCGTTTTCGTGGCGGGCACATGGGCGCTGCAACGCAATTGGAAAGCCTGTCTGCTCGTCGCCCTCGGGTTTCTGTTCATCCTCAATCAGGACTATTGGGAAGAGGCCACCGAAAGCCTCACCCTCGTCGTCGCCTCCTGTGTCGTCTGTATGGCGATTGGGGTGCCCATCGGTATCTATGCCGCGCGACGTCCCGGATTTTACCGCGTGCTGCGCCCGATCCTAGATCTGATGCAGACGCTGCCGACCTTTGTCTATCTGATCCCCGCCATCGTGTTTTTCGGCATTGGCATGGTGCCGGGCCTTTTGGCCACCGTGGTCTTCGTGCTGCCCGCGCCGATCCGTCTGACGCATCTCGGGATAAGCTCTACGCCACCCGCATTGCTCGAAGCCGTTCAGGCCTTTGGCGGCACTTCGCGGCAACTCTTGTGGAAGGTCGAACTGCCCTTTGCCCTGCCGCAGATTATGGCCGGGCTGAACCAAACCATCATGCTGTCGCTGTCCATGGTCGTGGTCGCCGCCCTCGTGGGGGCCGATGGTCTCGGTGTTCCGGTGGTGCGCGCGCTCAATCAGGTGAACACCGCTTTGGGCTTTGAAAGTGGCTTTGTCATCGTCGTACTGGCCATCATGCTGGACCGTGTCCTGAGGATTGAACGCAAATGACCGCAGTAATTTTTGACAATGTTTCCATCGTCTTCGGAGACAAACCTGAGACCGCCCTGCCCCTTATGGACCAAGGCAAGGAGCGCTCCGAGGTGCAGGAACAGACCGGCCAGGTCCTTGGCGTGCACAACTGTTCGCTCGAGGTTCAGGAGGGTGAAATCCTCGTCCTGATGGGCCTGTCCGGCTCGGGCAAATCAACACTTCTGCGCGCGGTCAACGGGCTCAACCCGGTGGTGCGCGGCGAGGTGAAGATCAGCGACGGCAACGGCATGGCCAGTGTGACCCATGCCGATGCCAAAGGCCTGCGCGCGCTGCGTCAAAGCCGGGTCGCGATGGTGTTCCAGCAATTCGGCCTCCTGCCCTGGCGCACGGTGCGCGAAAACGTCGGCCTCGGCCTTGAGCTGGCACATGTGGCGCCGGATGTCCGGGCGAAAAAAGTCGATGCGCAATTGAGCCTCGTGAACCTGACCGACTGGGCGGAGAACAAGGTGTCGGAGCTGTCGGGCGGCATGCAGCAACGTGTGGGCCTTGCCCGCGCCTTTGCCGCCGACGCGCCGATCCTGTTAATGGACGAGCCGTTTTCCGCGCTCGATCCGCTGATCCGCAACCACTTGCAGGACGAGTTGTTGGAGCTGCAACACAAGCTCAAACGCACGATCATTTTCGTCAGCCACGACCTTGATGAAGCGTTCAAACTGGGCGACCGGATCGCGATCATGAAAGGCGGACGGATCGTGCAATGCGGCACGCCCAAAGACATCTTCGAGAACCCTGCCGACGACTACGTCGAGGAATTCGTCAACCATATGAACCCCTTGGGTGTTCTGACGGCGGGCGATGTGATGGAAGAGGCCAAGGGCGATCACGTCGAGACGGTCGAAGCCTCTGTGCCGGTGATCCACCTCATGGCGCGTCTGGCGGAGCTCGACACGCCTCTCGGCGTGATGCAGGACGGTGCCTTGATCGGACAGGCCTCCCGCGCCTCTTTGCTCAAGGAATTGGCGAAGAAATCGAACTGAACCACACCCCTCGCGGGGATCAAAACCGCGAGGGGCCTCGACCCGCATCTGCGGCAGTGCTTGCGCAAACAATTTAGCTACGTTTCCAAGAGGTTTTTTGTATCTTTCGGAAAGGATGATCAAAATTTTCTTTGGACAGCGGCGTGAAAACACGCAAGTATGATCAAAAATCAACCAACCCCGACTGGGTGGCTCAATTCTAAAGAGAGTGCGGTAGACATTCTCGCGAGGGCTGCTTTTCTTGAAGAACAACGGGGACGGCCCAGACGTCGCAAAGATGCAGAGGCCAAAAACAGGGAAATAAACACTGTGCTTGATCAAGGCTCAGACGACTTTGTCGTTTTCGACAAGGTGCAAAAAAGTTATGACGGGCAAACACTTGTCGTCAAAGACCTCAATCTCTCGATTGGCAAGGGCGAATTTCTGACCATGCTCGGGCCGTCCGGCTCCGGCAAGACCACCTGCCTGATGATGCTCGCGGGCTTCGAGACCGCCACCCATGGCGACATCCTTTTGGACGGTCAGGGCATCAACAACATCCCGCCGCACAAACGCGGCATCGGCATGGTGTTTCAGAACTATGCGCTTTTCCCGCATATGACGGTGGCCGAAAACCTCGCCTTCCCGCTCGAAGTACGCAAGCTTGGAAAATCCGACCGCGAGGCCAAGGTCAAACGCGCGCTCGATATGGTCCAGATGGGCGATTTCGCCAGTCGCCGCCCGGCGCAACTCTCGGGCGGTCAACAACAGCGGATCGCTCTGGCCCGCGCGCTGGTGTTCGAGCCGGAACTCGTTTTGATGGACGAACCTCTGGGCGCGCTCGACAAGCAGCTGCGCGAACATATGCAGTTCGAGATCACCCGACTGGCCCACAATCTGGGCATCACCACGGTCTACGTCACCCACGACCAGACCGAGGCGCTGACCATGTCCGACCGGGTTGCCGTGTTTAACGATGGCCGCATCCAGCAACTCGATCCGCCGGACACGCTTTATGAAGAGCCCAAGAACAGCTTTGTCGCGCAATTCATCGGCGAAAACAATTCCTTGGAAGGTACGGTGAAGGTACTGAACAACGACACGGCCGTGGTCCAGCTCGACGATGGCAGCCTGATCGATTGCAGGCCTGTGAACGTCAAGAACGTCGGCGACCGCACCAAAGTCTCGATCCGCCCGGAGCGCGTCGAATACCGCTCCGAACGGTTTCAAGAAGGCGCGCATCTGCTCAAGGCCGAGGTTCTGGAATTCATCTACATGGGCGATGTGTTCCGCACCCGTCTGCGGGTCGCGGGGCGGGACGATTTCATCATGAAATGCCGCAACGCGCCGGATCAAATCCGTTTGAAACCCGGTGAGACGGTCAACATCGGCTGGATGCCCGAAGATTGCCGCGCGCTGGACGCCTGAGCGTGGCCATAAACACCCGTCAGATAGGCGGGGTTCATAAAACAAAACCACCAACTTGGAGAGTTACATGAAACTTACGACCCTTGCCGCCGCCTTGTCCGCGACTGCACTCACCCTGCCGGCCGTTGCCGAAGACATGACCATCGTGTCCTGGGGCGGCGCCTATCAATCCAGCCAGCAAAAGGCCTATACCGAGCCCTATGCCGAGATGAAGCCCGACTTCAACGCGATCTGGGACGAAAGCTCCGGCGAGGCCGTGGCGAAACTACGTGCCATGGATGAGGCGGGCAATGTGACCTGGGATCTCGTCGACGTCGAAGGCCCGGACGCCGTGCGCCTTTGTGACGAAGGTCTCGCGATTGAGGTCGATATCGACGAAATTCTGGCCGCGGGCGACGATGGCTCCGCCCCCTCCGACGACTTCGGTCCGTCTTTGATCAGCGACTGCTTCATCCCGCAGATCGTCTTCTCCACCACCTTTGGTTATCGCACCGATGTCGAAGCCTGGGGCGACAGCAAACCCGAAGACCTCTGCGCCGTTTTCGATCTGGAGACCTTCCCCGGCAAACGTGCGCTGCAAAAGAGCCCGAAGAAGAACCTCGAATGGGCTCTGCTCTGTGACGGTGTGGAACAAGATGCGCTCTATGACGTGCTCGACGAGGACGGCGGCGTGGAACGCGCGCTGGCCAAGCTCGACACCATCAAGGACGAGGTCGTCTGGTGGTCCGCCGGTGCGGAAACCCCGCAGCTTCTGGCCGACGGCGAGGTTGTGATCGGCTCCACTTATAATGGCCGCCTCTTCTCCGTGATCGAAGAACAGCATCAGCCGGTTGCCATGCTCTGGGACTACCAGGTCTTCGACTTCGACGGTTGGGTGATCCCGGCTGGCCTGACGGAAGAGCGCGAAGCCGCCGTCATGGAATTCGTGAAATACGCCACCGACACCCAGCGTCTGGCGGATCAGGCGAAATACATCTCCTACGGTCCGGCGCGTGCCTCGTCCCAGCCGCTCGTTGGCAAACATGCCGAGCTTGGCATCGAAATGGCGCCGCATATGCCGACCAACCCGGCCAATGCCGAGCGCTTCCTCGTGAACAACCTCGACTGGTGGGCCGACAATCAGGACGACGCCGAAGCCAAGTTCCAAGCCTGGCTCGTGCAATAAGTATCTAAGCGAAACGCTTGAATACAAAATGAAAAAGCAAAGGGGCGCCCTGCCCCTTTGCGCTTCACACACCTCGATGGACGGATCATGAGCGACACGACCACAGACGACAGCCCCCAAAACGGTCCAGTTCTGGCCGCAGACGGCACGCCCCTGCACCGCAGCCTTGCTCGCGCGCTGCGCCGCCAGAAACTCAGGGCGCTGATGCTGATCGCGCCGCTTCTGATTTTCATCATGGTGACCTTTATTCTGCCCGTAGCGGATATGCTCTACCGCTCGGTCGAGAATGGCATCGTTTCCGAGACCCTTCCGCGCACGGTGGTCGCACTTGCCGATTGGGACGCGGGCGGTGACACCCCGCCCGATGAGGCGGTCTTTGCCGCGCTGGCCGCCGATATCCAGATCGCCGCTGAGGAAAAGACCCACACCAAGCTTGGCTCGCGCCTCAATTACGAAAACCCGGGCATGTCGTCCCTGTTCCGCAAATCCGGACGTCAGGTCAAACGCTGGGATCTGGAAACCGACGGGCCCTTTATGGAGAAATTCGTCGAGATCGACGAGGACTGGGCCGACATCGACGTTTGGCGCACGATCCAGACCTATTCCCCCGCGACGACCTCCGGCTATTATCTGGCCGCCGTAGACATGCAGCTCGGCGCCGACGGTCCAGAAATGCGGCCCGAAAACGAACGCATCTACCTGCAACTCTTCTGGCGCACTCTGATGATGTCCATGGCGATCACCTTGAGCTGTATCGCTCTGGGTTATCCGGTCGCCTGGCTTTTGGCCAACCTTCCGATGCGAACGTCTAACCTCCTGATGATCCTCGTCCTTTTGCCCTTCTGGACCTCGCTTTTGGTGCGCACGTCGGCGTGGAAAATCCTGCTGCAACAGCAGGGTGTGATCAACGACATCCTTGTTTGGATCGGGCTTGTGTCAGATGACGCGCGGCTTGTGATGATCAACAACCAATTGGGCACGATCATTGCCATGACGCATATCCTTTTGCCTTTCATGATCCTGCCGATGTACTCCGTCATGCAGTCGATCAACCCCTCTTATCTGCGCGCCGCCAAGAGCCTTGGCGCGACCGATTGGACGGCGTTTTGGCGGGTCTATTTCCCGCAAACCGTGCCGGGCATCGGCGCAGGCTCGATCCTCGTGTTCATCCTCGCCATCGGCTATTACATCACGCCCGCTTTGGTCGGCGGCACCACCGGGACCTTCATCTCGAACCGCATCGCCTTTCACATTTCGACCTCGCTCAACTGGGGCTTGGCGGCCGCGCTTGGCGGCATCCTCTTGGCAGTCGTTCTCGTGTTCTACTGGGCCTATGACAAATTTGTCGGCATCGACAACGTGAAGCTGGGGTAATTGACATGAGCTTGCCATCCTACGCCACCACCGGTCAGCGCATCTGGTACTACAGTTTCCGGGTGATCTGCGGGCTGATCTTTTTCTTTCTGATCGCGCCGATTGTCGTCGTCATCCCGCTCAGTTTTAACGCGCAGGATTTCTTCACCTTCACGCCGGAGATGCTGCGCCTCGATCCCGAGGGCTATTCACTCAAGCATTACCGCGATTTCTTCAGCAACAGCGATTGGCAGCATGCGCTGTGGAATTCGCTCAAGATCGCGCCCTTGGCGACCATGCTCTCCGTCGGTCTCGGCACGCTCGCGGCCATCGGCCTCAGCCAGCCGCATGTGCCGTTTCGCCGGGCGATCATGGCGCTTTTGATCTCGCCCATGATCGTTCCGCTGATCATCTCCGCCGCCGGCATGTATTTCTTTTTCAGCCGCATCGGCTTGCAGGGCACCTATGCAGGCGTCGTTCTGGCCCATGCCGCGCTTGGCATCCCCTTCGTGATCATCACGGTCACCGCCACGCTCGTGGGCTTTGACAATTCGCTGACCCGCGCCGCCGCCAATATGGGGGCCGATCCTGTGACCACGTTTTTCCGGGTGCAGATGCCGCTCATTTTGCCCGGCGTGATCTCCGGCGCGCTCTTTGCCTTTATCACCTCTTTCGATGAGGTGATCGTCATCCTCTTCGTCGGCTCGGCCAGTCAAAAGACCCTGCCTTGGCAGATGTTCATCGGCTTGCGCGAGCAAATCAGCCCGACGATCCTCGCCGTGGCGACCATCCTTGTGGTGATCTCCATTGCGCTTTTGACCACCGTCGAACTGCTCCGCCGCCGTTCTGAGCGGTTGCGCGGGATCACACACTAAGGGGTCGGGGGATTACCCCCGCCCCAAACACGCCGACAAAGCCGACAACAGCCGCGCTTCATCGGCCTCCGTCACATGCAGATGCGGCGCGATCCGAAGCGCATTGCCGCGACGGCTGACATAGACCTGCCGCTGGGCCAGTGCCGGGATCAGGCCCTCGGGCAGGTTCTTCTCGGCGGCCACACCCAAAATATGCGGGCTGCGCTGGGATTTCGGCACGGGGCTGAGCCCCATCTCGACCATGGCTTCGGCCAGCCGATCATTGATCGCCTGAAGCCGCGCCGCGATGTTTTCAACACCCCAATCGCCGATCTGCCGCAGCGCCACCAAAGCGCCGGGCAGAAGCGTCGGCATGCTCTTTTGCCCCATATCGAACCGCCGCGCGCCGGGTTGATAGGCCTCGGCATAGTCAGACAGCGTCTCGAACACCTCCGCGCCCGCCCGGTTGAGCCAGCTTTCCTCCAAGGGCCGCGCGTCATGCCATTGAGGCGCCGCGTAAAACAGGCTCAGCCCATAGGGAAACAACAGCCACTTATAACCCGAGGCGATCATGAAATCCGGCTGCACCCGCGCCAGATCGAGCGGCATCGCGCCCAGTGATTGCGTCACCTCCAACACCAAAGCCGCCCCCACCGCGCGCGCAGCCTCCGAGATCGCGATGAGATCCAGCACCGCGCCATTGCTCCAATGACAATTCGGCACAGCGACCAGCGCGGTTTGGGGCGTGATCTTGGACAGCACTTGTTCCGTCCAATTGCCCTCGCCCGCGGGCCAAGGCGCGGTCACAAGCGTGGCCCCCGTCTCGCGCGCCAATCTTTGCCACGGTAGGAAATTCGACGGAAAGGCCTCTTCGATCACCACGATTTCATCCTCTGCCCCCAGCCGCGTCTCGAAAATCCGGCCCACAGTCGAGGTGCCGTAGCTGGCCGAAGGGATCAGCGCATAGTTCTCCGCCGCCCCGCCAAAGGCCTGCGCCGCCAGTGTGCGAAAGCGCTCGGCATCCTCGAAGAAATCGGCAGGCACCCGCGTCCAGGGATGGCACTTGGACCGCACACCCTGATGCAGCGCCTCTTCCGCCTCCACCAACAGCGGCGCGTTATAGGCGGCGTTGAAATAGGCGATCTCATTGGGAATATCAAAGAGGGCACGTTGGGGGCTAAGCTGGGCGGCGAGCTGGGTCATGATGGGTCTCACATGAGGGATATCATTTGAGACAATGTGGTAATTGTCTTGCATCCGATCCCGCAAGCACAGCATTGTATATGGGACAATATTCTCGAAACCACGCCCTGTCTCTCATGCGCGCCAAATATCACAAGATCGTCGCCCGGATCGCCGATGACATCCACTCTGGTCGGTTGCAACCGGGCGACCGCCTGCCGACGCATCGGCAACTGGCTTGGGAACATGGGCTGTCTTTGGGCACCGCGACGCGGGTCTTTGCCGAGTTGGACGCCATGGGGCTGACCACCGGCGAGGTCGGGCGCGGCACCTTCGTGCGGCGGCAAAGCGATGTGCGGGCGGGCGAATTCGTGGTGCGCGGTACCTCCGCCGAGAAGATCGACCTGCGGCTCAACCACTTTCTGTTGCCGGAACAGGACGACCTGTTCCAAAGCGCGCTTCAAGAGGTGCTGGCCCGCGGCACCGACGTCTTGGGCTATCGCGACACCTTCGGTGACCCTGATGAACGCGCCCGGATTGCCGATTGGCTCAGCGGCACGGAGCAGGTGCCAAGGGTTGATGCCGCGCGGTTGGTCGTTTGCGCCGGAGGCCAGCACGGGCTGTTCCTGAGCCTCGCCGCCACCTGCCGGCCCGGTGACGTCATCGCCATCGAGGCGTTGAGTTACCCGGTGATCCGACAGGCCTGCGCGCTTCTGCATCTGAACGTCGTCGAAGTCGCCTCTGATGCGGACGGTATTCGTTCCGATGCGCTCGACGCGCTCTGTCGCGACACGCCGGTCAAGCTTTTGTTCACCATGCCGAACCTGCAAAACCCGACCTCTGTCACGATGCCCGAAGCGCGCCGTCGTGATCTCGCCGAGGTCATCCGACGGCACGATCTTTGGGTCATCGAAGACGACGCCTATGGCTTCCTGCTGCCCGATCCGCCGGTGAGCCTTGCCGCCCTGATGCCCGAACGCGTGTTCTACCTGCGGCCCTATTCGAAAAGCTGGGCGCCGGGGCTACGCATTGCGCATCTGGTGTTCCCGGCAGGCCTTGAGAAACGTATTGAGCAGGCGCAAAGCGGCACGATCTGGACCGCGGTGCCGCTGATGGCCTCGGTGATCGTCGCGCTCATTGACAGTGGCGCCTACTCACAGATCACCGCCGCGAAACGCAAGGACATTGCCAAAAGGCAAAGGATTTTCGCAACGGAACTGGGGGCTTACCGGGTCCGGACTGCGCCGCAGAGCATGCATGCTCTGGTGCATCTACCGCCCGGACAGCGCAGCAGCACGCTGGTCTCCACCCTGTTCGAGGCGGGCGTCATCGTCGCTCCGCTGCGCCAATTCGCGGCCCCGCATGGCGAGGGGCAACCGATCCCCGAAGGTGTGCGCCTCTGCCTCGGCGCACCGCCCGACCGGCGCCGGTTGCAACAGGGGCTGGCACTATTGGCCGCGCATCTCGGCCCGCACTCCTGAAGCGGCGCTCATTGAGATCCTGTGCGATCCATCGCCCGCGCCTGAACTCGCTCCGCCAGCGCCTTATCCTCACCGCGGCCAGACGACCTGAGCCCGGCCTGACCCCCCGTCCGATCCGGTGGCACCTTGTTTTGACTGACTTTCCACACGCCCTTTGGCTCTTGGAGGACGATCTCAAACCCGACAAGGCCTTTCAACTGCCGGGAAACGAAGTCCTCGGGCGCGTCGGACACGATCGTCGCAAAGGGATGCTCCCTCATCATCGCCTGCATGACCTCGACGCGGTCTTCTCTGAAAATCGGGGGTGTTGCCTAGGGATGTCCTTGTGAGGCGCTTTGGTCCGCTGTGATCCGCTGTGGTCCGCTCAGGCCAAAAGATCGCTTTCCGCCGCGATCACGCGGTCTGCGAGGCGCCTCTCCACCGCAGTTGCCGCGCGCCAGTCCCCCAGCATCTGGGTCAACAGAGCTTTGGCCTGTTCGTCGGGCTCCGGCCCGATCAAACCGTCGGCCCGCGCCAAAAGCGCCCGCCGGACGCGCTCCATCGGCTCGGCATTGCCGTAGAGCGCCAGCCATAGCGTCGCGCCCTCCACCGCGGTCAGCGTGTCGAGGGCCAGAGGTTCGGCAAGCGTCACATCCAGCCCCTGCATCAACAGATCGCGCAGGAATTCCCTAAGATCGAGAAAGAAACTGCTCACCGCCTCTCGGACCTCGGACGCGTCCTCACTCAGCCCGTAAGCCAAATGCAGCCCGAGGCAACGCCGGTTACGGATCAGCACGGAACTCAGCCGATCCAACGCCGATTCATAATCCGCACGCCAGTCGCCGGTGGTCTCAAGCCCCTCGATGATCTCACCGAAGGTCAGATCGAGGACCTCGGGAACCAAGTCTTCCTTGCTGCCAAAGTGGCTATACAGGCTGCTTTTCGACAGGCCGACACTGAGAGCGACATCCTTCATGGACATGCCCGCGTATCCCTTTTCCCGCATCAAATCGCGCGCGAAAAAGATGATCTCTCTGCGAGATGTCTTTGCCATGTGAGTCCTCATTTACAAACGACCGGTCGGTCGTATTTATGTCGTCACATCGTGATTTATCAAGAGAGAAAGCGAGACCTATGACACAGCCCAAAGGCAAAGGCTCTGCCGCGTCAGCCATCGCCCCCGACACGCCGCAGGGACATCCCGGCGAACTTGAGATGAGACAGCGCTTTCCAAGCGACTATCACTGGAACGATCACAGCCTGACCGCCATGATGCGCCCCATCCTCTCCACCGGGCTGGCACGATTCATCGAATCCCTGCCCTTTTTCTTCATCGCCACCTCCGACGCCGAGGGGCATTGCGATTGCAGTTTTCGCGGCCGGGAACATGATGACACCGGAGCGCCGCTGCCTGCCTTGCGGGTGATCGACACCGGATCGCTTGTGTTCCCCGATTTCTCCGGCAACGGGCTTTACAACAGTCTCGGCAATATTCAAGTGAACCCGCATATCGGCATGTTGTTCATGGACTTCGACCGCCGCCGCCGCGCCCGTGTCAATGGCATTGCGCAGATCATCGAGGCAAACGAGGACATCCGCTCCACCTGGCCGACCGCTCAGGCGGCGATCCTGGTGTCGATCGAACAGGCCTATGGCAATTGCCAGGCCCGCATCCCGCGCATGACTCCCACTTAGGCCGGGCACAAGCCGCCGTCGGCTCAGCCTCATGTCCGGGCCTCCACCGCCTCCTGCGCCCGCGCGGCAAAGACCTCCTTGGCGGTGAAAAGCCCGTTCAGCGCGGCGGGAAACCCGGCATAGACCGCCATCTGCATCAGAACCTCTGTGATTTCCTCCTGCGTCAGCCCCACATTTAGCCCGGCCTCGACATGCACCTTCAACTGCGGCTGTGCCGTGCCCATGGCGGCAAGCGCCGCGATTGTGGCAATCTCGCGATCTCGCAGCGACAGGCCGGGGCGGGAGTAGATGTCCCCGAACGGAAATTCGAACAGATAGGTGGCAAAATCCGGCGCAATATCGGCCAAGGCGTCAATCACGTTTTGCCCGGCCCGCCCGTCAATGGCCTCAAGGGCGCGTTGGCCGCGTTCGAGTCTGCTGTCCGTCGAAGGAATGTTCTGTATCGTCATGGGAATGCGTCCTTTTTTCCGTTTCGACATAGGTGTCGATCTTGGTGTCGAGGACGAGAAGACTGGCCTGCAAATCGCGCACATGGGCGCGCACCCGGTCGCGATGCGCCTCAAGAATGCGCTGCCGCGCAGGCCCGGTATGATCCCCGGCCGCACGCAGTTTGGCATATTGCAACATCTCGCGGATGGGCATCCCGGTGGTTTTCAGCCGGTCGAGAAACGCGATCCAGACGAGGATCGCCTCATCATAGTCGCGCCGCCCGCCCGCATCGCGATCCGCATAGGGCAAAAGCCCGATACGCTCGTAATAGCGGATCGTATGGGCCGACAGCCCGCTGCGTTTCGCCAATTCACCGATTTGCATTGCACCTGCTTCTCATCAAGACGCTCCCGACTCTAGGGGCTTGAGCGCGCTCTAAGTCAAGGCGGAAAAAAATAGGTGAAAATTCAAGGCAAGATCAGGCAACCAGTGTGTCGGCGCCGTCCTGTCATCCCGGCCAGCTTTTGGCCAAAATCTCGACCGCGCGGGTGATCCGATCCTCATCCAACGCCGCATAGCCCAGACGAAAAGCCTGCGGCTCCGCGCCCTCCAGAGCAAAACGCTTGCCCGGCAAAAGCGCCAACCCCGCCTGCCCCGCGCTTTCGGCCCAGCGATCTGCCGCCACACCGTCGCAGCGCAGCCAAAGCGCAAGCCCACCGCCGGGCAGCTCAAAACTGGCACGCCCGGCCAGTTGCACCCGCAAAAGCTCCGCCAGAAAATCCCGCCGCGCCCGATAGATCCGCCGCGCCTTGCGGGCATGGCGGCCAAGATCGCCATCAACAATCACCTCCGCCAGCGCCGCCTCGAGAGGCGCGTCGCCTTGCCGGTCGATGGCGGCCCGCGCCTCCGCCATCCGCCGCAACACAGGCCCCGACGCCAAAGCATAGCCCAGACGAATGCCCGGCGAGAGCAGCTTTGACAGCGATCCGACGTAGATCAACGGCAGGTGGTCCGGCGCGCGGGCCGCCAGCGGCAACACCGGGCGGCCCTCAAAGCGGTACTCGTGGTCGTAATCGTCCTCGATCAGCGTGATCCCGTGACGCTGCGCCAGCTCCAAAAGCTGCAATCGCCGCGCCGCGCCCATGGTCACCGTGGTCGGATATTGGTGATGCGGCGTCACATAGACGGCCCGAATGCGCGCATCGCGGGCCAGCGCCGCCTCCAGCGCGTCGATCCTGAGACCTCCGCCATCCACCGGCACGCCCCGCACCACCGCCCCCGCCGCGCCAAACGCCTCCCAGGCGAGCGGATAGCCCGGGTCTTCGACCGCGATGACGTCGCCCGGCGACAGCGCCGCCCGCGCCGCGAGAAACAGGGCCATCTGGCTGCCGCGCGTGATGATCATGCTGGACGGGTCCGCCACGACGCCCCGATCGGAGGCGAGATAGCCCGCGAGGGCCTGTCGCAACACGGAGGTGCCGCGGGCGTCGCCATAATCCGCCCCGGCGCGGAACCCCGGCGACAAGAGTGCGCGGCGAAAGGCCCGTGCCAATGCTTTGTCCGGGACCAGTTTCGGGTCGGGCGCGCCGTCCGTGAAGGCCAGCGCGGGAGGCGGCGTCTCCGGTGCGACGGGATCCGGCGCGGTGCGGCGCACCAGACCGCCTTGCGGCAAATCCTGCGCCACGAAGGTGCCCCGCGCGGGCTTCGCCTCCAACCACCCCTGCATCAGCAGCTCCTGGTAGGCGGCATCGACCGTGTTGCGATGCACGCCGAGCTCTTGCGCCAGCGCCCGTGTGCCGGGCAGTCGCGCACCGGGCCTCAAACGCCCACGGGTGATGTCGTGGGTGATGGCCTCGGCAATCGCGAGGAAAAGCGGGCCACTGTGGCCAAGCTCAATATCGAGGGCAAGAGGCTCGCGCATCTTAAAACCGGCCTATCTCTTTCATTCATACTGGCACTTTTGGATAGGCCGAATTTTCGCCAAAGAGGAGAAAAAGACAAGAGGCTCCCATGACCCCGTCCCCCATCACCCTCATGACCGGCCGGATTGCGCCGCTTTCCGGCACGGAGACCCCCAGCGGAATCATCAAGACCTGTGTCGACCGC
The DNA here is from genome assembly GCF_048270365.1 of Celeribacter sp. Lineage (NCBI taxonomy): Bacteria > Pseudomonadati > Pseudomonadota > Alphaproteobacteria > Rhodobacterales > Roseobacteraceae > Celeribacter > Celeribacter sp. The sequence goes on from NZ_JBLWTA010000001.1 coordinate 158,222, forward strand.
CCGTTGAAACTCGGCCCCAACGGTTTTGAGAGCGACGAACAGGCCGACCTTCGTGTCCACGGTGGCCCTGAAAAGGCCGTCCACCACTATCCGCATGAGCATTATGCGCCGTGGCGTTCGGAACTGGGCACACTTCCGGCGCTCGAGGCGCCGGGCGGCTTTGGCGAAAACATCTCGACCGAGGGGCTGACCGAGACAACCGTCGCGGTGGGCGACATCTTTCGGCTGGGCAGCGCAGTGGTGCAGGTCTCACAAGGGCGCCAACCCTGTTGGAAGCTCAACCGGCGGTTCGATGTCCCCGACATGGCACGACGCGTGCAAGACACGGGCCGCACCGGCTGGTATTACCGTGTTCTTCAGCCCGGCACGGTCGCGCCCGGTGACAAGCTTGAATTGACCGATCGGGTCGCGCCGGACTGGACCTTGCACCGGCTCTGGCATGCGCTCTATGTAGACCGCATGAATCTGTCGGAGCTGGAGGGCATCGCGGCGCTCGATGTTCTGGCGGACGGTTGGCGAAAATACGCTGTCCGCCGCTTGGCGAACCGGCGCGTCGAGGACTGGAGCCCAAGATTGGACGGCAAGGCATGACCCCTTCTCCCTTTGTGATCTCGATCCAGAGCCAGGTGGTTTTCGGCCACGTCGGCAATTCCGCCGCGCTTTTCCCGATGCAGGCGGCGGGTCTTCAGGTCGCGGCGATCCCCACCGTGATCTACTCGAACACCCCCGATTACCCGACGCTGCGCGGGCGCGCTTTGCCGCCCGATTTCTTTGCCGATCTGCTGCAAGGTGCGCGCGAACGCGACCTCCTCACGCGGGCCGATTATATCGTCACGGGCTACATCGGATCGCTTGAGGTGGCCGAGATGGTGGCTGATTTCGTGGCCGAGGCCAAGGCGGTGAACCCGACGCTGACCTATCTGTGTGACCCGGTGCTGGGGGACAGCGGCCCCGGTCTTTACGTGCCCCAACCCATCGCCGAGGTCATGCGCAAGCGTCTCTTGCCGATGGCGGACATCGCGACGCCGAACCCGTTCGAGCTCGGCTGGCTCACCGGGCGGCAGATCGCGACCGTGCAAGATGTCGAGGCCGCAAGGCGCGATCTCGACATCCGCGATGACGCGCATCTGATCGCGACCGGCTGCATTCTGGACACCACACAACCGGGTCAGATCGAGAGCATCATTTGCGGCCCACATACAGACAGTGCGCCGAGCCGCCACCCGACCGCGCATCTGCCCTGCGCGCTGCCGGGCACCGGCGATCTGTTCAGCGGCTTGATTGTGGCCGGGCTGGCCCGAGGGCAGTCGCTGGGTGAGGCGGTGGAAACGGCGCAGTCCCTGACCTCCCGCGCCCTTGCCCATGCACAGGCGCTGGGGGCCGGAGAGGTGGTGCTCAGCGAGGCGGACTTCCGACAGGCGCTTTTGTCCCTCGGCCGGACGCCGTAGACGTCACAAACCCCGGCGCTATATGCGCGCCGGGAGTTTCGATCGGCAAAAATGTTCGCGATATTCAGCCAGCGTCGTCTTGACCCGGCGCAAAGTATCCGGCCCGGCAAAGCCACAGAGAGCGGCGATGCTCTTGAGCGGCATCTCCGTCTCCTCAAGCGCTCGGCGCACCGCATCGACGCGGGCATATTCGACGAAAGCCGCGGGGGTTATTCCGGCCTCGGTCAGAAACAAGCGGGAAAAGTTCCGCGGGTTCATGCCCACGCGTTGCGCGAGCGCCGCCACGGACAAATCCGCCGAGACATTGTCCAAGATCCAGCTCTGAACCTGTGCAATCCGCCCCTCTTGCGCCATCTGCGCCGCCAGATGCGCGCTGAACTGAGACTGACCTCCGGGGCGTTTCAGGAACACCACCAACCGCTGCGCCACACGCATCGCGATCTCATGCCCGTGGTCCTCCTCAATGAGGCGCAGCGCAAGGTCGATCCCCGCCGTCACCCCGGCTGAAGTATAGAGCCCCTCATCTTCGACATAGATCGCATCGGGACGCACATCGGCGCCCGGACAGCACGTCGCAAGCTCTGCCGCATGTTGCCAATGGGTGGTCGCTTGCCGCCCCTCCAGCAGCCCGGATTCGGCGAGGAAAAACGCCCCGGTACAGACGGAGCCGATCCGGCGCACATCACCGGCGCGCGCGTGGAGCCACGCGGAAAAGGCAGGAAAATCGGCTGCGCGTTCGTATCGACCGCATGAACCTGCCCTTTGTGGGGCTGGTCAGCTTTGCCGGACAACCCGCGCAGGAGGACTGGAGCCAGCTGAGAGGCGCCGATGTCGCCTTTTGGGCGTGCCCACCCGATTTGGGCCGCGCGCGATCCGCGAGGCCTCGATGTTCCATAGCTTTGGCCCCGAAGGCGTGTTCGATTTCGAGGATGAGGTGACCTATCTGAACGCCGATGAGGTGCGGATCGTTGACGCAGGCGACAGCGATGTCATCTATGCCGATACGAAACGCAGCCTCGCCAAGGCCACCGAGGCGGTGCGCGCGCTTTTGGATCAGGGCACCCTGCCCTACATTTTGGGCGGCGATCATGCGATCACCATGGCGACCGTGGCGGCATACTCAGATGAACCGCCGCTCCACATCCTCCATATCGACGCGCATTTCGACTTTATCGACGAGCGCAATGGCATTTCCTGGGGGCACGGCAGGCCGATGCGGCGCGCGTCGGAAATGTCCCATGTGACCGGCATCACCACGCTGGCGCCGCACAACATGGCCTCGGTCAGCCGCAAGGATTACGAGGCGGCCAAGGCCTATGGCACCCATGTCGTGCCGCTGCGGCGACTGCGCCGACAGGGGGCTGCGGCCTCTCTGGCGCATCTGCCGGACGGGCAACGGGTCTATGTCTCGATCGACATCGACGCCTTTGATCCATCCATCGCGCCGGGCACCGCGACGATCAGCCATGGTGGCCTGAGCTATTACGAAGGCAAGGACATCCTGCGCGAAATCGCCTCGCGGTTCGATGTTGTTGGCGTCGATTTCGTCGAGGTCTCGCCGCCCTATGATCCGTCGGGGATCACCTCGCTTCTGGCGGCGCGCCTGATGCTCGATTTCCTGGGCGCGATGTATCACGAGAAGACCGGCAAAGGATCGTGACGCTTCCATCGAGGGCAAGCCAAAAGCCAAAAGCTTGGCTGAGCTTTTGGCCTCGCTCTTTTCCCTGCGATGGCAAAAGGCGTCATCCCTTCCCGGCCCCCTCTGCGCGCAGAAAGGCGGAGGGCGTCTGCCCCATGACGCGCGAGAATTCCCGGTTGAAGTTCGATTTCGTATTGAACCCGCTCGCAAGCATGGCCTCGGTCACCGTCTCGCCTTTTTGCAACACCGTGCAGGCCGCCTGCACGCGGTATCCGTTGACATAGCGAGAGACATTCTCTCCCGTCATCCGGTTGATCGCCACTGAGAGCTGTTTGATCGGCACGTGAAGCCGACGGGCGAGACGGGCCAATGTCAAATCGGGGTCCAGATGCAGACGCTCGGCCTGCATCAGCACCTCCAAACGCGCGATCAGGGCGGCGTCTTCCTCGGCCGGGCCCGGCGTCTCAGAGGTGTCAGTCTCGGGCTTCTCCTGAGCCGCCCCCTCGGCGTCTCGGGAGAGGGACAAAAGACCAATGCCAAGCAAGGTGAAGGAGGTGAAAATGCTGATGATCAGCGGCCGCCATGCGACATGACCGTCCCAAAGCGCAAGGGCGATCAGAATATCGGACAGGGCCGAAAGGATCAGCAAAATACCGACGGCTTGCCAAATCCGTGCGGGCACCGGCCCCGCGCCGAGCCGCGCCAGCGGCAGGGCCTCATCGCCCCGCAGGTACAGCAGGATGGACCCGCCATAGCCGAGGAACAGCATCGGCAGAACCACGTCCAGCGTCGGCCCAGCGAAAACGGCGCAAAAGAGGGTGAAAACAGGGCCAAGCAGATGGACCCAATCACGCCCAAGATCGACCGGGCGCAAGACAGCGGTCTGAAATGTCAGCCACGCCAGCGGCGCCATGACGACGGCGGCAAGGAGCTGCAAGGGCCATAGCATGACCAGCCCGTAATGTTGGGTCAAGGAGATCACCAGCGCCTGAAACGCGCAGCTTGCGAGCAGCACGAGAAACAGCACGGATCGGTCGCCCGCAAGAGCATGTCGCAGGGCGAGAAAGCCGAGGATCAGAGCGACCACAAGCGGAATCGGAAGCGTCAACATGGCATTCGCTTAGTCCAAGATCCCGTCCTGCACGACCTCAAACCGGTTTCAGGTCGCGAGAATGGCGATTGGAGCGGACGAAAGGCCATCCCCTCACTCATGGAGACATACTTTGAAACATTTGATTTTTACCGTCCCCCTCATGTCCGCTCTCGCAGGTCCCGCTTTCACAGACCCCGCAGGCACTGATCCCGCTGTCACAGCTCCCAGTGCCGCGGCCCCCACCATCGGCTTCGACCGCTTCGACGTCAAAACCGATCACCGTTCGACGCCTCTCGCAGCGGGGATCTGGTATCCCTCAGGCCGGGCGACCTATGCCGCCTCCGTCGGCGACAGTCTGGTCTTCGAACCGGTCGAGGCCTATGTCGGTGCGGCGCTTCCCGAGGGCGCGCTACCGCTGATCGTCCTGTCCCATGGCTCCGGCAGCAGCATCGATGGCACCGCCTGGCTTGCGGCCGGGCTGGCCGAACGTGGCGCCATGGTTCTGGTTCTGAACCACCCCGGCACGACAACCGGAGACAGCTCCCCGCGCCGCACCGTGCGCCTCTCTGAACGGGCCGCCGACATGAGCGCCGCGCTGGATCATGTATTGGCCGACCCGCAGATCGCACCGCATATCGACAGCAGCCGAATTTCAGCCGTCGGCTTCTCTCTCGGCGGCTCAACGGTGCTGGGCCTCGCCGGTCTGCGTCTCGACCCGGCGGCCTACCGGGACTATTGCGCCCGCTTCAAAGAGACGGCGCAAGATTGCCTGTTCCTGATGCGCGGCGGCGTCGATCTCGACACTCTGCCGCCCGAATTCTCCGCCAATATGTCAGACCCGAGGTTCACCGCCATCGTTGCGGTCGACCCCGGCTGGACCTATGCGGCCATGCCCGAAAGCGCCGCCAAAATCGACCGGCCTATCCAGCTCTTGTCCCTCGGCGACAGCTTTCCCTGGCCCACAACCGATGTCCGCACGGAAGGCAGCGGGCTGGTCGATTTGCTCGCCCAAGTCGAGCACACGATCATTCCCAATGCCCACCACTATTCCTTTCTTCCGCTCTGCAAGGATCATGCGGCGCAATTGCTGATCGAAGAAGGCGAAGACCCGATTTGCGACGACCCCGAAGGCTGGGACCGCGCGACGGCCCATGACGCCTCCCTCGCGGCCATCGCCCGGTTTCTAGATCTCTAGCGCCGCACACCCCTCTCGCGGCCTGACCGTGGGAGGGGCCCAAGTGGGCAGGCCTGTCTCGCGATGCAGAGGCACGCGCGTCAGAAACGTCATTTAACAGTCTGGAATTTCGAGAGTAATGGCGCACCCAAGAGGATTCGAACCTCTGGCCTCTGCCTTCGGAGGGCAGCGCTCTATCCAGCTGAGCTATGGGTGCGCGGGCTGACCGCGTCAGTGGGGTTTCTATAGGGGATGAAAAACCGGCGCGCAATCGGTTTTCATGGCCATGGCCTCTTCTTCCTGCCCTTATTCCTGCTCATGTTCCTGCACATGGGCGCTCATGCGCGGTCACGGCCCGGCATAGCGGTGATCCACGCGCGAGGAGATGACACAGGGCGCCGATGTGCCCATCATCTGCGCCAAAGCCGGTGGGAAGGAGACCTGCAAAACAGAGACTTGTTCCAGAGCGGTCTCAGACCGCACATAGAGATCGATCTTGTGATCGGCCACCAAAGCGCCCATGCCGGTCTGGTTGCTCTGTTGAAAGGCCGCCTGCCAGTGGTTTTCGCCCAGTTTGACCCAAGCGAAATCCCCCACAAAGCTCTCCGGGGTAAACGGATCGGGGAAGGTGATCTGCTGCGGACCGTAATTCGCATTTTCAGAAAACGCGCCGGGCATTTGATCGACCATTTGCGGCGGACAGCCGTCCTGCCCCAAAAGCGTCGCCTGCCCTTGCCACTGGCCGGATGTCGGCTGGATATCCGCCGCTGTGGCCATCAGCGGCGCCATGCCAACCACGGCAATCACAGAGAATCTAAAAGGCGTCATGCCGCGTCTCCTCGTACCTCACACGAGCAGAAGCGTGGCATGACATCCCGTTTCAGACAAGCGCCTCTTAGCCCCAAATTCAGCCAAAGAATTCCCGGCAAAGCTCCAGCGCCTCAACGAGACGGTCGACTTCCTCGGTGGTGTTGTACATCGCGAAAGACGCCCGGCAGGTGGCGGTCACGCCCAGATGCTGCATCAAGGGCATGGCACAATGGCTCCCTGCCCGCACCGCGACGCCTTTTTTGTCGAGAACCGTCGAGATGTCATGCGGATGCGCGCCCTCCATGGTGAAGGAGAAAATCGCGCCCTTGCCCGGTGCGGTGCCTTGGACATTGAGCCAATTGAGGTTCTGAAGCTTCTCGGAGGCATAAGCGGCCAGTTGGGCCTCATAGGCGGCGATGTTCTCCATGCCGATCTGCATCAGGTAATCGAGCGCCACGCCCATGCCGATGGTCTGAACGATGCCCGGCGTGCCGGCCTCGAACTTGAGCGGCGGTTTGGCGTAGGTCACGGCGTCTTTCGTCACCGTGTCGATCATGTCGCCGCCGCCCATGAAAGGCCGCATCTCGGCTTGACGCTCGGCACGGATATAGATCGCGCCGGAGCCCGACGGTCCGTAGAGTTTATGCCCGGTGATGGGATAGAAATCACAGCCGAGGTCCTGCACATCGACCGGCCCATGCACAGAGGCCTGAGAGCCGTCAATGAGAGTGGCGATGCCCTTCTCGCGCGCTGCCTGACAGATGGTTTTGACGTCGACTTTTGTCCCGGTCACGTTGGACATATGCGTCACGGCGACGAGTTTGACCTTCGGCCCCATAGCGTCAATCACGGCCTGCGGATCTAGGCTGCCATCGGCTGCGCAATCCACCCATTTCAGAACCACGCCCTGACGTTCGCGCAGGAATTGCCAAGGCACGATATTGGCGTGATGCTCCAAGACCGACAGTACGATCTCATCGCCCGACTGCAAGTTCTCCATCGCCCAGGAGTAAGCGACAAGGTTGATCCCCTCGGTCGTGCCGGAGGTAAAGACGATCTCGTCTTCATGACCGGCGTTCAGGAACTTGGCCACCACTTGGCGGACATTCTCATATTTGTCGGTCGCAAGATTAGAAAGATAGTGCAAGCCACGGTGAACATTGGCGTATTCTTCAGAATAGGCCTTGGTGATCGCATCGATCACCACCTGTGGTTTTTGCGCCGAGGCGCCGCTGTCGAGATAGGTCAGAGGCTGACCGTTGACCTGCCGCGACAGGATCGGAAAATCGGCACGAATGGCGTTGACGTCAAACATCTCGGCTCTCTTTCTTAGGTGTGTGGGCGACTTCGGACAGCATCGCGCCCCAGAAATAGATCAAGGCAGCAAGCGCCAAAACGCCCACAGCCGTCGTGGCCGCACCGGGGCCCACAAAGCCCGCGGTCAGGCCCCACAAAAGCCACAGCGGCGCGGCGCACAAGAGGCCCCAAAACAGCGCCATGCGGGTCTCGAACCCGGTGGCGGGCGTCTTGAGCAAACGCAGAACAAAAGCGACAATTCCTGCCAAGACGTAGAAGACCAAAGGCATGATAAAGAGCCAGCTCAAAAGCGTGGCCCCCATCAGCATTTGCACCTCTTGGCCGGTCTCGAACGCGAGCCGCGACAGACGCGGCCATTGCGCCACGAAAATCAGCCCACAGGCCAGCATCAGGGTCACAAGGGCGCTGCCCTCATTGTCCCCGCCCGCCAACCTGTGACGGAGCACCGCGCGCGGCGCGCGGTAGCTCTTTGCGATGTCGGTGACGACGCCCATCAGGCTCAGCCTGCACGGCGGCGGGTCAGCCAGCCTTCGAGACGATGCAGGATGTCTTCGGCGATGGCCTCATCCTCGATCTCCTCGATAGCTTCGGCCAGAAACGCCAGCGTCAAAAGATCGGTCGCCTCCGCCGTCGGCACGCCGCGCGAGCGCAGGTAGAAAAGCGCCTCATCGTCGATTGCCCCCACGGTGGAGCCATGCGAACAGGCGACGTCATCGGCGTAGATCTCAAGCTCCGGCTTGGCCAAAAACTGGCTGTCGCCATCGAGCAAAAGGCCTTGGCTGATCTGATAGCCGTCGGTCTTTTGCGCGCCCGCTTTCACGAGGATCTTGCCCTGAAACACGCCTTTCGCGCCGTTGCGCAGCACCTTTTTGAACACCTGACGGCTTTCGCAGCGCTCGGCATCATGGGTGATGAACACCGTGTCATCGTGGTGAAAATCGCCATCGCCAAGCGCAGCCCCCGCGACATGCGCCATGGAATCGTCGCCTTGAATGTCGAGCACCACTTCGTTGCGGGTCAGAACGCCATTGGCTGTCATGGTGAAGCTTTTGAACAAAGCCTCCTGCCCGATCGTGGCGAACACATGCGTCACGGCACGACGTTCGTGATCGCGGCCCTGCGCGCGGACGTGGTGGAAGGCGGCTTTGTCGGAAACCTCGACCTCCATCACCTTGTTGAACCGCGCAGCAGCCGGGCCGTTTTCCAGAACCGTCAGATCGGCGCCCTCTTCGACGCGGATCACATGGTGCAGGATCGCATCCGAGGTCTCATTGCGGTGCAGATAGATCAGCGACACCGGTTTCGCGACCTTGCCCGTGGCGCGGATCACCACGCCGTCCGTGGCAAAGGCGGTGTTGAGCGTCGCGAAAGGCCGCTCGACCGGGTCTTGCGCCTTTTTCTCCTGCACGCCGTAAGCGTCTTTCACCCAATGGATGTCGGCGGACAGCGCATCCGACAGGCGCATGATCTCGAGGTTCTCGCCGTTGAGCGCATCCGAGGCTTCGGCATCGAACACACCATCAACGAAAACGATCTTCAGCCGGTCAATGCCGGAAAACACCGGCGCTTCCTTTGCGTCGAACACCGTGGCGGGTTTCGGCGCATCGGCGTTCAGCGTGTCCGGACGGGTCCAGCGCCAATATTCGTCGCGCCCCTGCGGCAAGCCCATTGCGAGCAAGCGGCTCAAAGCGTCCTGACGCAGCGCTTCGGCCCAAGCCGCCCCCGCAGGCAGGGTCATGCCCTCAACACGGGCGCTGGTGGCGTCCAACTTGCGTTGTTTCAACTCTGCGCGTTTCATCAGGCTTGCTCCACCTCGGCCAGAAGATCGGCATAGCCGTTGTTCTCGACCTCAAGCGCCAGCTCGGGGCCGCCCGTCTTGATGATCCGACCGTTGGACATGATGTGCACCACGTCCGGTTTGATGTGGTCCAGAAGACGCTGGTAGTGGGTGATCACGATGAAGGACCGTTTGCCGTCGCGCAGCGCGTTCACGCCCTCGGACACCAGTTTCATCGCATCCACGTCGAGGCCGGAGTCGGTCTCGTCCAAGATGCAGAGTTTGGGCTCCAGCATCGCCATCTGGAGGATTTCATTGCGCTTTTTCTCACCGCCGGAGAAGCCGACGTTGACTGGACGCTTGAGCATCTCGGCGTCGATCTGGAGCGATTTCGCCTTGGCGCGGATTTCTTTCAGGAAATCGGTGGCCGACAGCTCTTCCTCACCGCGCGCTTTGCGTTGCGCGTTCACGGCGGTGCGCAGGAAGGTCATGTTGCCGACGCCCGGAATTTCGACCGGGTATTGGAAGGCCAAAAACAGACCGGCGGCGGCGCGCTCTTCGGGCTCCAGTTCAAGGATGTTTTCGCCATTGAGCAGCACTTCGCCCTCGGTCACCTCATAGCCGTCGCGGCCGGAGAGCACGTAAGAGGTGGTGGACTTGCCAGAGCCGTTCGGACCCATGATGGCATGCACTTCGCCCTCGCCGACCTTCAGGTCGACGCCTTTGAGGATTTGCTTGTCCTCTTCTTCAAGTTTGACGTGGAGGTTTTTGATTTCCAACATATTATTGTCCTTTCACGAGGAAGGGCCCGCGCGGGGAGAACCCGGCAGGCGCCTGTGTGTTTTTCATGTGCGTGGAGGTTGTGACGCGCGGGCGCGCCTTATCAGAACGGGAGCCTGATGCGATCAGACGCCCGAAAAATGCAAAAAGATCAACAGGCCGGAGCCCAGTGCGATCAGTTTCAGAAGGCCGGATTTGAGACCCATGGCCAAGAGCGTGCGTTTGAGCAGGCGTTCTTGCTGCACCGCCCCATGGTGTTTGATGCCCGAGACGCGTTTGCCCTTGGGCGTGTCCACATCCTGTAGGCCCGTGTAGACGGTCGCGAATGTATTCGGCGCCCCGGCCTCGATCCGTTTGATCCTGTCGGCGAACTGAGCGTGCTGATGCTGCATCTTCTCCCTGCCCCTCTTTTCTGTCTTCACAAACAGATTGGCCGGGAATTTGGGAAAGATTGCGGCGGACGACGGGCATTCTTGCGCCCGAAACGAATGACGCAACGTCACCCGCGCGCACGATCACGCGCTGGGTCAGATGTGATAGCTGTGCCCCCGAAAATAGAGCGTGCCCGGCTCGGTCGTGCCGGTCACATATTGCACCCATTGCTGGGAGAAGAGTTTCGAGAACAGGTCGGGCATTTCGTGCACCACATTGTGCATCGTGACGATCGCCAGCAAAATCCCCGCGAATTGCGTCCCCATGCGTTTGACCGCCGAGAGCGACACCAGTTCGCGCAGGATAAAGGCCACGAAGATCGCGAAGATCACGTCGAGCGCCAGATCGGCGTCCGCCGACCCAAGGGCCTCGGTGCCAGAGATTTGAAACCGCAGCACGCGCGCGATCACCGCCGCCATGCCGCCCATGGCGAAGGCCAGCACATAGGACATGATCTGCGAGAGCTTCAGCCGCGGTTCGCCCGCATAGCTCCGGCCATGCACGCCCTGCGCCTGATGCCGTTCGAGCATTTCGGAGAGGCGTTGATTGCGGCCATGGGTGCGGGTTTGCGCCGGCCCCATATTGTCGAGCCCCATCTCTTCGAGGCGCGATTGCGGCGCCTGCGAGACGCGGCCAATGCGGCTTAGAAAGTCTTGTCGCTGATCCATCGCGATCCCTTTTCCCTTGCATAAGCCCCACGTTAACCGCGTTTACCAAGGAATCGTGGCAGAATTCGGGCAGAGCCAGAGCACAAGAGTGATCGGAATGAGGGAAAAGGCGCGTTCTGGTCATGCTTTCACCTGAAAGGCTTTGAGCAGGCTGTAAAGCGCCCCCGCAGGCAGCGTCGAGATCGGCGAGAGGTCGAATTGCGCCATCCGGCCGTGAAAACCGGTGGGCGTGGCGAAGTCGGTGATCACGCCGTATTTGTCTTCGCGCCCGACAAAATCGTCGATCAGCACCCGCGTGGGGCGTGTGATCGACACCATGGTGGCAAGGAAACAGCCCGCGCGGAACCGCCCGTCGATCAGCACCAGATCAGGGGCTTTCAGGTCATCGCGCTGCCAGATGCCAAAGCAATAATCCGGGTAGCGGAACCATTTTCCATTGCCCTTGGGCCAGGACCACTCCCCCGTCTCGCCAATCTCGGCGTGGATCAGATGCAGCGCGGCCTTGGGCTGATGGGCCGCGAAATGATGCTCCATTGCTGTGTGCCAGGTCTTGTCGCCTTCGACCGAATAGAGCGTCTTTCCGGGCTGCGCCGCGCCATAAGCCGTCGAACCGCCGGAGCCATACTCAAGGATCACCTCCGCCGCATCATATTGCGCGCACACGACCTCCCTGACCTCCTCGGGGAAGGTCAGCTCCGGCCCATCGGGGCCAAACGTGGGGATATGTGCGCTGTGCAGGGTCATATCTGGGTCATGTCAGCCGGAGAAAGTCACCAGTTTGATCAGAGCGGAAATCACCAGCGCAGCGACAGAGGCGAGAAAGGCGGTGGCGGCCACCGAATTCATGAACAACCCCTCACGCTTGCCGGCTTTCACCCGGACGAGAAGCCCGATGAAAACGCCGATAAAGACACCGAGACCGATGCCGGCGGAGCTTGCGAGGAACATGGGAAAAAGATCGAAACGCATGGGGTACTCCTGCCTTACTCTACTGTCACGGCGGTGCCGGAGGCGGAGACCATAAGCATCTGGCCGATCACCTCGTAATCGAGATCGACACCGACAACCGCATTGGCGCCCATGGCGGCCGCACGCTCCTGCATCTCGCGCAGAGCGGTCTCGCGGCCTTCGCCCAGTTTCTGCTCATAGGCGCCGGAACGCCCTCCGATGATGTCAGTGACCTGCGCAAAGAGATCGCGCACGATATTGGCGCCCATGATGGCCTCGCCGGTGACGATGCCATGATAGGCCCTGATCTTGCGGCCCTCGATGGAGGGGGTCGTGGTGGTGATCATCGTCAGTCCCCCGTGCTGTTGTTCTCGGTTCTGCTGCTACGCGCCTTGTTGAGACAGGTCACCAGACGCAGCATCAGAAAGCTCCAGATCAGGAACAGCACGGCACAGAGCAGAACCTCCCAGGTTTCCGCCCGCAAACCGCTGAGCCAGCCCCGTTCGACCAGCTCTGCGACGATCTCGTCATGCAGCATCGTCAGCCCGAAAACGCCCACCATCAGCAGAGTGAGAACGGACACTTCGCGCCCCTCACCCGCCGCACGTGCTCCATGCCCCGGATAAATCCGGCGCGCCTTGGCCACGTTTTTGGAAACGGATTGGATCATTGGTCTTTCTGTCCTTCCCATTTGTCGAAATCCCCCCGTGCACGCGCCTCGGCGAGCTTTCTTTCAATCTCAGCAGACTGAGTGTCACGATAGTCTTTCTCAACATTCTGACGATACCGTACACGCATATGACCGATCCACGTTGAGACCAGAAAACCCGCACCACTCGCCAGAATAAGCGTCAGGAAAATCTTCCAGTAGAGCGATATGAAAGCCGCGGGAACAGAGACCCAGAACATCACAGCACAACCCGCAACGACTCCGAAAGCCATCAGGCCCTCGCGAAGCCCCTCGCCGTGGCGCGGGTGACGCGGATCGAACTGCGTTGTGTCGTGGGTCTCAAGCCCGCTTCTCATCAACCCACGGACCCCTCAAGCGAAATCGCAACCAACTGCTGCGCTTCCATGGCGAATTCCATCGGCAGCGCTTGCAGCACCTCCTTGGCGAAACCGTTGACGATCAGCGCCACGGCTTCCTCTTCGTCCATGCCTCGCTGGCGGCAGTAGAACATTTGTTCGTCGTCCACCTTGGACGTCGTCGCCTCATGTTCGACCCGCGAGGAGTTGTTGCGCACCTCGATGTAAGGCACGGTATGCGCCCCGCATTTGTCGCCGATCAGCAAGCTGTCGCACTGCGTGTAGTTGCGCGAATTCTTGGCCTTCGGATGCATCGCCACCTGACCGCGATAGGTGTTCTGCGCCACGCCCGCCGAGATGCCTTTGGAGACGATCCGCGACTTGGTGTTCTTGCCCAAGTGGATCATCTTCGTGCCAGTGTCGGCCTGTTGGTGGTTGTTGGTGATGGCGATGGAATAGAATTCGCCCTGGCTGTCGTCGCCGCGCAGGATGCAGGACGGGTATTTCCAGGTCACCGACGAGCCGGTTTCGACCTGCGTCCACATCACTTTCGCCCGGTCGCCCCGGCAATCGGCGCGTTTGGTCACAAAGTTGTAGATGCCGCCCTTGCCCTCTTCGTCGCCGGGGAACCAGTTTTGCACCGTGGAATATTTCACCTCGGCGTCTTCCTCGATGACGATTTCGACGACGGCGGCGTGAAGCTGAGCGGTGTCACGTTGCGGTGCGGTGCAGCCTTCGAGGTAAGACACGAAGGAACCCTTGTCGGCGATGATCAGCGTGCGTTCGAACTGGCCGGTGTTTTCCGCGTTGATGCGGAAATAGGTCGACAGCTCCATCGGACAGCGCGTGTTCGGCGGGATGTAGACAAAGGACCCGTCGGAGAAGACGGCGGAATTCAGCGTCGCATAATAGTTGTCGGACACCGGCACCACGGAGGCGAGGTATTTTTTCACCAGCTCCGGGTGATCCTTGATGGCCTCCGAGATGGAACAGAAAATGACGCCCGCCTTTTCCAATTCCTTCTTAAAGGTCGTGCCCACGGAGACAGAGTCAAACACCGCGTCCACGGCCACTTTGCGCTCGGAATTGTTGCCGTCCGCCGGCACGTCGCCCGCGCCTTCGACACCCGCGAGGATCATTTGCTCTTTCAGAGAAATGCCGAGTTTTTCGTAGGTTGCGAGGAGTTTCGGATCGACCTCATCCAAGGATTTCGGCTTGTTCTCCATGGATTTCGGACGCGCATAGTAATACTGGTCTTGGAAATCGATCTCAGGGTACTCGACCATCGCCCAATCCGGCTCTTCCATCGTGATCCAGCGGCGATAGGCCTCAAGACGCCACTCCAGCATCCATTCCGGCTCTTCGTTCTTGGCAGAAATCAGGCGCACGATGTCCTCGGAGAGACCTTTCGGCGCATAATCCATCTCGATTTCCGTGTCCCAGCCGTATTTATACTTGCCGGCCAGCGCCTGAACGGCGGCGACGGTTTCTTCCTCGACGCCGTCTTTGACTTGGTCCTTCAATTGTACGTCATCCGCCATGGGATCACTCCTTACCGTATCTCTGGAGGCTTGCGCCTCATGTGCTATCCGGGGCCTCTGGCCCTCTCGTTTATCTTTACGCCGCGCGTTTGCGCCAGCGTCCGTAGGCGGCCAACCACGCCGTGGCGAACCGCTCCAAATCTTCCTTACTCACCTCAGGCCCGATAGATACCCGAAGCGCGCTTGCGGCCTCCTCTTCGGTGTATCCCATCGCGGTCAAGACCTTGGACGCTTTGACCTTTCCCGACGAACACGCCGAACCTGCGGAAACCGCAAAGCCCGCCAAATCCATCTGCATCACCTGCGTCTCGCCCTTCCAACCGGGCGTGATCAGGCTCATCGTATTGGGCAGGCGCGCCACGTCTTTCCCCACAAAAATAGGGGCTTCGATCTCATTCGCAATCAGCGCCTCAAGGTGATCGCGCTTTTCCGCAACCTCCTCCCAAACGCCGCCAGCCAAAGCTTTCGCCGCCGCTTCAGCCGCCGCGCCAAAACCCGCGATGCCGATCAGGTTCTCGGTGCCACTGCGGCGCCCCATCTCCTGACCACCGCCTTTGATCCCGGCCTCGACATCCAAGCCCTGTTTCAACACCAAAGCGCCAACGCCCTTCGGCCCGCCGAGCTTATGCGCCGACACCAGCGCCATATCGCAGCCCAGCCAGTTGAAAGCCAGCGGCATCTTACCAAAGCCCTGCGTCGCGTCGCAGACCGCCAGACCTTCGGGCAGGCTTTGAATGATCCCAGTCTCGGAATTCGCCACTTGCAGTGCGCTTTGCGCTGGCTCCACCACTGTCACACGGCCATCACGTCCGACCGACAAATCAGCCACGCACCACGAGGACACCGCCTCATGTTCGACCTCCGCACAGTGTATCCCACGCCCACTCAAAGCCAAAGCCGCCGCTTCCGTCGCACCCGAGGTAAAGACAATGTCCGCGCCCTGCGCCCCGAACGCCTCAGACACCTGCGCCCGTGCACGCTCCATCAACGCCTTCGCCGCACGCCCCTCGCCATGCACCGACGACGGATTGCCGACCACTTCCATGGCCGCAATCATCGCCTCACGTGCCGCCTGACACAAAGGCGCCGTGGCGTTCCAGTCGAGATATGTGCGCGTCTTGGTCACGGGTTTCCTTTGTTGTTCAAATACTCAAAAGAGCGATTAGTCTTCGTCCACAACGGCAAACAGGGTCGGCACCGCCGGACAGGGCCGCAGCTCGTTTTTCACCACATCCGACAGGCGCGTCTGGTGCAGGAAGACATAGACATGCGCCGACAGGCCTTCCCACAACCGGTTGGTCATCGACTGCGCGCGCGAGCCGGAGACACCGCCAGACGCACCCGCGCCCGTGTGCATTGCCGAAACAGTCTCATCCACCGCGCCCAAAATGTCCGAGACGCGAATCTCGGACGCCGGTCGCGCCAGTTTGTAGCCACCGCCCGGCCCCCGCACGGAGGTCACAAGATCGGCCCGGCGCAGTTTGACGAAAAGCTGTTCGAGGTAAGGCAGTGAAATATCCTGACGCTTGGCAATCTCCGCCAGCGACAACAGGCTCTCATCCTTTTGCAGCGCCAGATCGGCCAGCGCCACCATGGCATAACGCCCTTTCGTGGACAATTTCATCGGCTTTCCCCTTCATTTTGAGCCCCGCCTTCCGGCCAGATGCCCTCTCTTCGACCGCATTTTCGGCGCGCCATCTGGTCTTTGCTGGCCGCACGACCCCGACTTTCGCCGATTCCTCGGCGGGGGACCACAAAAAGCCGCGCAAAAACATTGACGTGCGCGCGTGAGAGCCTTACCTCCATACCACCCGCGTGCGCCTTGCTTTTGGTCAATTTAGAATGCTTCTAAATAGCCTGAGCAATTTCGTCAACTATAAAGCGCCCGCGTCATATACACGAGTGCAAAACCGCCCCGTCGGATTTGCCATAAAAGCGCGCTACGGCCTGAAGATGCCCTTCGGGACCCGCCTGTCAGGCCGCAGCGACATGAGGAGACAGGGACGACTATGCCCGAAGTGATTTTTCCCGGCCCCGAAGGCCGGCTCGAAGGCCGCTACCACCCGCAACCGCAAAAAGACGCCCCCATCGCCATCATTCTTCATCCGCACCCGCAATTCGGCGGCACGATGAACAACCGCGTGGTCTACAACCTGCATTACGCCTTCCACAACATGGGCTTCACCGTGCTGCGGTTCAATTTCCGCGGTGTGGGCCGGTCTCAGGGCGAATATGATCAAGGCGTGGGTGAATTGTCCGATGCGGCCTCCGCGCTCGACTACCTTCAGTCGATGAACCCCAATGCGAAACATTGCTGGGTTGCGGGCTTCTCCTTTGGCGCCTGGATCGGCATGCAATTGCTGATGCGTCGCCCGGAGATCACCGGTTTTATCTCGGTCGCTCCGCCCGCCAACATGTACGACTTTTCCTTCCTGGCACCCTGCCCGTCGTCGGGTCTGATCATCAACGGCACCGCCGACCGTGTGGCGCCGCCGAAGGACACGCAGTCCTTGGTGAACAAGCTCCACGAGCAAAAAGGCATCACCATCACCCATGAGGAAGTCGAGGGCGCGGGCCACTTCTTTGAAGACCCGCATATGGAACAGATGATCGGCTCCGTGGACGACTATGTCCGCCGTCGTCTGACCGAAAACACCCGCTGAGGAACGCGTTATGGGGATCATGGAGGACATCGCCGACGATCTGGCGAAAGAGACCATCGAGGCGCTCGACATTGTCGGCTCCGACGAGTTGATCCAGGACGTGGCCCGCGTGATCGGCGCCTCGTCCATCACCACGCAAGAAGCCTTTCTCACCGCCGCGCGCGTTCGCCTCTCCGAGGCCCGCGCGCGCGCGTATTTGCAAAAACGCATCGCCGAGGCCAAGGCTGGCCTCGAAGCCTCCGCGCCCCCGCCGGGCTCAGAGGATGACATCGAATACTAGAGACCCCATGCCCAAAGACAGCGCCTCCCCCCGCCTCGACGCCCAATACGCTTTCCTGATGGAGGCCGACCGGCTCAAGACGGTGGAGCGCGCCAATCAGGTCATGGACCGCTCCCGGTTCGAAAACTCCGCCGAACACAGCTGGCACGCCTGTCTTTTGGCGTTCCTCATGGCGCCGCTGGCCTCTGATCAGGTCGATCTGAGCCGCGTGATCCAGATGCTCATGCTGCATGACATCGTCGAGGTCGACGCGGGCGATCATCCGATCCACATCCTCTATGACACCGACGACATTGCCGTGCGCGAGGCCGCCGCCGCCGACCGCATCTATGGGCTTTTGCCCGAGGATCTGGCGACGACTTTCCGTGCCATCTGGACCGAATTCGAAGCGATGGAGACCGAGACCGCGCGGTTTGCGAAATCCATCGACTACCTCGCGCCCGCGCTGCAAAGCATTGGCGCCAAGGTGCAATTGGACGAAGAGCGCGAGATCGTTGCGGGCAACCTGCGCCGGGGCCGTGCGGTGAAAACCAAAGACATCCTGCCGGAGCTTTTCGCCTTTACGCAAGCCGCCTTCGAAGGCGCGGACACCGATCCCACCCTCGCCCAACGCTTTGCCTTCTGGTGCGAGGCGGACCGCCTGAAAACCGTCTACCGCGCCACGCCGATTGCCGATGGGTCGCGCAAGGAAAACACTGGCGAGCACTCGTGGCACATCATGCTCTACGCGCTGACGCTTGCCGATCATGCCGCCCCCGGCGTGGACGTCGATCTGGCGCTCAAAATGCTCCTCCTGCATGACATCGTCGAGGTTGACGCCGGCGACACGCCGATCCACGGCGCCGTCACGCCCGAGGCCCTGAAAGCTCAGGAAGAGGCGGAACTCGTCGCGGCAGATCGGCTCTTTGGCCTTTTGCCCTCAGACCAAGCGACAGAGTTCCGCGCCATCTGGGACGAGTTCGAGGCCGCTGAAACACCGACCGCGATCTATGCCAAATCCATCGACCGCTGCCAGCCGGTGCTGCACAACCTCGCCGATGACGGTGGCTCTTGGCGGACCTATGACGTGAAACTGCACCAGCTCGACAGCCGCGTCGGCGTCAAAATCGCCCGTGGCTGCCCGAAGCTTTGGCCCTATATCCGCGCCAAATGCGAACCTTGGTTCGTCGCGCGGGACGCTCTCTAGGGTCAGGCGGCGTCCATCCGGTGCTTGACCAGATCGAGGATCACCAGATGGAAATCCTCGATAAAGAAATGATGCCAGAACCGCGCGTAGGCCCCGAACCCTGAGCGATCAAGACTGCGCGTGGTCAGGGTCAGCCGGGTCTTGTCGCCCATCGGCTCGATCTCATAGCCGCCGCTCAGAATGTCGAGATAGGCGCCGCCGACCTGCAAATGCGGGTCTTCGACGCCCTCGGCCCAGCCCTCGGGAAACTCGAAGCGCCATTCGATCACACGCCCCGGCACGATGCGGGTGATATGTTCGAGAAAGCGCACCTCATCGCCCCAAGAGGACTGCCGCACCACGCCGTCAGCGCCTTCGAACCAAAGCGCCTCTGTCGGTTTCGGCACGCCCAAAAGATGCGAGGCACGGGTGTCAATCTCTTCGGGAGGGATGTCGCGGATCTCTTTGACGAATTCGAACACCGCGTCGGCAGGTGCGTCGATCACGACCGTGTTGGAGATCGCGTAAATCCGCGGCGCAGTGGGAAGCTGATCCAACGCCACAAACGCCAAAAGAGGCAAAAGATAGACGCCCGTCGTGGTCTTGCGATCCACCTTGGCGCGTCGCACGGTCAGGGCGATTACCCCGCCCAAAAGTGCTGCCCCAATCATCGGCACACCCGCCATGGCGATGCAGATCAGCCCCTCGAACCCCGAGACCTGTGAGCCCGCAAGGCTGAGCACCATGACCAGAACGATCCAGAAGATCAGGCCGATCAATCCCCGAAACGCGCCTCTTGGACGAAAAACCGTGAAAACGCCCCCAGCCACAAAGGGAAAGCCGATGACAAAGCTCAGAGAAACCAGATCGCGATCGCTCCAGAGCGTCAAAAAATAGATCACGAACATTCCCACGATCAAACAGATCAGCGGCAACACTACCTTTAGCCAACGCGCCACGAGACTCACCTTTTACCCGGTCGATTTTACCGAACTGAGACACCGCTCAGGGCGATGTCTCCTTTGCTGTTCAAATACTCAGAACCCGTAGATGCCCGCAAATTTCTCTTCGAGATAATCCAAAAGCGGCGCCTCGGTGGGTTCAAAGCCACAGGCATGTACGATGGTGTCGCGCGGCTCACGCAGGCCACCGAACTGTTGCAGGGTCTCCGCCAGCCAGCGGGTGGCCGCCTTGGTATCCCCCTTGGCCATCTGCGCGTCGAGATCGGGGATGTCGCTGCGCAGCGCCTTATCGAGGCAGCCGGCGTAGACATTGCCCAAAGAATAGGTCGGGAAATAGCCGAACAACCCAACGGGCCAATGCACATCCTGCAAACAGCCGTTCGAGACCTTGTCGACCTTGACGCCGAAATCCGCCTCAAAGCGCGTGTCCCAAGCCTCCGGCAGATCGTCGATCTCCAGCGTTCCGCCGATGATCTGACGTTCGAGATCGAAGCGCAGCAGCACATGCAGGTTGTATTGGACCTCGTCGCTTTCCGTACGGATGTAACCCGGCGTAACGCGGTTGACGGCGGCGTAAAATTCTTCGGCGCTGTTCACACCGATCTCGCCAAAAGTGTCGCGCATCTGGCCGTAGAGGTATTCTGTGAAAGCGCGCGAGCGGCCCAGTTGGTTCTCGAAAATCCGCGACTGGCTTTCATGCACGCCCATCGACACGCCCTCGCCCAGAGGGGTCAGCAAATAGTCGCGCGAGATGTTTTGTTCGTAGCACGCATGCCCGGTTTCGTGGATCGTCGAATAGATCGAGTTGAGCGGATCTTCGGGGTTGGTGCGCGTGGTGATGCGCACGTCCAGACCCGAGCCGGAGGAAAACGGATGCACCGCCTTGTCGACGCGGCCGTGGGCGAAGTCATAGCCGAAAGCGGCGGCCAAGCCTTCGGTCAGGGCCATTTGTTTGGTCTCATCGAAGGTGCCAGAGAGGCCTTTGGGCTGATCCGCGCCCATGATTTTATCGCGAAGCGCCACCAGACGCGGGCGCAGCGCGCCGAACATCGCGTCGAGTTCTGCCCCCGTCGAGCCGGGTTCGTAATCCTGATGCAGCGCGTCCCAGAGGTCGAAATCCGTGCCCTCTTTCAGAGCCGCCGCCTCTTCGCGGCGCAGGCGCACCACCTCTTTGAAGGTCGGTGCAAAATGGGCGAAATCATCACGGGCACGGGCCTCGGCCCATGTGCCCTGAGCGACCGAGGTCACCCGCGCGATCTCAGCGGCCAATTTGGCGGGCACTTTGGTGTTGCGCTCATAGGACCGGCGGATGTGGCGCAGTTTGGCCAGCCCCACCTCGCCCAACACGGAAGCGTCGATCGCCTCCAGCCATGCGCCAATCTGCGGATCGGTGCGCCGGGCGTGCAACACGCCTTCGAGAGCGGCCATTTCCTCGCCCCGCTGCTCGGCGGCGCCACGCGGCATCATAGTTTCCTGATCCCAGCTCAGCCGTCCCATGATGGCGCCAAGCGCCTCGGTCTCGCGGGTGTAGCTCATCAACTCATCATAGGCAGACATTCAAAGGCCCTCCCGGACCGATTGGGGTTTCGGAAATTGGCTCAGGAACCGCGCGCGGGAGATCGCCACGAAAAGCGCGACGGCGCCCACTTGGTGCGCAAGCCCCAAAGCCAAAGGCGCGCCGTGCAGCACGGTGACGATGCCCAGAACGACTTGCAGGAACAGGACAGCGCCCATCATGTTAAAGGCAGCCACGGTGGTTTTATTCGCAGATTTGCGGCCTTTGAGCCAAGTCACGACACCGAAAGCAAACAACAGGTAGCCCGCGACACGGTGAATGAATTGCACAAGCGCCGGGTTTTCGAAGAAATTGCGCCAGACGGGCGCGATGTAGAACGGATCGGGCGGCAAGACCTGCCCGCCCATCAAGGGCCAGTCGGTATAGCCCCGGCCTGCGTCGATGCCGGCAACCAGAGCGCCCAAGAGGATTTGCAGGAAGGCGAAATGCAACATGCCGGTGGACATGCCGAAAAGTTTTGCATCCTTGGCGCGCCGCGCCTGCATCAGCTCACCCTCAGTTCGGCCCAGAAGGAAAACATACCACGCGATGAATCCGAGGATGATAAAGGCCAACCCCAGATGGATTGCCAAACGGTAAGAGGCCACATCGAGCATCTGACCGGTCAGCCCCGAGGACACCATCCACCAGCCAATCGCGCCCTGAAGCCCGCCCAAAGCGCCAATGAAAATCAGGCGTTTGTGCCAACCAGTCGGGACCTTTTTGGCGGCCGCAAAGCCGACATATCCAAGCGCCCAGACGAGTCCGATCACGCGGCCCAGCTGACGATGGCCCCATTCCCACCAATAAATAGATTTGAACTCCGACAGGCTCATGCCTTCGTTTTGCAGCGTATATTCCGGAATTTGTTGATATTTCTCGAACTCCGCCTGCCATGAGGCCTCATCCATCGGCGGCACGGCGCCCGTCACGGGTTTCCACTCGGTGATCGACAACCCGCTGTCCGTGAGACGCGTCAGCCCCCCCACGGCGATCATCATCATCACCAGCGCAAAAATCACCATAAGCCACGCCCGGATGCCCCTGCGCGCGCCCCGGTTGCCCTTTTCGATCAGCCCGCCTTTGGGCTTGGACTCCGTTGCGGTTTTGGGCTTTTGATCCGTGCCCACCTCTTCGAAAATGCTGCGTTTTTGTGCCATTTGGGTCTCTTGGAGTCTCGTCTCGTTGCGTGCCCAGACCCTAGGTTCGTCCACCGCGAAGGGCAAGCGTTTCGGGATGAATTTCACAAGGGGCGACTGGGCAAACTTGCGGCAAGTTACCGCCGAGAGACAAAGTTTTGGGGAACCCTGCCCGGTTCCTGCCGCGTTTCTCCTTCGTACAGACGAAAGGAGAGCTCTCATGACGGCTCAACGCAACATTCTCGCCGCCACCCTGATGGGCGCCGCGCTCATCACCGCTCCGATGCTCGCCCCCACCGCCGCCACAGCACAAACGCAGGCGGTGGCGCACGCGGATTACAGGGCGGATTACAAGGTCAAACCCGGCGTGACGCTCAACGCGCGTTCTGGTCCCGGCACCGGCTATCACGCCGTCACCGCCTATGCGCCCGGCACGCCGCTCACCGCACTGGGGCACAGCGGCGGTTGGGTGAAAGTGTCTGCCCATGGTGCCGCCCCGCTTTGGGTCTCGGGCAGCTATCTGGTCCCGGTACAACAGACCGCACCAGACGGGCTTTTGGTGGTGCCACAAGCGAAACCCGACCCGAGCAAACCCGCCTTTGAGGGGCAATACCCGCTCGTGGTGCGCCCACAGTCGTAATCCACGTCTTGAAAACGCAAAAGAGCGCGAGGTTTACCTCGCGCTCTCTTTCTGTTTGAGTGACACTCGAACCGCTTACCCGCGCTCTTTCCAGCGCTTCATTTGACGCATCACCCCGTGCAGGATTTGCACATCGGCCCGCGTCAAAGGCATGCGCGACCAGAGATTGCGAAGGTTGAGCTTCATGTTCTCGGCCTTGTGCTCTGGGAAAAAGAACCCAGCTTCCTCCATCACCTCTTCGTAGTGATCGCCGAGCTTTTCGACCTCGACGTGACCTGCCCATTCAGTCTTGGCCATTTCCATGACCTCGGGGGGAACTTCCGTGGTCTGGCGCCCCCATTCGTAGGACATGAGCAACACCGCCTGCGCCAGATTGAGCGAGGCGAACGCCGGGTTCACCGGCACGGTCACGATGGCATTGGCCTCGACCACATCCTCATTCTCCAACCCCGCGCGTTCGGGGCCGAACATCACGCCGACCTTCTTGCCCTCCGCGACCAAAGCACGGGCATGTTCCATCGCGCGTTCCGGCGTCATGATCGGTTTGGTGATGCCGCGCATCCGGGCGGTCGTGGCAAAGACGTAATCGCAATCCGCCACCGCCTCGCGCACCGTGCCGAACAATCCCGCCTCGTCCAGCAGCCGCCCCGCGCCGGAGGCCATCGCCACCGCTTTCTGGTTCGGCCAGCCGTCCCGTGGCGCCACAACCCGCATCCGGTCCAGACCGAAATTCCACATCGCACGCGCGGCGCCGCCGATGTTCTCGCCCATCTGCGGGCGCACAAGGATCATGGCGGGGGTGATGACGTCTGGCTTTTCGGACATGGCGGCGTTTCCTTTCGGCTTTGCCTGCCGATTAGCGGCATTTCCCCCTATGAGCAAGGCTTCCCCCGGCGCGTCGCTTACGCTATAGCGGGCAAAACTCCACCTGAGGTGCCCAAATGTCCGAGCCGCAATCCGAACTGCCGCAGATCTACCTGCTGACGCCGACAGCTTTTGAGCCGGAAGACTTTGCGCCGAAACTGGCGGCTGTGCTGGATGCGCATGAGGTGGCCTGTGTGCGCCTCGTGTTGGCCTCGAAAGACGAATATGTGCTGGGCAAGGCCGCCGACGCCTGCCGCGAAGTGTGCCACGCCCGCGATGTGGCCATCGTGATCGAAAGCCATGTGGCGCTCGCGGAGCGTCACGGCCTCGATGGCGTGCATCTGACCGATGGCGCGCGCTCGATCCGCAAGGTGCGCAAGACCCTGGGCGATGACGCCATCGTCGGGTCCTTTTGTGGCGCGTCGCGTCATGACGGCATGACGGCGGGCGAAGCGGGCGCGGATTACGTGGCCTTTGGCCCCGTGGGCGACACCGATCTGGGCGACGGCACCAAAGCGCCGCGCGATCTCTTCGACTGGTGGTCGGCGATGATCGAAGTGCCGGTGGTGGCCGAGGGCGCGCTCTCCATCGAGATCGTCAAAGAGCTGACCCCCGTGACCGATTTCTTCGCCGTGGGTGAGGAAATTTGGGGGGCGGAAGATCCCGTCGCCGCCTTGGGCGCGTTGATCGCGGCGATGGGGTGACGTTGAGCGTCAGCCCGGTATCACTGACGAGATAACATTCCCGACGATACGCGTGACGATACCACGCAAGAACACCCAGTCGATCAAAAGAAACATCACGAAAATCATCCCCGCCTGATAAGCGGGTGCGGCCCAATTCTGAGTCAAAATCGTCATGGCCCAATTCTGCCGGAAAAAATAGCTATAGCTCGCCCAGGCCGTATAGCCCGTCAGGGCGACAGAAAAGGTGGTCGTTTGCAAGTTCAGATGATCTTTGAAGACGACGAGCACGGCCATCAAAACCAGAACGATCACGTTCACCGTTCCGAACTGCCGTATATCGGACACAAGTGCTGCGACCGTCTTTTCGTAGCGCGCAGCAATGAGGTCCGCGACCGTTTTCTGACCGATCTCAAGCTCTGCAATCTTCTGAACACGCGACGCTTCCAAAATCATCGCGGCTCCGCCCGTAAACATGACACAATTGTCATCACACTGGTCTGAGAGAGCATAGGCCACCAGCGCCGCGATTGTATCTTTCCGCTGGCCCTGCAGCACCTCCGTCTCCTCCGCAAACCTTCGGGAAAGCGCCGATAGTAGCTTTGATGTCCCACCTGAATCCGTCTTTTCCGACGCATCCAACACAGAAGCGGCATAGGACTCAACCTTTTGCATCGCCAGCGATTGCAGTCGCGCTTCAACCTGATCCCGCGAGAGATAGGTCAGGAAAATCAGGAGAACAGACAGAGAAACCCCCACCCCTTGAATGGATAAAACAATGATTTTCCAACGAAATCTTTGGGACAAACTCATAAAAACACTCCAAAAAAACAAACCAGATTTATTCAAACATCCACATACTCCACCGGAATCTCCGGCAACCCGGACCGCACCGCTGCCTCGCATCTGGCGGCCATCTCCTTGCGATCCTTGACGTCTTTCACCGCAATCGGATCGTGGAAAATCACCTCGACGCGGCCTTGCGGGTTGGCTTTCAAAACCTGCACCAGAGACGGCCCGAACTCCATGTCGCCCCACCAGCCGTAGAACCGCACGTCTTGCCCCTCAGGCGCGATGTAGCGCGCGGTGACGGGTTGAATCCAGACCTCCTCGCGCAGTTCCGGCGTAAAGAAGGCGGCAAAAAGCGTTGGTTTGAAAGGCAAAACCCGAAGACTATCGCTGGACGTGCCTTCCGGGAAGAACAAGAGTTTATGCCCGAGGTGCAACCGCTCTTCGAACACGCGTTTCTGTTCGGCGGCCTCTTTTCGGTCGCGGTTGATGAACACCGTGCCGGTCGCCTTGGCCATCGTGCCGATGCCGGGCCAATTCGCGACCTCGGCTTTTGAGACAAAGAAAATCCGCTGCACGGCATTGAGCACGAAAATATCGAGCCAGGTCGAATGGTTCCCCACAACCGCTCCGTGATGCCGCATCGGCTGGCCTTTGACGCTGAGTTTGACCCCCATGAGCCGCAGCGCGTTGCGCGACACGAAACGCGGGTAAGACGACGACCACGGGCGTCGTAATCCATAGATCAACCGCTCCACCGCGCGGGTCGCAAACATCAGCACCATGCAGATCACGATGAGCAGGATCACCGGCAGACCACGGCGGATCATCCGCCATGTGCCGCCTTTGACGGGCGCAGGTTCGGACGGCGGAATGCGGCTTTCCCAGAGAGGTCCGCTCATCGTTTTCCCCCTTTGTCCATGCCCTTGGTGTACATTGCGCGCTGGCGTTCGGAGATTTGGTCGACGTCGAGAATCAACAGCACATCGACCGTGTTGAACGCGCGATCCACAAAAGCGCCCTCGCCCACAGTACCGCCCATCCGCAGGTAAGCCTTGATCAGCGGCGGGATCGCCAGCATGGCGCGTTTGCGGTCGATCTGGTCCTCGGGCACCAAATCCATGCTCTGGAAATGCGCTTCTTGTGCCCGGGCCCGCAGGGCCTCCGGCGCCAGATGTCGGGAATGCAGCAAGGACAAAGCCTCGGCATGTTGCGCCACATCTGCGCCGAAAAACGAGGCCGTGCCGAAGAGCACGTCATAGCCCTCTTCGATCACATATTTCGCCAGCCCCGCCCACATCTGAAACAGCGCCACGCCACCGCGATACTCGCGCGCCACGCAGGACCGGCCCAGTTCCAAAAGCCGCTTTCCGGAGGCTTTCAAAGCCGTCAGATCGTATTCGCCCTCGGAATAGAAATGACCCAAGTCTGCGGCCTTTTCCCCGGTCAAAAGCCGGTAAACGCCGACGCATTGCTCCAACGGATCGTCAGAGCGCGTCGGGTGCATCAACATGAGATGCTGGTAATCCGGGTCAAAGCGGTCGGCCTCAAGCTTGGCCTCATGATCCACCATCTCGCCGTCGGAGCCCAGTTCCTCAACGAACACCCGATAGCGCAAACGCTGCGCCGCGCGCAGATCGGCCTCGGTCTCGGCGAATTTCAACTGGAACGGCTGCGCCTCTGCGCTCATGGCGATCTCTTTTGCTTGGCCCTGACAGGTGACAGGTGGGCGGGTTTTAAGATTTTGTTGATTTCAATGCAACAGACTGGCGGGGTTCCATGCGGCGCGAATACCGCTTAGGTTGAATATCTGACCAATTCGCGCCACCATAGGGCGCAAACGCCACGCGACACGGCCTCTACCGGGCCTCAGTCGAAAACGGGGAGGAGCGCAAGCCGCCGACTGTCGATCACAACCTTGCCCTGATGCTGAAACATCACCGTCAACTTGCCGTTGATGTTCGATTGCACCTGACCCAGCCCCCAATCGGGCTCCTGCGGGTGGCGCACCATCTGGCCCGGCTCCAGCATGGCATTGAGATCGTCCAGAGTGCGATTTTGCATCGGTTTCTTCCTCGAAATACCGGCCTGACCGGCCAAAAACGGAGACTTGAATGACCCACGACATGCCCACAGATGCGCCAAAAGACACGAAACGTGACATGACACGCGACATCGCCGCCCTGATCGGTTCCCGTATCTGTCACGACCTGATCAGCCCGGTGGGCGCGATCTCGAACGGTGTCGAATTGATGGCCATGTCGGGCGCGGGAACCGGCCCAGAGCTTAGCCTTATCTCCGAAAGCGTGGACAATGCCAATGCCCGGGTGAAATTCTTTCGCATCGCTTTCGGCATGGCCTCCGTCGGTCAGATGACCTCGCGCGCCGAAATCTCCGGCATCCTGAACGCAATCTCCACACCGCGGCTCACCTATGTCTGGGACCCCGCCGAAGACCTGCCGCGCGAAGAGGTCAAACTGGCCTGTCTGATGCTCATGTGTCTGGAAACCGCCCTGCCCCGTGGCGGTGAAATCAAGGTGACCTATTCCACCAGCCAATGGAAAATTCGCGCCTCTTCTGCGCGGCTTGAACCGGCGCCCGATCTCTGGGCCCGGCTCGGCAGTGTGACGGGCACCGAGGGGCTGAAACCCTCTCAGGTGCAGTTTATCCTCGCCCCTTTGCAAGCCGCCGCCCTCGGGCGCCGGATCACACAGGGCTCCGGCGACGGTGTGATCTCTCTGATGGCATAAGAAAAGGCGCGCCGGTTTGGCGCGCCCTATTTTGTCTTCATTGCAGTCTAAATACTCAGATCAGGCCCGCACCGCCCCGTCCGAGGTCACGAGATATTTAAAGCTCGTCAGCTGCTCCGCGCCCACCGGCCCGCGCGCATGCATCTTGCCTGTCGCGATGCCGATCTCCGCGCCCATGCCGAACTCGCCGCCATCGGCGAATTGCGTCGAGCTATTGTGCATCAGGATCGCACTGTCGATGCGGGAGAAAAACGCCTCAACGTTTTCCGGCGTCTCAGACAGGATGCATTCGGTGTGCGACGAAGAATAGCGCTGGATATGCGCGATGGCCTCATCGACATCCGCCACGACTTTCGCGGCGATAATGCTATCAAGGTACTCACGCCCCCAATCCTCTTCCGTCGCGGGCGTCACCTGATCGACCAGCTTTTGCACCATTGCATCGCCGTGCACATCGACGCCCTTCTCGACCAGAGCCGCCACCAGATCACAGCCCAAGGTGTCGGCGATGTCCTTGTGAATGAGCAGACATTCCGCCGCCCCGCAAATCCCCGTGCGCCGGGTTTTCGCGTTCAGCACGACCTTCATCGCCTTTTCCGGATCGGCGGAGGCATCGACGAACACATGCACGATGCCCTCAAGATGGGCAAAGACCGGCACGCGGGCTTCGCGCTGCACGAGACCCACGAGGCCCTTGCCGCCCCGCGGCACGATGACGTCGATATAATCGGTCATGGTCAGCATTTCGCTCACCGCCGCCCGGTCGCGGGTCGGCACGCGCTGGATGGCGTCTTCGGGCAGACCGGCGGCTTTCAGCCCCTCGACCAGACAGGCATGGATCGCGCCGGAGCTATGGAAACTTTCGGACCCGCCGCGCAGGATCACCGCATTCCCGGCTTTGAGGCACAGCGCTCCCGCGTCCGCCGTCACATTCGGGCGGCTCTCATAGATCACGCCGATCACGCCCAAAGGCGTGCGCACGCGCTTGATGTGCAGCCCCGTGGGCTGGTCCCACTCCGCGATCACATCACCCACCGGGTCTTTTTGTGCCGCGATGGCCTTGAGCCCGTCGATCATGCCCTGAATGCGCGGCTCATCGAGTTTGAGCCGGTCCATCATGGCATCCGTCAGGCCTTTGTTGCGGCCAAATTCGAGGTCTTTCTCGTTGGCGGCGATGATCTCCGCCCGGTTGGCCCAAAGCGCGTCGGCTGCCGCCAGCAGCGCCTGTTCCTTGGCCTCAGAGGTTGCCGTCGCCAGCACCTGCGCCGCGGCTTTCGCGCGGCTGCCCAGGTCTTTCATCATGTCTTTCACGTCAATATCGGTCATGTCACCAAATCGTCTCTATGGATCAAGGCGGCCCGGCCGGGATAGCCGAGGATCGCCTGTATGTCTTCGGAATGCGCGCCTTTGATGGCTTCGGCTTCCTCGGAAGTGTAACGCGACAACCCGAGCCCGATGCGCGCGCCGTCAGGCCCGAGCACCACGACTGGTTCGCCGCGGCCAAAATGGCCCACAACCTCCTCGACGCCGACGGGCAACAGAGATTTTCCTTTCGCGAGTGCCGCCACGGCGCCTGCGTCGATCTGCACTTCGCCCTTGGGCTTCATCGCGCCGATCCAGCGTTTGCGGGCATGCGCCGGGTCCTCTTTGGCCAGGAACCACGTCACCCGCGCGCCCTCTTCGAGCGCTTTCAACGGGCGCGCTTTCGAGCCTTCTGTGATGGCCATGGAACACCCGCCCGAAATTGCGGTTTTGGCCGCCATCACCTTGGTCTTCATGCCGCCTTTCGACACACCGGAGACGGGATCGCCCGCCATCGCCTCGATCTCAGAGGTGATCTCCTCGACCACCGGGATATGGCGCGCATCCGGGTCGACTGAAGGGTTCGCCGTGTAAAGCCCGTCCACATCGGAGAGCAACACCAGCCGATCCGCGCCCACCGTCACCGCGATATTGGCGGCCAGACGGTCGTTGTCACCGTAGCGGATCTCATCGGTCGCGACCGTGTCATTCTCATTGACGATGGGCACGACGCCCAGCGACAAAAGCGCATCCAGCGTGGCGCGCGAGTTGAGGTAGCGACGGCGATCCGCGCTGTCTTCCAACGTCAAAAGCACTTGAGAGGTGGTGATGCCACGGGGCTCCAGCACCTCCTGATAGGCGCGCGCGAGGCGGATTTGACCGACAGAGGCGCAGGCCTGCGAGTGCTCCAGCGGCAATTCCCCCGACGGCAGACCCAAAATGCCCCGCCCCAAAGCGATGGAGCCGGACGACACCAAAATCACCTGCGCGCCGCGCGCCGTGAGCATGGCGACATCTTCCGCCAGCCCATCGAGCCACTGGGCCCGCAGCTCGCCACGCTCGACCAAAAGCGCCGAGCCAATCTTGATCACAATGCGTTTCGCCCCCGCAAGAGTTGCGGGCATGGAGGCCGTCAGGGTTGCCAAGGCGTGTCTTCCTCGTCATCCCCCTCTTCGGCCTGTTTGATCCGAAGGCGGTCCATGGAAATCTCGGCTTTCAACGCGCGCAGCACCGTATCGACGCCCTCACGCGAGACGCCCGACATGGTGTAGACCCGCCCGCCGGAGGCCTCTTGCAGGGCGCTCAGTTTCTCTTCGACCTCTTCTTCGAGCAGGCTGTCGATCTTGTTGAGCACCGT
The DNA here is from genome assembly GCF_048270365.1 of Celeribacter sp. NCBI lineage: Bacteria > Pseudomonadati > Pseudomonadota > Alphaproteobacteria > Rhodobacterales > Roseobacteraceae > Celeribacter > Celeribacter sp. The sequence goes on from NZ_JBLWTA010000001.1 coordinate 189,024, forward strand.
AATCCGGGGCTTGTCGCCCAGAATATGCGAGTAATTGTTGATCTCCGTGATGATGGTCTCGTAATCCGCCACCACATCCTCGGAGGTACCGTCGATCAGATGCAAAAGCACCGCGCAGCGTTCGACGTGACCGAGGAAGAGATCGCCCAGACCACGGCCCTCAGATGCGCCCTCAATCAGGCCGGGAATATCGGCCACAACGAACTCCGCATTGTCGATGCCGACGACACCGAGGTTCGGGTGCAGCGTGGTGAACGGGTAATCCGCGATTTTCGGCCGGGCGTTCGACGTCACAGACAGAAACGTCGATTTGCCCGCATTCGGCAGCCCCAAAAGGCCCGCATCCGCGATCAGTTTGAGCCGCAGCCAAATGGTGCGGTCAATGCCGGGTTGGCCCGGGTTCGCCTTACCGGGCGCTTGGTTGGTCGAGGTCTTGAACCGCAGGTTGCCCCAGCCGCCATTGCCGCCCTTGGCCAGAGTGAACGTATCCCCAACTTCGGTGAGATCGGCGATCACGGTTTCTTCGTCCTCGTCCAGCACCTCGGTCCCCGCCGGCACGCGCAGGATGATGTCCTTGCCGTCCTTGCCAGTGCGGTTGTTGCCCATGCCGCCCTGGCCGTTTTGGGCAAAGAAATGCTGTTGGTAGCGAAAATCAATGAGCGTGTTGAGACCATCGACGGCCTCGATGATCACGGAGCCACCACGCCCGCCGTCGCCGCCATTCGGCCCGCCGTATTCGATAAATTTCTCGCGCCGGAAGGACACGCAACCGTTACCACCGGAGCCGGAGCGGATGTAGACCTTGGCGAGATCGAGGAATTTCATTGTCTTATCCTTTGCTGCCCCTGCGACCGGATGTCGATGGGGGCTTTCGGGCAGATGTAGCTTGCCCGCACGTTAAACTCAATTGCCGTTTCGCGCCTCAAAGGCCTCGCGGGGCAGGATCATGTCGATCCGGTCGACCTCTTGGCCTTGAGCGAGACTAAAACTGCGCGACTGACCCGTCTCGACAAAGCCCATTTTGCGCAACACATGGGAGGAACGGGCGTTCTCGGTGAAATACCCGGCCTCGATTTGGTCGTGCCCTTGCGCGAAATAGGCCTCGAGGATCGCCTGAGCCGCCTCCGGCATCAAGCCCCTGCCCCAATACTCGCGCCCCAGCCAATAGCCGAATTCGCCTTCGCAGCCGATGGTGCCTATGATCCGTCCCTGAAACTCAAGTCCGAAGACAAAGGCAATCGCCGCCACCCGGCGGGTGAACCAGTTCGCATCGTGAACAGAGTACGGATAAGGCACGCGGGTCAGCCATTTGCTCACCTCGAAATCGTTCAACGCGCGCACGACATCGGGCGCGTCCTCGGCACGAAGCGCGCGGAGTGTCAGGCGGGCTGTGGTGAGAATGGGCTGGGTCATCGGGGTCTTCCAGTATGGTGACCCCGATCTCCGAGGTCTTTAAAGTTTGCGCAGATAAGTCCAGGTTGGGACCTGCCCACCGCGAGCGACCGAATAGGTCTCAGCATCGCCGATATAGTCAAAACCTGCGGCGGTCACGACACGGGCCGAGGCCTGATTGTCCTGAAAAATCTCGGCAAAAAGCGTCTTGGCGCCCAATGGGTTGGCCTCGACCAGCGCCTTCAACGCGGTGCGCGCCAAACCGGTCCCCCAGAAACTCGGCGCCACCCAAAAGGCCACTTCGCATTGATCGCGGTCGAGCGGCTTGAGGGAGATCACGCCCAGAACTTCGGACAGACCATGCGCGGAACCGTCGAGAATCCAGACTTTTTCACGGGTCTCGGGTTTCAACGCGCGGGCCACGAAGGCCTCCGTCGCGCCCGGCGGCATCGGATGCGGCAGGGACCGCGAATTGCGCGCCACGCGACTGTCGCTGGCGTACATATTCAACAGACCGGCGTCCGAGAGACGCGGCGGGCGCATGACAAAGCGATCGGTTTCGATCACCGGTTGCGCGACGATGCCCTCCACACTGCCCAAAACAGCCGGTGCGGCTCTGTCTTTCACGGTCTCCATTTTCATCCCTCTTCCTCCAAAAGAGTTTCCGCGTCCTCTTCCTCCCTGAAGAGAGGTTGCCCTGCCCGTCGGTTCCGAGACGTCGGATATGAAGACACAGCCTAGCGTCCCAATACGACAGTTCCGTTAACTTCGACTGAACAAACCTATGCGCGAAAGCTGATTTGGCCTGAAAGTTTAAAATTTTTCAAGGCCTTCTGTATCTTACTTAAGTCAGAAAGCGCAAAAGAAAAGGGACCGGCTCTCGCCGATCCCCTGATTGTGATGTCCGATGTCTGGACGGTGGGTCGGCTTACTCAGCGGCCTCTGCCACCGGAAGCACGTCCACAAAAGTGCGCTTTTTGAGACCTTTGCGGAAGGTCACAACGCCATCGGTGGTTGCGAAGATCGTGTGATCTTTGCCAAGGCCAACGCCCTCACCCGGCCAGAACTTCGTGCCGCGCTGACGGACGATGATGTTGCCGGAAATGGCGGACTGGCCACCGTAGAGTTTGACGCCGAGGCGACGACCTGCGGAGTCGCGACCGTTACGGGATGAGCCGCCTGCTTTTTTATGTGCCATGGTGTTCTCTCCTTAACGTAACTTACTGAGCCAGATCTTTGGCTTGTGCGACCCACTCGGGCTTCACTTTGACGGCGTCGAAGGTGTCGACGTCGACAGCGGCGAGCTGAGCGTAGGTGGTGATGCCTGCTTCGGCCAATTTCTTGGCAGCAGCCGGACCCACACCGGTGATGGCGGTCAGATCGTCTGCACCAGCAGCGGCCGGAGCCTCAGCTTTGGCAGCAGCTTTCTTCGGAGCAGCGGCAGCAGCCGGAGCAGCGGAAACTGAGCCCGCGCCGATGGCAGCTTTGACACCGGATTTGTCCGCACCGGATTCGAGAATGTCGGTGATGCGGAGCAGCGTGAGCTGTTGACGGTGACCTTTTTTGCGCTGCGAAGAGTGCTTACGACGACGCTTCACATAGTGGATGAGTTTCTCACCCTTGATCTGGTCGATGACTTCGGCTTGCACGCCGGCGCCTTCCACGAGGGGGGCGCCGATGGTGGAGCCAACCATCAGAATCTCGTTGAACTGGATTTTTTCACCAGCATCAGCGGCAAGTTTTTCCACGCGAAGAACGTCGCCGCTCTGCACTTTGTATTGCTTACCGCCAGTTTTCAAAACCGCAAACATGCAGTCTTCCTTTCGATATACCCGCGTTCTGTGGCCCCGAAATCGTATCGTTTCGGCGTTAGGTGCCTTCAAACAGCGCGCCCCTTTGGGGACGAGATTTTCATGTTAGGATGCGGTTTTGGCCCTGATTTTCTGGAAAACTTCCGGACAAAAACACATCACCCGGTCGCACCAAGGGTCCGCCGGGTGGCGCGTATATCGGGAATCGGGGCTTAAAAGTCAAGCATATATTGGCGATCAGGCCTCTCTTGGCGACCGAGCCGGGGCAGCCGCCTGCCCCGCTCAGACTTTGGAGACGACGTCGCTCAGAGCTGCTGACCGTCGAAATCCTGCATCAGCTTCGCAGTGCCGGCGCCAAGGCCACGCGAGACATGCTCATAGACCGCATCGAAGGAAGAGAAAAGCGCATGATTGAGCTTTTGTCCGGCCTCCGTGCGACCGAAATCGATATAGGCCTCGAATTCATCGTCCGACAGCGTCTGATAGGCCATGGTCGAAAATCCGTAGACCCATTCCGACACATCAGCACGCACCTCGGGCTCAGACGCCCAGATCTCGTTCAGGATGTCGCTGTCGCTCGACCCTTGGGCGTTGTCGAACCCGGCGCTCCAGAGGCCCTGATAATAGGCAATATCGCTGTTCATCGCGCCCACGACATTCATCTCGACCAGATCGTTGACCTGCACGTAGTCTTCGATCAGATGCGCGCGCTCCGTATCCGGGTCGAGCTGGGCCCAGGCGTCATTGGCCACCTCCTGGGTCGCCTCGTCGGACATTGCCCTGCGGGTCTCAAGTTCGAGCCGGGCGATCTTTTGGCCCAAGTCCGTCTCGTAAAACGCGATCATCGGCGTCAGATCGGTATCGCCAAGCGCCTCGCCCATCTCTTCGTGAAACGCCTTGGCCATCACATCTTCATCGTAGAGACGCGAAAGCATCTTGTCCCACATCGGTTTCGGCACACCGTAACCCGCCTCGACGAAATCCTCAGACATCTCCGCCCCCTCGTCGCAGAGCACATCGACGACATCCTCGAACATCATCGCCTGCATCAGCGTCGTGAGCTGTGCCTCGTCTGGGCCCGCCTGCGCGCCCACGCCGAAAAGACAAAGCGCTGTCGACAAGAGCGTATATTTCACACCATTTTTCAAACCGTCGCGCGGCGCAAAGCCGGACAGGCAGGAAAACATCTTAGGAGTGGCAATCGCAGTCATTTCGGTCCCTTCCGATCGTAATGTCACCCCAACAGCTAAACAAAGAGTGAAGCGCAGAACAAGACTGGACACGTATTTGTGCCCGAGCGGCATGATTTTGCGAGCCATTGAGCGTAAATATGCTGAAAAGAATGTCACGAAAGGGGTTGCGCCGCCCCGAATGCAAGGATAAATCACCCGCCACCAGACCCCCGCGGAGAGGTGCCGGAGTGGTCGAACGGGGCGGTCTCGAAAACCGTTGTCCCTTCACGGGGACCCAGGGTTCGAATCCCTGTCTCTCCGCCATATTTCCCCAAACCATCAAAGCATTTTATGCATCGGACTTGCCTGCCGATGCCCTGCTCCACTTGTTGACTGCATAAAAAAGGCCCCACTTTCGTGGAGCCTTTTAGGCGTAGCGACTAGCAATTTAGCAGATTACACGCCGCTGTAGACCGGGAACATACTGGCGTCGCCATAGTCTTTGATTTTCTCCATGACTTTGAGGGCGTCCATGTCCTCGGCGGAGATTTCGAAATCGACGGCGGCGTTGCTTTCCATGTGGGCAGGCGTCGCGGTTTTCGGCAGCGGCAGAAGGCCCAGTTGCAGACAATAGCGGATCGCCAGCTGCGGCAGGCTCACACCGTATTTGTCGGCCATCGCCTGCACTTCGGTGTTTTTCATCAGCTCGCCGTGGCCCATCGGGGAGTAGGCTTCCACGAGGATGTTTTTGCTCTGGCAATAATCGATCAGCTCAAAGGGCGTGTTGGTCACGTGGGCCAGCACCTGATTGACCATCGGCGCCACGGTGCCGTTGTCGATCAGGTTGTCGAGGTCGGCTTTCTCGTGGTTGGACACGCCGATGGCGCGGATTTTACCGTCCTTGTAAGCCTCTTCGAGGGCTTTCCAAGCGGCCAGATTGCCTTCGAAAAAGCGATCGTCACCGCCGAAGTTTTCCCACGGCGTCGGGCTGTGGATGATCATCAGGTCGATGTAGTCGACGCCCAAAAGATCGAGCGAGCCTTGAATGGCGGCTTTCGCGCCTTCGTAATCTTTGATGCCTGCATCCAGTTTGGTTTGCAGGAACAGCTCTTCGCGGGCCACGCCGCAATCGCGCAGGCCTTCGCCGACGCCGCGTTCGTTGCCATAGGCCTGTGCGGTGTCGATGTGGCGGTAGCCGAGTTTGACGGCGGCCTTCACGGACTCAGCGACTTTGTCGTCGTCGATCATCCAGGTGCCGAGGCCGAGTTTCGGAACTTCGACGCCATTGGCGAGGGTGTATGTGTCTTGAAGGATCATGGGATCTTCCTTTCTTTGCGTTTGGCCGCCTGCGTGCCGCTCGGGCTTTGCAAACGGGGCTGTCATGGTGGCACTTGCGCCAACCGGAACAGCCGGTGTCATCTTGATGGGCTCAATCTAGGCCAAAGCGTGAGCTATGATAATCCGGGCAAAATAGATGTCACTCATGAATGGAAATCATGAGTGACCCCATTCAGCTCAGATCAGAGATCAGCCGTTGTAATCTTCGTCCGCGACCTTCTCCATCCAAGTCACGGCGGAGCCATCGACAGTTTCCTGAATGGCATAGTGGCTCATGGCATTCTCGGGTGCGGCGCCATGCCAGTGTTTCTCGCCCGCCGGGAACCAGACGACATCGCCAGCGCTCACCTCTTCAACCGGACCGCCTTCGCGCTGAACGCGACCACGGCCAAAGGTGATGATGATGGTCTGCCCTGCGGGGTGCGTGTGCCATGCGGTGCGCGCGCCCGGCTCGAAGGTCACATGCGAGCCACCGACGCGGCCCGGTTCTTCGGCTTGGAACATCGGATCGACTCGCACGGTGCCGGTGAACCAATCTTCGGGACCAGCCATCGAGGGATTGCTGCCGGAACGGATGATTTTCATGGGGATACTCCTTTCAGAAACGCGGGTCTTAGCCGCGCAATTTGTCAAAACGATAGGTCAGTGCCGGGCCGCCGGGCTGAACGTAAGCCAGCTCGACCGTCGCCATAGCGAAGGGTTCGATAAAGCGGGCGTTGTGCAGGCCTCCGCAGTCCAGCGGCTCGAACCCGACATCGCGGATCAGATCGAAAGCAATCTCCTTGGCGCTCTTGTCATCGCCATAGGTCATGACCTGCGGTGCAGGTCCCTGCCCCCTACGGGCAAAGACCGGGTAAAAGCTCTCTGACGGGTTGGTGTTGAAACAGGACACCCAACGGGCGTGGGGCCGCAGTTTCGCAAGCTCTTCTGCGCCAGACGAGGTGGTGCCGACGACCAACGCGGTGTTGCTGTCGTTCAAAGGCAAAGAGCAGTTCAGCACAACCTTGCCCGCCAGATCGCCCACCTGCTCCAAAACATCGGCGCGGCGCGACCAATGCACCGCCAAAAGCACCGCGTCGGCCTCCTCGACCGCCTCGGCCACGCTGCCCGCAGAGGCGCCGACCTCGCCTGCGAGCCGGTCGAGCTTGGCACGATCCCTGGCGTAGGAAAAGGTCACGTCATGACCCGCTTCGGCCCAGATGCGGCCCAGTTTGCCGCCCATGAGACCCGATCCCAGAATGCCGATTTTCATGCCAAACTCTCCTTTCAGCGCCTCAGTTTACTCTGCCCGGTTCTCGAACACCTCTTTCGCGACCGGCATAGCGGAGAAGACCTTCGGCCAGCCCGCGTAGAAGGCGAGATGCGACAGCATGGCGCCGGCTTCCTCTTGGGTCAAACCATTGTCCATGGCGCGGTTGAGGTGGAATGTCATCTGTTCCGGCTGACCGGCGGCGATGAGGGCGGCGACGGTGACGAGGCTGCGGTCACGCGGTGCGAGGTCCGGGCGCAGCCAGAGATCGCGGAACAGCACGTCGCGGGTGTTGTCCACCACGCCGATGCTAACATCGCTGAAATTGCCGCTGACAAGCTCTTCGCGCGCGTCCTCTGCCTCTTGGTTCAGCGGCAGAAACTCGACGTCCGCGCCGGGCAGGCTGTCGGGCGTGATGCCACGGGCCTCGAACACAGGTGCCGCAACCTCGGCGGCGGCGGTGGCGTTGCCAAGACCGGTGTAGAAGGCCAGATGGGTGATGGTCTCTGAGAGTTCCGCAGGCGTCACACCAGCGTCCAGCGCCAGCGTCACATAGCTTGCGAGGTTTTCGGTCTCATGGCGCGTCATCAGGGCGGCAAAGGTCACGAGCGCACGGTCGCGCACCGACATCGCCTCGCTTTCCCACTCGGAGCCGAGGATGGTCTCAGAGGTGTAGGCCTCAAGCGCCGGGGCGACTTGGGCAAGCGACGAGGGCACGGTGTCGCGCACATCCTGCGCCAGAGCAGCGCTGGTCACGAGGGCAAAGGCGGAGGCGGCAATCGGGGTCTTTTTCGAAAACGTCATGGGAACTCCTGTTGTGTTTCCAGACATATGGGGCGGATCACCGCGCGGTTAATGCCGCTCAGCATCACCCCACTTATGAGCCGCTTTCATCAATCCCCCTCGAAACGCTTTACCCGCGCTCTCGAAGCGCCTCCAACACCACGGTGAAGGCCGAGGACGGCCTCTGGCGACTGGGATAATAGAGGTGAAATCCGGGGAAATTCGGGCAATAGTCATCGAGGCACATCTTGAGCGCCCCGCGGTCGAGATGCGGTTGCGCGAGACGCTCAGGCACCAGCGCCAGCCCATGCCCGTCAATCGCCGCCTGAAGCACCGGGTTGACGGTGTTGAAACAGGCCTGCCCCTTGACCTTGACGTTGATCTCCTGCCCGTCCTTGTCCTCAAATTCCCAAGCATAAAGCGCGCCATGGGTCGAAAGCCGCAGATTGATGCAGCGGTGATCGACCAGATCTTGCGGCACTTTCGGCGCGCCCAGCGCCTCGAAATACTCCGGCGCGCCGACACAGATCATCCGCTCGTCCGGCCCGATCCGCATCGCAATCATGCCGTCGCTGACCTGATCGCCGTAGCGCACGCCCGCATCACATTGCGAGGCGGCCAGATCGGTGTAGCCGTAGTCCATGACGAACTCGACATTGACCGACGGGTATTGCTTGAGCACCGGCGAGAGTTTCGGCCAGAGGATGCTCTCGATGGCATATTCCACGGCAACGATCCGCACGGTGCCGGTGGGCGTATCCTGGGAATCGTTGAGCGCCTGCAACCGGCTTTCGATCTTCTCGAAACAGGGGTTGAGGGTGGCCAAAAGGTCCTCGCCCTCCAGCGTCGGCGCCACGGTGCGGGTCGTGCGGGTCAAAAGCCGCAGCCCGAGGCGTTGTTCCAGCCCCTTGATGGTATGGCTCAGCGCCGATTGCGACACGTTGAGACGCGCCGCCGCCTTGGTAAAGCTACGCTCTTCGGCCACGGCGGCGAAGGCGATGAGGTCGTTGATATTCTCGCGTATCATGAGGGAAGCCGGGGGTTGGGAGGTGATCATCTAACGGGTTCCCTCATGATATATGTTTCAGACTCATAAAGTCGACGGATTATGCGAGGCTCATAACGGGATCGTTATGGCGCGAGCCGCACGAGCCGATCCTCAGAGGCACCATCGCGACGCGGCGAACGGGTGGTGGTGATGGCATAGACCTCATCGCCCACAACAAGCACATCGCGCAGACGCTCGCCTGCGCCATAGGCCCCATAAGCCTCTGTGACCTCCCCCGTCTCGGAGATGCCAAGCACCGCACCTGCCCGAAGTCCGGCGAGCAAAAGCCCCTGCCCCGAAGATGTCAGCCCGGACGGCGCCCAGGTGCTACGACCGGAGTGCGCAAAAGGCGCCTGCATCCCCTCACGGGTCTCATCGCCTTGGATCAACGGCCAGCCGTAATTGCCCCCCGCGACGATGCGATTGACCTCATCGTGGCCGGATTGCCCGTGCTCTGCGGCAAACATCTGGCCCGAGGCGTCCCAAGCGATCCCCTGTGGGTTGCGATGCCCCAGGGAATAAACAGGCGAGCCGGGGAAAGGATTGTCCTCGGGCACCGCGCCGTCGGGTGTCAGGCGCAGGATCTTGCCAGCAAGGCTGTTCACATCCTGCGGCAGCGCGCGGTCCTCGACCCAACCGGTGGTGACATAGAGCATCCCATCCGGCCCAAAGGCCACGCGCCCGCCGTTGTAGAGCGGATGGCCGGGGATATTGTCCAAGAGCACACGGGTCTCACGCCAGCTCTCCCCGTCTTTCGCAACCTCGATCACCCGATTGTACCGCGCCTCGGGCGTACCTGCGTGATGATAGAGCACCGCGCGGCTGGTCTCGGCAAAATCGGGACGCAGCGCGAGGCCCAAAAGCCCCCCGCCACGATGATTGAGGATCGGCACAGAGGTCTCGACGGGCAGACGCGTAAAGCCCTCCCCATCGAACAGGCCCAAACTGCCCGCTTTCTCGGTCACATAGATCACATCGCCCAGTGCCTCGATGTCCCACGGGTAGTCGAGACCGTCCAAGACGGTCTCCCCCGGCGTCATCCCCTGCGCCATCGCCGCAGCTGTCACACCAGAGCTGAGCACCAAGGCCAGCCCCAGCGCGGGCCTCAGCTTACTCGCCATATTCGGCATCCGTGACTTTCTCGCCCCATTCCACCGCAGAACCTTCGACGCTGGCCTGAATGGCGTAATGCGTCACAGAGGTGCTGTCGGTGGCGCCATGCCAATGCTCGACCCCCGGCGGACACCAGACCACATCGCCTGCGGTGATGATCTGTTTCTCCTGTCCGCGTTCCTGGGTCCACCCCGTCCCGTGGGTGATCACCAACATCTGGCCCGCCGGATGTGTGTGCCACGCGGAGCGCGCCCCCGGCAGAAAGGTCACTTCACCGGCGCTCACGTCATGCATCTCGGGCGCAAAGACCGGCGCGACATAGGCGGTGCCGGTAAAGGTCTCGTCGCTGCCGATCTGACCGGGGCGTTCGTGATGGTGGGAGATTTCGACGGATTGGGCAAAGAGTGCGGCGGGGGCCAGGGCCAGTGTCAGGCCAAGTGCGAGTTTCATAGGTAGTCCTCTCTCGTTTGATACATGTTGAAGACAACTTAGGTCGCGCCCCCTCTCGGATCATGGCCCCTTCCCTCAACGCATTCATGATGACCTCTCATGAATGGCTTGCATGGATTGGCGATTATCCTCGCCGCGTTTTGCGTCATCCTATCTGCATGTATTTGCCCCCTTCCCACAAAAGGACGCCAAAGAGATCATGTGTGACGCCTGTAACTCCTCCCCCGAATTCCTGACCCGTGAGGGCGAGAGCCGTCGTGGCTTTCTGACTGCCGGGGCCGCCGCTGCTGTGGCCGCACCTTTGGCTGCGACCGGCTTTGCCGGGGCCGCTCAGGCCCAAGACGCCAATGCCCTCTCTGAGACCTCCCTCTCTGAAAGTCAGGTGCAATCCTGGGCCGCCTTCGACACCGAGGGCTCCTTTGCCCGCCACACCATCACGCGCCGCGCCGCTGGGCCGAAGGACGTGGTGGTCGAGATCATGTACAGCTCGATCTGTCACTCCGACATTCACACCTACAAAGGCGACTGGGGCCAACAGGTCTATCCGCTGGTGCCGGGTCACGAGATGGTCGGTCGTGTGGTCGCCGTGGGCGCGGATGTGATCAAATTCCGCGAGGGCGATTACGCCGGTGTCGGCACCATGGTGGACAGCTGCGGGGAATGTGCCAACTGTGTCGCTGACCGGGAACAGAACTGTCTCAACGGCACAACCTTTACCTATGGCTCAGAGGATAAAATCTCCGGCGGTGTGACCTATGGCGGTTACTCGAAGAAGATCGTCGTCAAGGAAGAGTTCGCCCTGCGCATCCCGCCGGGGGTGAACCTTGCGGGGTTTGCGCCGCTCCTCTGTGCGGGCATCACCACGTTTTCGCCGATCAACCACTGGGATCTGAAACCGGGTCAGCGCTATGGCGTGATCGGTATGGGCGGTCTGGGCCACCTCGCCGTGAAACTCGCCGTCGCGAAAGGCGCCGAGGTTGTGGTTTTCACCACCTCCGAGGCCAAACTCGCCGATGCCAAGGCCTTTGGCGCCACCGAGGCCTATCTCTGGTCCGACGAAGAGGCGCTTGCGCAACAGGCGATGAGCTTTGATCTGATGATCTCTACCGTTCCCGTGGCCTATGACATGCAGCCCTTCCTCAACATGTTGAAACTCGACAAAACGCTGGTCAATGTCGGTGCGCTGTTCGAGGTTCAGGGCGCTCAGGGCATGATGATGGCGTTCAACCGCCAGAGCCTTGCCGGCTCCATGACCGGCGGGATTGCGGAGACCCAGGCCGTGATCGATTTTGCCGCCGACCATGGCGTGGCCGCGTCCTATGAGATGATCACCCCGGATCAGATCGGCGCGGCCTGTGAAAAGGTCGTCAACAAACAGGCGCGCTACCGCTATGTCATCGACATGACCGCGGCCTGATGCCATCCTGTCGGGACGGGTCACAGCGCCCGTCCTGATCCCGTTACGGAGTTAAAGAGATGTTCGCCGCCCTCCTCCGCACCGCCCTGTTCGGCCTTGCCCTGACTGCTCCGGTTTTCGCGGACAGCTCCGAGACAACATTTCAGAAAGACCGCCCCATGACCAAAATCACGTTCACCTTCGGCGCAGAGGTTCTCACCGCCACGCTCGACGACACCCCCGCCGGGCAGGATTTCGCCGCCATGCTGCCGCTTGAGCTGGAGCTGACGGATTACCACGGCATTGAAAAGATCGCCGATCTGCCGCGCAAGCTCGACACCACCGGCGCGCCCCGGGCCTATAAACCCGAGACCGGCGACATCACGCTCTATGCGCCTTGGGGCAATCTTGCGATCTTTTACAAACCCTTCCAGAAATCCAACGGCCTTGTGCGTCTGGGCGCTTTCGATGGCTCTGTTGCGCCTCTGGTCGACGCGGGCGACACCTCTGTGCGGATCGAGATCGCGGACTAAGGCCACGCCGTCCTCAGCTTTCCCTGTTTACAGCCCGCGCTTTGGCTGCCAGTTTCCCGGCAGAAACAAAAACTGTCAGGAAACGCCATGACCGATGCACCCACGCCCGACGCCCCCACCCCAGACGACATCACGGCCCGCCACAACGCAAAAATGCGCAAGATCAAAGCCGCGCGGGACAAGATCATGGCGACGAAGACCGAGGAAAAAGGTCTCATCATGGTGCATACCGGCAGCGGTAAGGGCAAATCCTCGTCTGGTTTCGGCATGATCATGCGCTGCATCGGGCACGGCATGCCCGCCGCCGTGGTGCAATTCATCAAAGGCAGCTGGGAGACCGGCGAAAAGACCCTCCTGCGCGAGCGGTTCTCTGACGAAGTGCGGTTTTTCGTCTCCGGCGAGGGCTTTACCTGGGAAACCCAAGACCGTGACCGCGACGTGGCGGCGGCACAAAACGGCTGGCGCATCGCCAAGGAACAAATCCTCGACCCAGAGATCCAATTCGTGTTGCTCGATGAGATCAACATCGCGCTGCGCTACGATTATCTCGACATCGACGAGGTGGTCGATTTCCTGTTGACGCAAAAGCCGCCGATGACCCACGTCTGCCTCACCGGCCGCAACGCCAAGCCCGAATTGATCGAGGCCGCCGATCTGGTGACCGAGATGACGCTGGTCAAACATCCGTTCAAGGACGGCGTGAAGGCGCAAAAGGGCGTGGAGCTTTGATTTTCTGATCGAAGACCCGCGGTTTTGTCGTAAGCTTTCTCCATTGATCTGACACTTCAATGGATTTTACGCATGACCGACCTGTTCAAAGCCCTTTGCCTCGCTCTTGTCAGTTTCCCCCTGCCCCTGTCGGCGCAGGAGCCGCCGCTCCAGCTCTACTCCGGCACCTACCGGGCGGGCAGCGACGGCTATCGTGTCAGTTTTGAGCTGACGGGCAACCGGGTCGAATTGACCGTCGGCACCCATGACTGTCTTGGCCAAATGAATGGCACGCTGATGCAGGATCAGCTCGGGAATTATGTCATCATGGACGACGACTACGAGACGACCCAATGCCTGATCGCGCTCAGGCCCAACGCCCAAAGCGCCACACAGGGCAGTTTCGATCTCGATCAGGGTCCCGGCTGCACCTATCACCACGGCGCAAGTTGCCAATTCTCAATCGGCGACCTGCAGCTTCAGCCTGGTTCCTAACCGTCCGCCACACAGAGCTGTCGCTGGGTGCCGAGGCCCTCGATGCCCAGATCGACCACATCGCCGTCCTTGAGATACTGCTGCGGCACCTTGCCCATGCCGACACCGGCGGGTGTGCCGGTCGAGATGATGTCACCCGGATAGAGCGTGAAGAACTGCGACAGGTAGGAAATCAGATACGCCGGTTTGAAGATCATCGTCGCGGTCGTCCCGTCCTGCATGCGTTCGCCGTTCACGTCACACCACATCGCCAAAGCGTCCGGGTCCTTGATCTCGTCAGGCGTCACAAGCCACGGGCCGAGGGGGCCGAAATTGTCCGAGGACTTGCCCTTCGACCATTGCCCTGCGCGCTCAAGCTGAAACCCGCGTTCGGAGACGTCGTTCACAAGGCAATAGCCCGCCAGATGCTCCAACGCCGTGTCTTCGCTCACGTATTTCGCGGGCTTGCCAATCACCAGCCCCAATTCGACTTCCCAATCGACCTTTTCCGCCCCGCGCGGGATCAGGATCGGATCATTCGGTCCACAGATCGCAGAGGTGTATTTCGCGAAAATCACCGGCTCTTTCGGCAGTTCCATGCCGCTCTCCTCGGCATGATCGGCGAAATTGAGCCCGATACAGATGAATTTGCCTGTCCCGCCCACGCAAGGCCCCAACCGCACCTCTTCGGTGATCAAGGGCAGCGTCTCGATGTCGAGCCGGTTGAACTCAGTGAGCCGCGTCAAAACATCGCCCGACAGATCGTCCAAATGATCCGACAGATCGCGCAGCCGGCCCTTGGCGTCGATCAAACCGGGCTTTTCCGCCCCTTTGGGGCCAAAACGTGTGAATTTCATTAGTGTCTCCTCCAGTTGAGGGGAGGATGGCTTTTCCGCCGAAAAGGTAAAGCAAAAATCCTGCACAGGCGTTTTGAGCATCGACAAAGTGCCCCATATCCCCTCAGCGCACGATGGCTTTCGTCATCTCGGTCGCAGAGGAAAACCCAAAAATAGACCTCAACGGACCAAGCGACAAGACGGAGCGCTCCGCAAATCCCAACCGTTCGTAAAGTGCGCGCGCCCGCGGGTTGGTGTCGATGACATCGAGCCTGATCTGACGCAGCCCCTGACGGGCACAATGGACCTCTATCGCGTTCAAAAGCGCGGTGCCGACACCTTGGTCCCGCGCCTCCGGTTCCACGAAAATCCCATCCATCAAGAGCGTATCATCGTCGCATCTGCGCTCCAGGGCTTGGATCAAGGCGCCCCGAACACTGCCGCCGAGCCAGCCATAGACGCGCGCCATATCCCGCATGCCCCCACCGACCAGCGCGCCCTGAGGCGATTTGAACCCCGCCATGCCGAGAAACGCCCCGTCTTTCGACACGGCGGAGATCGCGTGGGTCGGGTCCATGACGCTCTCAAGAAAGGCGACGGCCTTTTTCTCCGGCCCCAGAGGATAGCGCAGCTTGCGCGAGAAGGCGCGCCAATATCCCTGCGCCGCCTGCGCGAGATGCTGCGGCTGAACGCCCTGCTCCACGGTGAAGGGCTCGGTTTGGAATATTGTACTCATCAAACGCACTCCATAGTTACAAGGCGTAAATGGTGACAAAGGCAACTGATTTCAAATGAAGCGATGGTTTTTTGGGGCGGCCGGGGTTGTGGCCTTATTAGTATGCGTCTTGATGTGGCGGCTGGGCGATCACGATCTGGAGCGCCGCCCCAGCGAGACGCTCTTTGTCACGGTCTCGGGCGCGCGCATCGCCGGAACGATCTGGCTGCCTGACGAGGCCCCGACCGCGGTGGTGGCGCTTGTGCATGGCGACGGCGCGCAGGACCGGACGTCCTCGGGCGGCTACGCGCCTCTGATCAATGCCTTTCTCGACCGGGGTTTCGCCATCGCGTCCTGGGACAAGCCGGGCGTTGGCCAAAGCGAGGGCAACTGGTTGCGGCAAACCATGTCGGATCGCACAGCAGAGACCCGCGCGGTTCTCGCAGTTCTCAAAGAGCGGTTCGAAGACACCCCAGTCGGCGCCCTCGGCTTTTCTCAAGCGGGCTGGGTCCTCCCCGGCCTGACGCGTACAGATGCGGATTTTCTGGTGACCGTCGGCGCGGCGGTCTCCTGGCAGGATCAGGGCGACTATTAC
Organism: Celeribacter sp.; assembly: GCF_048270365.1. Classification (NCBI taxonomy): domain Bacteria; kingdom Pseudomonadati; phylum Pseudomonadota; class Alphaproteobacteria; order Rhodobacterales; family Roseobacteraceae; genus Celeribacter; species Celeribacter sp. Next base: position 204,637 of record NZ_JBLWTA010000001.1, read on the forward strand.
ACCGCCGTGCGACTGACGCGCGAAGGCTATGACGCAGAGGCCATCAAAGCCACGCTCGCCGCGCAAGAAATCGAAGACGACCGGCTCTTTGGCCCCAACGCGACGCCCGAAGACAGGCCACATGGTATGTCCCGCGACCGCTGGCAGTTTATTCGCCTGAACCGAGGCGCAGACGCGCGACAGGCCCTCTCGACGCTGGACATCCCCCTGCTGGCGCTCTGGGGCGCGGAGGATTTGAATGTCGACCCCACCCGAAACCCCGAGATTTTCCGTGAAACTCTCGGCAACCGCCCCGACCACAGCCGCATCCCCGCCCGCATCGTTGTGGTTCCCAATGCAACGCACGGGCTTTTGAAGGCCCCTGAGTATAACTGGCAATTGACCGAGGAGTGGTCACGCGTTGCGGTCGTCAGGTTTTTGCTCGAAGGCCGAAACGCCTACGCACCCGATGCGCTGAACACGATGTTCGCATGGATTGAGGGGATGGAGTATTTGGGGGGAAGGTAAAAGTTAGTGAAGATGGTTTTGCGCGCGTTGGGGGAGATCGGTTGGCGAGACAGGGCGGCCATTCGCTGCGGCTGCGCCAAAGTCGCGTTTGTGAAACGGGCAATCAGATGGCGCGCTCCCTTCTCCACAATCAGTCCTTCAGCGTAGACTGTCCATCAAGATGCTTTCCTAGTCCAGCCACCATCGCATCCATCAGAGGCTTGTAGTCCGCAAAATACTGTGGCGGCGCATGCAGCGAAGTCTTTGAAGGCTTGAGGAACTCGGGACCGATGCGAAGCGCATGTGGAAGGCGTGGTATCATGAGGTGACACAAGAATCCCTGCACCAGCAATGCGAACGCGAAATGGTTTCCGGGCTTCTTGCCCTTCTTGCTGATCCGGTAAGCGTTCACGGGCAGGATAATGTCTGAGACGACATCCTGTGAGAATCCCCCATCAGGGAGCGGGCGTTTATCGTAGAGCCTCTTGATAGAGCATGAGCAAGATTTCAGCGTATCTTCCCGGTTGCCTAGTAGGAGGGCTAAGAGGTGCGCCCTGTAGCGCATGCTAACCCTTGCATTCGCGTACATACTGTTTCCGGTCACGCTCGCCCGCCAGCACACCGATGCTAGGCACTGGGCAAGATGATTTGGCGAAAACTCATATCTGACGCCGAGGCCGTTAGCTTTTATCTGTTTATCCCACGCCTTGAAGGCGTTCGTAAGCGGGCTGTCGAAGTTTTTGTTAAAGTGGGTTTCGCATTCCCGACAGAGCAATTTTGCCTTACCGGTGTTTTGGCTTAGCCCAATCTTACCTTCGCCATCTGGTATGCTGATAAGTTGCCCGTTATTCCGCCTTGAAATGGCTTTGAAAAACCCATCTGGAATCGAATGAGACGCGCATAGTTCACGTTCTTCTTGGCAAAACGCGCAAATCGGCATTTTCGGCTTCCAGCATCAGGACTCGGATTAGGGATTTTCGCTTACCACGAGTGGGAGGCCGCAAAAAGTCAACTTTCGTTTCATTGGGCGCACCTTAAAAGCTGACTTTGGTACAGATTACAGCATCGGTCAATTTAGCCTCCAACCAGACCTTCGTTGCAAATGACAAGAGCCTCCCCCTTGCGAGCCTCCGCACAATATCCCAAACACATGCGCGATACAGGGAGACGCGCGCATGACCGACACACCACGGATCACAAGACGGGGAACAATACGGAGCACAAGCTGGAAAGCCCCCGCGGCCTTTGCGCTGGCGACGCTGTTTTTCCTCTTCGAATTCATCTCCCGCATCGCGCCCTCCACCGCGACCACGGCGATCACGCAAGACCTTGAGCTGACCAAAGCCGGTCTCGGCGTGTTTTCCTCTCTGTTTTTCTGGGTTTACGCCCCGATGCAGATCGTGGTCGGGCTGTTGCTCGACCGCTGGGGCGCGCGGCGCTTTGTGGTTCCGGCCATTGCGTTTTGTGCCGGTGGGATTGCGCTCATCGGTCTCGCGCCCCATGTGGTCATCGCCTCCGTCGGGCGGTTGATGACCGGGTTTGGCGCGTCTTTCGCCTTTGTCGGCGCGCTTTATGTGGTGAACCACTGGTTCGCGCCCGCGCGCTTTGCGCTTCTGTCAGGCCTCGTCAATGCGGTCGGCATGTTGGGCACAGCGATTGGTGTCATCTGGCTCACCTCTCTCACAGAGACCGCAGGCTGGCGCCCGTCCTTCATCGGCATCGGGATCACCGGCGGCGCGCTTTTCGTTCTGGCGCTGTTTTTCTACCGCGAAGCGCCGTCCGCGGGCGACACGGACACCCATCCCAATCCGATCGGACCGCTAAAACAGGTGATCAAAAGCCCGCAGGTCTGGCTTTTGTCCCTCGTGGGCGCGCTGATCTACATGCCGATCAACGTCTATGGCGGGCTTTGGGGCAACGAAGAGCTGATCGCCGATCATGCCCTCTCTGCCGTCTCCGCGGAAACCGCCGTCTCCATGATGTTTTGGGGGATGGCGGCGGGATCCGTGCTGTGGGGCGCCGTCTCAGACGCTTTGGGCCATCGCAAATGGATCGTCTTCGCGGGCGCCATGGCGGCCACGCTGTTCTGGGGCTGGGTCATTTTGGGGAGCAGCAGCAACATGGTGCTGATCTCCGTCGCACTCTTCCTCGGCGGCCTGTTTTGCGGCGCGCAGATGCTGACATTCGCCATGGCGAAAGAGGGCCAAGACCAAAGCGCGGTCGGCACCGTCACCGCCTTCGTGAACATGATCGGGATCGGCGCGGCTTTGGTGTTTCAACCACTGGTCGGCTGGCTTTTGGACCTCACGGGCGGCAATCATGCGCTGGCGCTCTCTGCCGTGCCGATTTGCTTGGGGCTGGCCGCGCTCATGATCCTCGCGCTCAAGGAACCGGATCAACCGCACCTCAGGGGCGGCCGGTCCTAAATCTCAGTTCAGCCGCGTGCCGTTGCAGCCGTCCTGCGGCATCATCATATCCGGCTGCGGCAGGTTCAACAGCGCCTCAAGCCCCACGTTATCCGCCACCAAATCGGCCAGCGTCATATCGTCAAGCACGCCGTAAAACGCCTCCAGAGCCGCCGTCAGCGCCAGACGCAAACGACACACGGCCTGCAGCGGACAGGTGTTGTCCTGCGCCGCGAAACATTCGGCAAAGGGCACATGCGCCTCGAAATGCCGAAACACCTCGCCGATGGTGATCTCGTCAGGATTGCGCGCCAAAACGATCCCGCCCGCACGGCCGCGCGTGGTCTCGATATAGCCCTCATTCGCCAAAAGATGCACCACCTGCGCCAGATGGTTTTCCGAGGCATTTGCCGCCTTGGCAATGCCCGCACGGCGCACCATATGGCCTTCGTTCACGGCACAGGCCATGAGCACGCGCATGGCGAGGTTGGTTCGGATCGTCAAACGCATGGCTGGTGGTCTCCATCTCTGGCTTGGGTTTAGACAAGGGGCGCACGCAGGTTTCAGCCACATTACCTGGCGTCAAAATACTGTGACTTTGATCTGGATCAGAAAGGTATATTTCAGATAAAGAAATGAGAGGCCTCGAAAGGCACGCGCAGAGTTTCACCCTCCCGCCCCCGCACAACCATTTCTCGGTCTTGGAAGGCGATAGCCTCAACGCCCTGCCAGCCCTCGGGCTGATCGAGCACCACCGTGGCATGGGAAAGCACATGGGTGCGCCCCTCGTCCAGCGCGAGCACGGTTCTCACCCCCTCCCGCGCCACGGCATTGTCGCCAAGCGCAGCCCTGTGCCCCTCAGCTCCCGCCGCGCAGCCGTCCTCGACGCCCAAAACGCCATCATGCCGCCCATCCCAAGGCGCATACGCGCGCCCGCCGTTCGATATCCAGAGCATCGTGACGGGCATGACACGGCTGTCTTTGACAAAGACCACAATGTCTCGCTCGCGGGCCCGCGACACGGCGGTCCAGCCGAGGCCCTCCACGTCGTCTTCGACCAGCGTGACGAAATCCTCGTGACCCGTCTGATGCGGATAGTGGCTCAAATCCACCCTGCCCCCATCCCGCGCCGGGAATTGCGTCAGATCGGTACTGCGCCCCGGATAGGCCAGAATATGAGCTTCCTCCAAAGGGGCTTCCGAGGTCAGTGCCACGCGTTTCGGAGAGGTTGCGATATGATCGCCGGGAGACACCCGGATCATCGGGTGATGCGCAAAGGTGAGCCCCCCGGCCCCGCCCGTGATCTCATGCCGCTGATAGAGCACCGTCTGATCGGAGCGGAGCGTGATCTCCTTGGTGATCTGCGCCCCCATTACCGGACGCTCCAGCGCGAGCTTCATATGGGCATGAGCGTCAGTCTCAGAGCGAGTGATCAAATGCCACGCCGAATTGGCCGTCCAGCCATGAGGCGGGTCTTGTACGACATCAGAACCGCCAAAGGGCGCGGCTAGAAAATCCCCCGCCAGATGCGCATCCACCACGCTCAAGGCCTCAGCCGCCAAAGGCGTACCGACCCAATGCGCCGCGTGGAACACCTCGCGATCCTGAACGGTATAACTGCGAATATTGCCGACAGAAGCGTCAAAGCAAAGCGCAAGCGCCCCACAGCCCAGCCGCAGCTCCATCAGCCCCAAACCCTACCCACGAAACCCTGTCGCGACGACGAATTTCTCGGAACTGTCAGAGCGCGACGAGGGCGGCTTGAAATGCTGCACCTTCTCGAACTTCTGCTTGAGGAGCTTCTGCAAATCCCCCTCGGCGCCGCCCGCCAAAACCTTGGCCACAAACGTGCCGCCCGGAGACAGCACATCAAAGGCCAGATAGGCCGCCGCCTCGCAGAGCGCCATGATGCGCAGGTGGTCGGTCTGTTTGTGGCCCGAAGAGGCCGCCGCCATGTCGGACATCACCACATCGGCCTCACCGCCGAGCCAGTCCTTCACCTTTTGGTCCGCATCGTCTTCCATGAAATCGAGCTGGTGAATCTCGGTCCCGGCGATCGGTTCGACCTCCTGCAAATCGACGCCCAGAATGGTGCCGATCTTTTTGCCGGACTTCTCGCCCAAAGCGTTCACCCGCTTCACCGCCACCTGACACCAACCGCCGGGCGCACAGCCCAGATCGACCACCCGCGCGCCGGGCAGGAGAAAGCGGAACTTGTCGTCGATCTCCATGATCTTGAACGCCGCGCGGCCGCGATAGCCCTCATCGCGGGCACGTTTCACATAGGGATCGTTGAGCTGACGTTCGAGCCAAAGCGTCGAAGACAGCTTGCGCCCCCGCGCCGACTTCACCTTGACGCGCAAATCCCGCGCGCCGCGTCCCGATGTCGCCCCGGGTTTCTTTTTGTCACCAGCCATGAGTCTACGCGTCCTTTTGATCGAAAGGCCTTATAACAGAGCCGAAGCACTCAGGGAAAGAGCCGGTTTCATGAGTATTTAGACAACAAAGGAAACCCGACAAGATTTTCGGGCCATGTTTCCTTTGCTGCGAAAAATACTCACGCGAACCTTAGCCAAAGGCCTTGAGCCGCGCCATGAGGCTCGAGGTGTCCCAACGCCCGCCGCCCATGGTTTGCACGTCCTTGTAGAACTGATCGACCAGCGCCGTGACCGGCAAGGGCGTGCCGGTATCTTCGCCCGCTTCGAGACAGATCGCCAAGTCCTTGCGCATCCAATCGACGGCAAAACCATGCTCGTAATGGCCCGCCAACATGGTCTTGTGGCGGTTGACCATTTGCCAGCTTCCCGCCGCGCCGCCGGAGATCACATCGACCAGCGCCTCGCCATCGAGGCCGGATTTTTCCGCCAGCAACAGCGCCTCGGACAGCCCCTGCACCAGCCCCGCGATGCAGATCTGATTGCACATCTTGGCGGTCTGCCCCATGCCGACCTCGCCCAGACGTTTGACGATCTTGCCGTATGCGGCCATCACCGGCTCGGCCTTGGCGTAATCACCCTCCGCGCCGCCGCACATGACAGAGAGCACACCATTCTCTGCCCCCGCTTGCCCGCCGGACACCGGTGCGTCGACATAGCCGATCCCGGCCTCTGCGGCGCGTGCGGCCAGCTCGCGGGTCACTTTAGCCGACACTGTGGTGTGATCGACAAAGATCGCACCGGGTTTCATGCCCGCAAAAGCGCCATCTGGGCCAAGACAAACAGAGCGCAGGTCATCGTCATTGCCGACACAGGCCATCACGAAATCGACTCCTTCTGCGGCCTCGCGCGGTGTGGGCGCAAAGCCGCCGCCATGCGCCTTGGCCCAGCCTTCCGCCTTCGCCGTGGTGCGGTTGTAGACCGTCACCGCATGGCCTTTCGAGGCGAGATGCCCCGCCATCGGGTATCCCATGACCCCAAGACCCAAAAATGCAGCCTTCACACCCGTTTTCACCATGGCTTTTCCCTCGCGCGTCGATGTGGTTTAACGGCCGAAACCGTAGCCGCTCGCGGCGCGGCGTCAACATGCATTCGCGCACATCTGACAGGACCGCCCCTCATGGCCCGGATTTTCTCTTTGCTGCTCAAGATCGTCTCAGGTCTCGTTCTTTTGACTGTTTTGGCGATCTGGCTGACCTATTGGCTCGCCGCGCGCTCCCTGCCCGATTACAACGCGGATTTTGAGGTGGCGGACATCAGCGCGCCGGTGGAGATTGCACGCGACAACGCCAATGTGCCGCATATTTTCGGCGCCACGGATGAGGATGTCTATTACGGGCTGGGCTTTGCGCACGCGCAGGACCGGTTGTTCCAGATGATGCTCCTGCGACGCACAGCCCAAGGACGACTGTCGGAGATGTTCGGCGAGCGCACATTAAAGACCGACGAGCTGATGCGGCGTCTTGGCCTCTATGAGGCCGCGCGGCAATCCGCACAGGTGCAAAGCCCCGAGGCCACCGCCGCGCTCGAGGCCTATGCCCGCGGGGTGAACGCCTGGATCAAAGAGGTAAACGAAGGCGCATTGGGGCGCGGCGCGCCGGAGTTCTTTCTCTTTCCGTCCGAGATCGCCTATTGGCAGCCCGCCGATTCCATCGCGATCCTGAAACTCGTGGCCGTGCAGCTGTCGGATCAGATCCCGAACGAGGTGCTGCGCGCTCGCGCCTCTCTGTTGTTGCCGCAAGAGCGCCTGCGCGATCTGATGCCGGACGCCCCCGGCACGGGGCTTGGGCTTTTGCCCTCTTACGCCGCGCTTTTCCCTGAGGCGCAGCCGGGCGTGGCCCCCTCTGGCACGCAATATGCCCTCTCGCCCTTCCCGAAATCCGGCCTCGCCGGCGCCTCCAACGTCTGGGCGGCGGGACCGGGGCGCTCGGCCACCGGCGCGACGCTTTTGGCCAATGACCCGCATCTGAGCTTTTCCGCGCCGGGCGCGTGGTATCTCGCGCGGCTGCAGTTGAGCACCGGCGGTGTGATCGGCGCCTCTGTGCCGGGGATTCCGGCAATTGTCTCGGGTCGGCATGAGAGTTTCGGTTGGGGCATCACGGCGGCCTATGTCGATGACGCCGATCTCTATATCGAAAAGCAAAACCCCGATGCGCCGGGCGAGGTTCTGACACCCGACGGCTATAAACCGCTGCGCAGCCGCCCCTCGATTGTCCAGATCAAGGACGCAGACCCCGTCACCTTGACGCTGGAGTGGTCCGACAACGGCCCGATCCTGCCCAAAACCGCCTTTGACGTCGACACGATCACCCCGCCGGGGCATCTGGTCTCTGTGGCCTGGACCGCGCTTGTACCCGATGACCGCTCGATGTCGTCGGTGATCGCGCTCAACCATGCGACAACGCTGACACAGGCCATGGTCGCCGCGCGCGACTTTGCCGCCCCTGCTCTGAACCTCGCCATGGCGGACCCGGACCGGGTGCAGATGAAGGTCATCGGCCGCGCACCGATGCGCGATGCGCTGCATCAATCCAAGGGCCGCATCCCCTCGCCCGGGTGGCTTGAGGCCGACCGTTGGCAGGGCTGGCGCGATTTCGACGATCTGCCGCTGTTCACGGCGGATCGCGATGGCATCATCGGCAACACCAACAACAAGACCGTCGATGCGCCCTTCCCGGATCACCTGTCCTACCATTGGGGCGACACCCAGCGCATTCAGCGGTGGCAACGCCTGATGCAATCGCGCGAGGTTCACACCCGCGACAGTTTCATCGAGGTGCAAAACGACGTGGTCTCCGCCGCCGCGCGCAACCTCTTGCCGCTGGTGGGGGCCGATCTGTGGTTCACCGGCGAGGCCGCGCCCGAAGGCACGCCCGAGCGCCAGCGCCAACGCGCGCTGACGTTGTTGGCCGAGTGGAACGGCGAGATGAACGAGCATCTGCCGGAGCCGCTGATTTACTACGCCTGGATGCGCGCGCTTCAGGACCGTTTGATGCGCGACGAGATCGGGCCGCTCGCGCGCGAGTTCACCCATGTCGATCCGATCTTTATCGAACGCGTCTATCGCGACATCGGCGGCGCCTCGGCCTGGTGCGATGTGATCCAATCGGCGCCCGTGGAGACCTGTACCGACATTGCGCGGCAATCTCTGGACGATGCGTTGTTGTGGATCGGCGAGCATTACTCGACGAACCTTGAGAGCCTGCGTTGGGGGGATGCCCATATGGCGCATCACGATCACCCGGTGCTGGGCGATGTGCCTTTGCTGAAATGGGTGGTGAATATCCGGCAATCGACCTCTGGCGGTGACAACACGCTGATGCGCGGCGTGACGGCGGGCGATGCGCCGGAGCCCTTCGCGAACGTGCATGGCGCGGCCTATCGCGGCGTCTATGACTTTGCCGATCCCGACAGTTCGGTCTTCGTGACCGCCACCGGCCAGTCCGGCCATCCTTTGAGCCGTCACTATGACGATCTGGGCGAGCTGTGGCGCCGGGGCGAATATGTGCCGATGAGCCTCGACCCGGAGCTGGCGCGTGCGGCTGGCGTCGGCATCACGCATCTGGTGCCGGAAGAGTAACCAGAGGAGTGAGCGGAGAATGACCTCAGAGTGGGATAAAATGCGCGCGGGCGACTGGTATTGCTGCATGGACCCCGAGATAGATGCGCACCGGACAAAGGTCTTTGACGCCGTGCACCGCCACAATATGGCGCTGCCCTCCGAACGCGGCGACATCCACCCGGAGCTGCGCGCTCTGCTGGGTGCCGCGCCCGAGACCGCCCGGATCGAGGGGCAGTTTCACCTCTTGTATGGCGAGAACCTGTTTCTGGGCGACGGCACCTTTCTGAACGTCGGATGTGTCGTTCTGGACAGCGCGCGGGTCGAGATCGGGGAGAACACGATGATCGGGCCTCGCACGCAAATCTACTGCGCCGATCACCACCGCGATCCGGTCTTGCGCGGGCAACTCATCGAACGCGCCCTGCCCGTCACCATCGGCAAAGATGTCTGGATCGGCGGCGCCGCGATCATCCTGCCGGGGGTTACGATTGGCGATGGTGCCATCGTGGGGGCTGGCTCTGTGGTGACCAAGGATGTGGCCCCGGGCGCGCGGGTTGTGGGGAACCCGGCGCGGGGGATTTAAGCCGCGTCAGTCAAAAAAGCTGAAAAGCGCCCGCAGCGGTCGCCAGAGATACTCGAAGAGAAATGTCAGAAGCTCCGACAGGGACATCTCCTCTCGCCGCATCTTCAGGACAATCAGGACAACGCCCCAGATCACCAGCCCCGGAAAGGCGATGAGCGCGAAAGGAACGGCGAAGGGCGGCCCCTCCACGGCCAGAAGAATGAACACAAGGAAAGCAGCGATAAACCCCAGGCTGCAAGCGAACTCTGACATCGGCGTAACTGGCCCTTGTCGGTGGCCCCGAACACGCTCGGATGTGTTCAACGCCGAACGTTCTGGGTCAAATCGAAACGCCGGACCGCGCCCCAGCCCGGATAGGCGCTTTTCAAAATCTTGTCGTGACAAATGTAGTCTCCCGAATGCGTCTCAAAACACATTCGGGATACAGGGTCCGTGTGGCGAAAATGAGGAAACGCGTGGCGCGACTGGCTCAGAGCCTCACGCCTGCCCTTTGATCTCATCCTTATAGACCAAGAACGCCGCGCCCTTTTGCATGGCTTTCCGCGCCGAAGCATCGAGCGCCTTGTCTTTGAGACGCGGGCGCCCGGTGAGGTCCAGACCCTTTTTCATCTCCATGCTGGACCAGCCAGTGGCCTCAAGCGCCTTAAAGCCCTTGGCAATCGCGAGCTTTTGTTCGCCCGCCACCATGAAGACCATGATCGCGTGACGCCCGCCCAGACGCAGGCCGGTTTTGGCGCCGGCCGTGGCCTCGAACAGCATCATGAACAGATGTCTTTGAGGCTTGCCCTCTCCGGGAGCCTTGGCGTCCGGTTTGGTCTTTGTCTTGGCTGCCTGCTCTTTGCTCATCTCACATCTCCCGAAATTGCTTTTCCTGACGCGGGGTCCAAAGCACCTTGAGCTGATAGCCATCCTCGGCCATTTCCTCGCCCAAGACCACACCCTCCTCAAAGAGCCAGGCCCGTTTCTTGCCTTCGGAATAGGGCAGGACGAGATCGCGTTCAATCTTGTCTTCTTCGAAAAACTCCGAAATCGCCGACAAAAGCTCCGGCACGCCCTCGCCCGTGACGGCGGAGATCGCGAAAATGCCCTCTTCCTGCCCCGCACGCTCCATCCGGGCGGCATGGGCCTCAGGGTCCAGAAGGTCGATCTTGTTCCAGACCTCGAACATCGGCGCGTCTTCCTTGATGCCCAGATCGGACAGGATTTTCAGCACGTCGTCTTTCTGTTCCTCGGTCTCCTCGGCGGCGATGTCGCGCACATGCAGGATGAGATCGGCGTCCAGCACCTCTTCGAGCGTCGCGCGGAAGGAGGCCACGAGTTGCGTCGGCAAGTTGGAGATAAAGCCCACCGTGTCGGACAGGATGATCTCGCGGTCGCCCCCGTGCGCGTTTTCGATCACAAGCTGGCGCATGGTCGGGTCGAGCGTCGCGAAGAGCATGTCTTTGGCAAACACATCGGCGCCGGTCACCGTGTTGAAAAATGTCGATTTCCCGGCGTTGGTGTAGCCCACCAGCGCCACGATCGGGAACGGCACTTTCGCGCGCGAGGCGCGGTGCAGCTCGCGGGTTTTCACCACTTTCTCCAACTGACGGCGCAGGCGCACAAGCTGTTCGTCGATGGCACGGCGGTCGGCCTCGATCTGGGTCTCACCCGGACCGCCGACAAAGCCCAACCCGCCGCGTTGCCGCTCAAGGTGGGTCCACGCGCGGACCAATCGCGTGCGCTGATAGCTAAGGGCCGCCATTTCGACCTGCAACACGCCCTCGCGGGTGCGCGCACGGTCGGAGAAGATTTCGAGGATAAGGCCCGTCCGGTCGAGAAGTTTGACCTTCCATTCCTTTTCCAAATTGCGCTGCTGCACCGGTGTCACCGGGCCGTCGATCAGCACAAGCTCGACCTCGGCGGCCTTCATGCGCTGTTTCAGCTCTTCGATCTTGCCGGAGCCGAAAAGATGGCCGGGCTGAATTTTCGGCAGGCGCACAATTTCGGAGCCGACCACTTCGAGGTCAGGGAGAGCGGCGGCCAGCGCCACGGCTTCCTCCAACCCCGCCTGCGGTTCGCGGCGATTGCGGTCGGAAGTGATGTCGGGATGAAGCACCCAGGCGCGGGTCTGCTTCACCTCATGTTCGTAAAGTTCGGCCAAATGCCGCTCCTTTGATAGGGTCTAAAACGTTACGCCAGAACGCGCAAAAGCACCTGTCGCCGAAACGTCAGGTGCGCGTCCTTAGGTAATCTTCGAGATGCAAACTGCAAGAGGGCCGAGATCAGGCCTCTTCGCCGTCGTAAAGATTGATCGGCTGGGCCGGCATGATCGTGGAGATCGCGTGTTTGTACACCAGCTGCGATTGGCCGTCACGGCGCAGAAGGACGCAGAAGTTATCGAACCAAGTGATCACACCCTGAAGTTTCACGCCGTTGATCAAAAAGATCGTGACGGGCACTTTGGTCTTGCGAACGTGGTTAAGGAAGGCGTCCTGAAGGTTCTGTTTGTCGGCGGCCATGATCTTTGCCTTTTTCTTGCGCTTTATGATGCGAACTGTCCCTCGGGCGACAGCACTTGAGCACACCTCGCCGCAGATTCACCCGAATGTCAAGATAAGCGTCTGAAATTCCCCGCTCTTGTGTCGCAGCTATGGAAAAGACGACACAAATTTACGTCACTCTGGACGCTAACATTCCGGGAGGCGCGGATCACCGCCGCCAGAATTCCGGGTTCAACAGCGCGATGATCGCCAACATCTCAAGCCGCCCGAGCACCATGGTGGCCGCCAGGATCATCTTTTCCGCATCCCCAAGGCTGGCGTAGCTCAAGGGCACATCGCCCACCACATTGGCCAAAGGCCCCGTGGTCGTGAGTGCGGAAATGGTGAACACCGCCGCTTCTTGGAAATGCAGCCCGAAGAGGGACAAAAGCATCATCACGGCGGCAATGGTAAAGGCGAAAACCATGAAATAGACCCAGGCCACATAGGCGCCTTCGCGCCGGATGCGCCGGGCATTGGCGCCCGCCCCGCCGACCGAATGCGGCGAGATCAGTTTTTCGATTTCGCGTTCGCCGTGACGCACCAACGCATAGAGCCGGAGCAGCTTGACGCCGCCCGCCGTGGTCGCCACGCCGCCGCCGAAAATCGCCAGCCCCATGAGCAACACCCCCGGCGCCTGAAGCCCGGACCAAAGCCGTGCCTCCTCCCAGCCGAGGCTCTCGAAGCCCGCGGTGGAGAGGAAGGACAGCACCATGAAGATGCCGCCCCAAAGGGATGACAGCGCACGGGTAAAGGTCCAATCGCCCGAGACCTCCAGCACCGAAACCCAGTGGCGCAGGAACAGCAAGATCGGAATCACAACGATGAGCGCGAGGCCGATTTTCATCTCCGGGTCACGCCATAGGGGCGGCGCGCCGGTGCGGGCCTGATCGGCGGTAAAAGTTTTGCGCGACAAAGCGAGAAACAAGAAGGCAAAGACCAGAACTTCGCCGATAAACCCGGTGCCCGCCTCGGTCAGTCCGCCGACGGGCGAAATGCCCGAGGTGGCCATCACGGACATGGCATGACACAGCGCCACAAAGGGGTTCGAGCCGATCATCGAGAGCGCAAACCACAGCGCCAGCGTCAGGCCGAGATAGATCGGAAACAGTTTGACGGTGAAACGCGCGAGGCGCTCAGGCGCGGCCGCAACACGGGTGATCTGAGAGGCGCGTACCTCGCTTTGCCCAACCCCGCGCGAGGAAATCACCTCAAAGCCGCCAAGGTTCAAAGGCGCCAGCACCGCCACCGCCGTGATCCAGGCAAAAAGCCCGCCCAGCCAGCCCACAAGCGCCGTCCAGAGATGCACCGGGCGCGACAGCCGCGCCGGATCGTCAAACAGCGTCGCGCCCGTGGTGGTGAGCGCCGAGACCATCTCGAAATAGGCGTTGAAATAGGTGGTGTCTTTCGTGGCCTCCGCGAAGGGCACGGCAAGGATCAGCGGCAGCGCGGTATAGGTGCCCAAAAGGGTCAAAAGCTGATTTCGCCCCTCCCGGTCGCGGTCCATAAGGCTGTCGCGATCCTCGGTCGCCTCGGGGCGGAACCGGGCAATGGCGATGAACCCCGCGAGCGAGGAAAACAGCACCGCCGCATAGAAGAACGCCCGCGTATCGTCCCATTCGCGCAGCACCAAAGCATAGATCGCAGGGACCAGCATCGCGCCCCCGCTCACCAGCATCAGCTGGACAAAAAATGGCATGCGCGAAAAGCGGTTCATTAGAAGTAATCGATCGACACTTGCAACAGACGCTCGACCTCGGGCACGTCGTCCCGGAGCGAGAAGATGGTGATCACATCGCCCTCGTCGATGCGCGTGGCACCGGTCGGTTTGACGTATTTGCCCCCCTTGGAGATCGCGCCAACCAACACGCCTTCGGGGAAGTCGATGTCACGGATCGGTTTGCCGGAAATCGGCGAGGTCGAAAGCACCTGCGCCTCGATCACCTCCGCCTCGCCATCGCCGACGGAGTAGACATTGCGCACCCGCCCGTGGCGGATGTGGCGCAGGATTGAGGACACCGTGGTGGCGCGCGGGTTGATATAGGCGTCGATGTCGAGCGCATTGAGGATCGGCACCAGCGTCGGGTCGTTCACCAGACAGATCGCCATCTTCGCGCCGCGTTGTTTCGCGCGCACGGCGGCCAGCATGTTGACCTTATCGTCATCCGTCACGCAAAGCGCGGCATCGGCTCGGGTGATCCCCGCCTCGGCCAAAAGCTCCTGATCCAGCGCATCGCCGTTGAGCACAATCGTGCGCTCCAGACTGTCGGCGGCCTTCTCTGCGGTCTTGCGGTTCTTCTCGATGATCTTGGCGCGCACGCGTTCGGTGCGGGTCTCCAGCGCCTGCGCCACAGCGAGACCGACGTTGCCGCCGCCCAGAATGACCACACGGTCCTGTTTGGCATGGGTCTTGCCGAAAATCTCAAGCGTTCGGGTCAGGTCGTCGGAATGGGCAAAGACATAGACCTCGTCTTTGGCAAAGAGCTGATCATTGGGTTCGGGTGCGAACAACCGCCCCTCGCGACGCACGCCGACAACGATGGCCCGGAGCGTCGAAAACAAGTCCGACAGCTCGCGCAGGGAGGTGTTGAGCACCGGGCAGTCCTCTTCGAGCAGGATACCCATAAGCTGTACGCCACCCGCCAGAAAGGCCTGCGTGTCAAAGGCCGCAGGCGCCGCCAAACGCCGCAATGCCGCCTCAGCGACTTCTTTTTCGGGCGAGATCACCACATCAATCGGCAGGTGATCGCGGCGGTAGAGATCGGAATAGATCGCGGTCAGATAGCTCTGTGCCCTGAGACGCGCGATTTTGCGCGGCACGCCGAACACCGAATGCGCCACCTGACAGGTGACCATATTGACCTCATCGGAATAGGTCGCGGCGATCACCATATCGGCGTCGCGCGCCCCTGCCCGCTCCAACACGTCCGGGTAGGAGGCAAAGCCCTCGATGCCCTGCACGTCCAATGTGTCGGTCGCGCGGCGCACCAGCGCGGGGTTGTTGTCCACGACAGTGACGTCGTTTTTCTCGGAAGAGAGTTGTTTGGCGATCTGCCAGCCGACCTGGCCCGCGCCGCAAATGATGACTTTCATCGCATCACCTTTATTGCTTCGCCCCAGCCTTCGCACTTAACGGCGAAGGCGTCAACGCGGCTGTCACGTCATTTCGGGCCGTCAACAGCCGTTACTCCGCCTCTTCCGAGACATAGGCCACGCGGCCCCCCTGTTTGTTGCCGGTCACAACGCCCAGGGATTTCAGCTTGCGGTGCAGCGCCGAGCGTTCCATGCCCACGAAGGTCGCGGTGCGGGAAATATTGCCGCCGAAGCGGTTGATCTGCGTCAGAAGATACTCGCGTTCGAACAGCTCACGCGCCTCGCGCAGAGGCAGCGTCGCAATCGCAGGCGACAGAACCGCCCGCCCGTCGTCTTCGCGCGCACCCTCTTCGGACGGCAGTTCAGAGACCTCGATGTCGCCCGTGCTGTCACCGAGGATCAAAACGCGCTCGATGACGTTCTTGAGCTGGCGCACATTGCCCGGCCAGGCCATGGTCTGAAGCATCGCGGCGGCGTCTTCTGTCAGCCCGCGCTGCGGCAGGCCCTGTTCGCGGTTCAGTTTCTCGATGAAATACCCGGCCAGTTCCGGGATGTCCTCACGACGTTTTTCGAGCGCCGGCACCTCAATCGGCACCACGTTCAGCCGGTGGTACAATTCCTCGCGGAAGGTCCCCGCCGCAATCTCCATTGTCAGGTCGCGCGAAGTCGAGGAAATCACCCGCAAATCGACGGAGACCTGCGCCGTGCCGCCCACCCGCGTGAACCGTTGATCGACCAACACGCGCAGGATTTTCGACTGGGTGCCAAGCGGCATATCCGCCACCTCGTCGAAATAGATCACGCCGCCGTTGGCCTCTTCCAACAGGCCTTTCTCGATGCCGCGCTCCGGGCTTTCACGGCCAAAGAGCACCTCTTCCATCCGGTCGGGTTCGATATTGGCCGAGGACACGGAGACGAAAGGCGCGTCGTTGCGGTCAGAGCCCGCATGGATGAACCGCGCCGCCACTTCCTTGCCCACGCCCGCGCCGCCCGTCAGCATAACACGGCCGTTGGATTTGATGACTTTTTCCAGATTGAGTTTGAGCTGTTTGAAGGCAGTGGAGACGCCGATCATCTCGACATCGCCCGACCCCGACCGTTTCAGCGTGGCGTTTTCGCGCCGCAAACGCGAGGTCTCCATCGCGCGGGTGATCACCACCATGAGCTGGTCGATGTTGAACGGTTTCTCGATGAAATCGTAAGCGCCCTGTTTGATCGCCGCCACTGCAATTTCGATGTTGCCATGGCCGGAAATGATGATGATCGGCACCTCCGGGTGCTCGCGTTTGACATGTTTGAGAATATCGATCCCGTCCATCTCGCTGTCCTTCAGCCAGATGTCGAGGATCATCAGCGCTGGCACCGCGTCGCCGATCTGTTTCATGCAGTCGTCGGAATTGGCCGCCAGCCGCGTCTCAAAGCCTTCGTCCTGCAAAATATCTCCGATCAACTCGCGAATATCGCGTTCATCGTCGACGATCAGAATATCAGACATGGTTCACTCCAGACTTCATAATTACACTGCAAGCTCTTGTTTTTCATCTTTATTCACCACCTCAATGAGGGCGAGACGAATGGTGGCGCAGGCTCCGATCCGCCCCGAGGGATCAATCGGCTCACCATCCATGAGCGTCAGCGTCCCGCCATGTTCCTCGATGATTTTCTTGACGATCGGCAGGCCCAAACCGGTGCCTTTCTCGCGCGTCGTCACATAGGGTTCGAACAGGCGCGAACGATCTTCGGGCAGGCCGATGCCGTTGTCCGTGATCGTCACCACCGCCTCATTCTCCTCGCGCCGCATCGCCACGCGCACGGTTGGCTCATAGCCCTCTTGAAAACCTTTTTCCAACACAGTTTCAATGGCTTCCCCGGCGTTCTTTATCAAATTTGTAAAGGCCTGACCGATCATCGTTGCATCCACTTCGGCCCAGGCGTGATCCGGTTCGATCTCGGCCCGCACCTTTACGTCCGGCAGCGCGTTTTGCTGCAACAGCACAGCGCCTTTCACCAGATCGACAAGATCATTCTCGCGCCGTTCCGGGCTTGGCATCCGGGCGAATTTCGAGAACTCATCCACGATGCGACGCAAATCGCCGGTCTGGCGCACAATGACGGAGGTGTATTGCTCAAGATCCGCCCGCGCCTCTTCGTCGAGGCCGCGCCCGAATTTGCGCAGGATGCGTTCGGCGGACAATTGAATGGGCGTCAGCGGGTTCTTGATCTCATGCGCAATGCGCCGCGCCACATCGCCCCAAGCGGCCAGACGCTGGGCACTCACCAGATCGGTCACATCGTCAAAGGCCACCACATAGCCCTCAAGCCGCCCCTCGACGTCGCGCCGCGTGGCGATGCGCACCAAAAGGCTTTCCTGCGCGCCGGAGCGAATGAGCCGCAATTCTTCTTGGGCCACCTCGCGATTGCCCGCGCGCAGCACATCGAACAACGGTCCGAATTCCGGCACCACCACGGCCAGCGCCTCGCCCGTCACATCGCGCGCGCCAAGGTTCAACAGCGCCTGCGCCGAGCGGTTCAAAAGCGTCACGCGACCTTCCGCGTCCAAGCCCACGACGCCCGCCGTCACCGATGAGAGCACAGAATCGAACAGGCGGCGGCGCTGATCGATCTGTTCGTTGCGGTCCAAAAGCTCGTCGCGCTGCAGCTTCACCTGCCCGGTCATCTGGTTGAACACCCGGCCCAAAGTGGCGATTTCGTCTTGGCCCTCTTCCTCAGGCACACGCACAGACAGATCGCCCTCGCCCACCTTCTGTGCCGCCCCCGCCAGCCGCCCGATGGGGCGCGCGAGGCGTTCGGCGAACCACAGACCCAGCCAGGTCGCCGCCAGAATGAGGATGATGGCAAAGCCGATGTACAAAAGCCCGAATTCAAACAACAGCCGCCCACGGTCGCTTTCCAACTGGTTGTAAAGCGCAATGCTGTCCTGCGTTTCGTCCAAGAGATTGAGGATTTTGCCATCCACATCGCGGGTCACATAGAGATAGCGATCCGAAAACCCGGCAAGCCGCTGAAGCGCACGGGATTCGTTTTGATCCCAATCGTCGATCAGCACCAGTTCGCCGGTCTCGGCGCGGGCCAGATCGGCCTCGGAGGGATGTTCGTAATCAAAGAGATAGGAGCGATCACCGCGCGCTTTGATGTCGCCCGCCCGGTCGATCACATAGGCTTCGCGCAGGCCCCGCTGAATGAGGCCCTGGCCCTGATTGAGCACCTGTCTAAGCGCCCCGTCGGGCAGAATCGTGACCTGACGGCGGCGGTCGATGATGAAATTCGCAAGCGCGCGGGTGTCCTCGGAGAGGCCATCGTGATGCTCGTCCTCATAGGCCTTCGCGGCCTCCATCGACGACCCCACCACATTGCGCACCCGATCAGAAAACCAGCCTTCGAGGCCGAAATTCACCGTCACCACGGCGAAGATCGCCACCATGACGGTCGGAATGAGCGCCAAAAGCACGAAAGCGCCGGAGAGCCGAAGGTGGAGCCGCGAGCCTTCGGAGTGGGCGCGCCGCGCGGCGATGACCCGCGCGATGCGTTGCGCCACCAGCCCCGCGACCAGAATGACATAGACCACATCGGCCAAAAGCACCGAGCGCAGCACGGTCGAGGCCGGGCCATGGTCCAAAGGCCCCAAGACGAGGAAGGTCATGATCGCCAGAACCGGGCCGAGAATGAACACCGCGAGCGTCGCGACATTTTGCAATCGGCGCTGGCGCCTGAGCCGCGTCAACCGCTGCCAGCTTTGCCGTCCGATCCGTTGTGCCAGGGCCTTATCTGCCCGTGTTTTGGCCACGCTGCGCCTCGTCTTTATCCTGCTTCTGGTCCTGCCCTCTTGCGCGGGTTGGACCAAAATCATGACCAAGACGCAAAGCACGGACATCCGTTGCAATCTGGTCGCAGCTGCGTGCTTTCCGCATCACTGCGCCCAAATCACCACGGATGTGGCCTTTTTACATCAACTTGCGGCGGCGTGTCACCTGAATATCGAGATCATTGATCTTTTTACGCAAGGTATTGCGGTTGATGCCAAGAAGATCGGCACATTTGGCCTGATTTCCGCCGACCGCATCGAGCGCGATTTCGATCAAAGGCCCTTCGACTTCCTTCAAAATCCGCTGATAAAGCCCCGGCGGCGGCAGGACACCGCCATGCAGGTCGAAATAGCGGCGCAGGTGTTTCGCCACCGAAGACGACAGTTTTTCGCCCTCGGAGCCGCCTTGCAGCGGTTCCATCGCGGGCTGGTTGCCCAAAACGGTTTCTACTTCGATCCGGGTGATTTCCTCTTCGGGCGAGGTCACAATCAGACGACGGATGGTGTTTTCCAACTGGCGCACGTTGCCCGGCCAGCTGTAGGCGCGAACCAGCTCCATCGCCTCATGCGAGAAGCGGCGCGCGGACAGGCCATCACGTTCGGCTTTCGACAGGAAGAACTCCGCCAAAAGCGGGATGTCATCGACGCGCTCCCGCAGCGAGGGCACAGAAATCGTCACGCCGCCCAGACGGTAGAACAGGTCCTGACGGAAGGCGCCGCTTTCCATTTTCGCGGCCAGATTGGCCTGGGAACTGGCCATGATGCGCGGGCCGTTGTCGGTGAAACTGTCGAGCATCCGCACGATACGAGCCTGCGCCTCTTCATCGAGATCGCCCACTTCGTCAAACAGGATCGAGCCGTTCTTGGCCTTGGAAATCACCGCAGCCGGGCCTTCCATCGTCGCCAGATCGGCGGCCGAGACCACCACGAAGGGCAAAGTGCGTCGGTCGGAGAAATCATGAATCGCGCGGGCAATCAACGATTTTCCCGTGCCGCTCTCGCCGGTGATCAGAACCGGAAGATCGGTGTTCATCACGCGGGCGACAAGCCGATAAAGCGTCTGCATCGCAGGCGTGCGCCCCACCAGCGGCAGGTCTTCTTTCGGTCCCTCGGAGGGCGCTTTGGCATTCGACGGCGCCGGGTTGGCGCGGCGCTTGACCTCCAGGGCCTTCGCGGCGCGCTTCATCAGGTCGGGCAGATCGAAAGGTTTCGGCAGGTAATCAAAGGCTTCTGCCTCTGCCGCCTGAATTGCCGTCATGATGGTGTTCTGCGCCGAGATCACGATGACCGGCAGACCGGGGCGCAGTTCTGCGATTTTCGGCAGCGCCTCCAAGCCATTGCCATCGGGCATCATCACATCGGAGATCACCAGATCGCCCTTCCCCTCCTCGACCCATCGCATCAGGGTGACCAGAGATGAGGTCGCGTGGACCTTGCATCCGGCGCGGGTCAGCGCCTGGGTCAGAACGGTGCGGATCGTGCGGTCGTCATCAGCGACGAGGATCGTGCCATCCATGTTTTTCTCTCCTTGTCAGTTTCGCGCCAGAGCTGAAAACGGAACCGAAGCCGTCTCCTGTCCGTCGCGCATCCCCTTTTTAACGGGGTTCTTCACAGTTTTATTACACATCATGCCCAGATCATCCGCCTCACGTCGAGGATGTTGCGTCACGCGGCGCAACCGGCAGCGAAATTCGAAACACGGTTCTGCCCGGCGTCGAGTCGACCGAAATCCAGCCCTCGTGGTCGGAAATGATCTTGGACACCAAAGCGAGGCCCAACCCCGTGCCATTTTCGCGGCCCGACACAAAGGGTTCGAAAATATCCGAGGCGATCTCCGGCGGAAGACCGGGGCCATCGTCGATGATCTCGACTTGCAACGGCAACGCACCGCCGGTGCCATCCTTGCGCCGCAGCCGCAAAGACAAGTCGTAAAAGGTGCGCAGACGGATCACACCGCCCTCTTTACCCGCCGCCTCGGAGGCGTTCTTGATTAGGTTCAAAAAGACCTGCAACAGCTGATCGCCATCGACAAAAGTGGGCGGCAGCGAGGGGTCGAACTCCTCGATAAACTTCATATTCGCGCCGTAGGACAGCTCGGCCGATTTGCGGGCGCGGTCCAAAAGGTCGTGAATGTTGATCGCGCGTTTCGCGGGGGGGCGCAGGTTGCCGAATTGCTCGACCTGCTCCAAAAGCGCCACGATCCGGCGGCTTTCGGCCACGATCAAATCGGTCAATTCCAGATCCTCGGGGCTCAAACTCATCGACAGAAGCTGCGCAGCCCCGGTGATGCCAGCCAGAGGGTTTTTGATCTCATGCGCCAGCATTTCCGCCATGCCGATCGCCGAGCGCGCGGAGGTTTTCACCTGATGCGCGCGGCCCAGCCGGTCGGCGATCTGGCGCGGCTCCATCAACAGGATCAGCCAGTCGTCCATGCCCTGCAAAGGCGCGATCTGGATGTTGCATTGCACCGGGGCCGCATTGCCGCCGGAAACATCCACATTGTTGATAAACAAAGGCGAATTGTCGCGACGCACGCGGGCGAAAGCCTCTTCGAGCGGCGCATCGATGGCCAGTTTGTCAAACACCGGCACGCCCATCAGGGTGCGCGCGGAGGCATTCAAAAACAGTTCCGCCGAGGAATTCACCTCATTGATCAGATTCGTCGCGTCGATCATGACCGCAGGCACCGGCAGCGAAGGCCAGAGCATATCGAACCGCGCATCTGTCATGCGGCATATCCTTCCGTATCGGTAAAATCTCCGCTGAGCGCATCCGGCAAAAGCGCCAGCACGCCTTCGGGCGTCTTTTCGGTCAACACACGCTTGCGCAGCGCCGCGGGCGTGCCTGCGGTCTCCATGTACCAGCCCAGATGTTTGCGCATCACGCGCGCCCCTAGGTCCCTGCCATAAAAGACGACACCAGCCTCATAATGTCCGGCGACCATATCGGCGAACTCCTTGCCCTCGGGTCGCACGGGTTCCGGCAAGCCGGTGAGGTTCGCCGCCACCTGCGCCAGAACCCAAGGCTGACCTTGCGCGCCGCGCCCGATCATCACCCCATCAGCGCCCGATTGGCTCAAAGCCTCCTGCGCCGTCTCGGGCGAGGTGATATCGCCATTGGCGATCACCGGGATCGACACCGCCTCTTTCACCGCCCGGATCGCCGACCAATCGGCGCGGCCTTTGTAGAACTGACACCGGGTGCGACCATGGATGGTGATCATCTGGATGCCCGCGTCTTCGGCGCGTTTGGCAAGCTCCGGCGCGTTCAACAGCGCATCGTCCCAACCCAGCCGGGTTTTCAGCGTCACCGGCACATCGACCGCCGCCACCACCGCCTCAATGAGCGTCAAGGCATGGTCGAGATCGCGCATCAGCGCCGAACCGGAATAGCCGGAGACCACCTTTTTCGCGGGACAGCCCATATTGATGTCGATGATCCGCGCACCGCTGTCTTCGGCGATCTTCGCTGCCAAGCCCATCGGCTCCGCCTCACGCCCTGCAAGCTGCACGGCAGTGTTTTCGACACCAAAGCCCAGCTCCGCCTTTTCGCGGGTGCCAGGACGCGCGTTGATCATGTCATGCGAGGCCACCATCTCGGACACCACAAGCCCCGCCCCAAAGCTGGAGACCAGCGTGCGGAACGGCAGATCGGTGATCCCGGCCATAGGGGCCAGAAACACGGGAGGGTCCAGTGTGAGTTGCGCCAAACGAACGGGCAAGCGATTAATCCTTAAGCATTTCGACCAGAGGTAGCGCCCAGAGATGCGAGTCGCAAAGGGTCGCGCGGGGCTTTCGAGGAAAAAAGGGGCGAAAAACGACGTTTGCACAAAATTTAATCTATCAGACAGTCAAAAACAGCGCATTGCAAGGGCGCGCGCCAGCGCTTATCCCAAGTCGCATGACAAAAACTGCCGTCATCATCGTTGCCGCCGGACGCGGCACCCGCGCGGGCGGGACGCTGCCGAAGCAATGGCAGGTGCTCAAGGGCGCGGCTGCGTCGTTGCGCGTGATCGACCATAGCATCGCGCGGTGTCGGGCGCAGGTTGACAACATCGTCGTTGTGCATCACCCGGACGATTTGGACCTCGCGCAAAGCCTTGAAAACGTGACACTTGTCTGCGGCGGCGCGACGCGTGCGGCCTCGGTGCGGGCGGGGCTTGAGGCGCTTGTCGGGCTGGGCATCGACCGGGTTCTGATCCATGACGCGGCGCGCGCTTTGGTCCCCGATGCCGTGATCGAAGGTGTGAAAAGCGCCCTCACCCACCACCAAGGCGCCGCCCCCGCGCTTGCTGTGACGGATGCGCTTTGGCGGGGGGCCGTCTCGCAGGATGCCACGGAAACAGGCAGTTTCGTGGACGGTACGCAGGATCGGAGCGGATTGTTTCGCGCCCAGACACCACAGGGATTCGCGTTCGAGGCGATTCTGGCCGCGCACAGATCTTATCAGGGCGAGGCCGCCGACGATGTCGAAGTGGCCCGCGCGGCTGGCCTCAAAGTGGCGATCACGCGCGGCGCGGAAGAGAATTTCAAAATCACCCACCCGGAGGATTTCGCCCGGGCCTCCGCACTGTTGCGGCAAAAAGAGCAGGAGACGACACAGATGGATATACGTCTTGGAAATGGCTACGACGTGCACCGGTTCGGAGAGGGTGATCACGTCTGGCTCTGCGGCGTCGAAGTCCCGCACGGTCGCAGCCTTCAGGGCCATTCCGACGCCGATGTCGGCATGCATGCGCTCACCGATGCGATTTACGGCGCACTGGCGCGCGGCGACATCGGCCAGCATTTCCCCCCGTCTGACCCGCAATGGAAAGGCGCCGAGAGCCATATTTTCCTACGCCACGCCATCGAATTGGCGCGCGAGATGGGCTATGAGCTGATGAATTGCGACGTGACACTGGTCTGTGAACGCCCCAAGGTGGGGCCGCATGCTCAGGCCATGCGCGCCGCTCTGGCCGAGATCATGAACGTCGATGTCGAAAAAGTCTCGGTCAAAGCAACCACTTCCGAGCGGCTGGGCTTTACCGGTCGCGAAGAGGGCATCGCGTCTTTGGCGACCGCCGCCTTGATCCGCACCGCATAAGAAGGAAGAGCAAGATGAACCCTTTCGCCGAACTCATCGCGACCATGGCCCGGATCGGCTATATGCGCCCCGCCCCCGGCACCTGGGGCTCGGCGGCCGCTGTGCCTTTGTTCTGGATTCTGCATGAAACTCTGGGCGTCCCGGGCGTGTTGATCGGCACCGTCGTGATGTTTATCGCGGGGCTTTGGGCCACCGGCGAAATGACCCGCGGTTCCGACAATCACGACCCCTCCGAGATCGTCATCGACGAGTTGGTCGGCATGTGGATCGCGCTCATTCCGGTCTCCATCGGCTCCGCGATGGCCGGTGCGCCCTCGACCGCGCTTTGGCCCGCATGGCCCACGGCGTTCATCGCATTCCGCCTCTTCGACATCTGGAAACCCGGCCCCGTCGGCTGGGCCGACAGACGCGGCGATGCTTTGGGGGTGATGCTGGATGATGTGATCGCCGGCGTGTTTGCGGCGCTGGTCGTGGTGATCATGGCGGGGATTTACCATAAGGTGATCATGTGACGACCGAAATTCCCTATCAACTGGCCGAGGCGACGCTGGCGGCGGCGCGCTCGAAAGGCGTGATGATCGCCACCGCAGAAAGCTGCACCGGCGGGATGATCATCGGCAGCCTAACCGAAGTGGCGGGCTCCTCCGACGTGGTCGAACGCGGATTCATCACCTATTCCAACACCGCCAAGCGTGAAATGTTGGGCGTCTCGCCGGTGACCTTGGCGCAATATGGCGCGGTCTCTGAACAGGTGGCGCGCGAAATGGCCGAAGGTGCCGTGAGCCGCTCGCAGGCCCAGATCGCCGTTGCCGTGACAGGCATCGCTGGCCCCGGCGGCTCCGAACATAAACCCGAAGGCCGGGTCTGTTTCGGCCTCGCCTATGAGGGGCACGACACGATCGTGAAAACGGTGGAGTTCGGCCCCATTGGCCGCGCCAATGTGCGCAGCGCGACCGTGATCACGGCGCTGGAAATGCTCTGCAAGAGTCTTCAAAGCGACCGGATTTGAAGACTCCCTCCGATGAATCGCCCTCTCGCGCGACAAAGATTCAATTCCGGCTAGATTTTACACTCAAGCCGGAATTTTAGGTCATTTTATATGCAATTCCAAAAATGATGCATTTTTGGCCTCATTTCTCGCTGTCTTGCCTCTTTTAAATCATCATCAGTGCCGCTTTACGCAGCACAACGCGCAAATCATGCGCAGATTTTGACCAAGGAGGGGACAATGGTCGAAGGAACAATGGTCGGAGCGGATACCGCCTGGATACTGGTGGCCACAGCACTGGTGCTCTTCATGTCATTGCCAGGGCTCGCCCTGTTTTACGGCGGGCTTGTGCGGGCACGGAACGTGCTTTCGGTCTTTATGCATGTCTATGCCATCGCCTGTTTGATGAGCGTCTTGTGGCTGGCCTTTGGCTATTCCATTGCCTTTGGCGAAGGCAGCGGGGTCTGGGGCGCGATCTGGGGCGGTCCGGGCAAGATGTTCCTCGCGGGCATCGACGCCGAGAGCCTGTCGGGCACCCTGCCAGAAGTGCTGTTCTTTGCCTTTCAGATGACCTTTGCCATCATCACCCCGGCACTGATCGTCGGCGCCTATGTCGAACGCGTGACCTTCGGCTTTGTGCTTTTGTTTTCCGCGCTCTGGATGCTTTTGTGCTACGCGCCGGTGACCCATTGGATCTGGGGCGGCGGCTTTATGGCCGATGGCGGTATTTTCGGCGAAACCGGAACGCGCGATTTTGCAGGCGGCATCGTGGTGCATGAAACCGCAGGGCTTGCCGCGCTGATCATCGCGGTCATGCTCGGGCGGCGCAAAGTGGACAACAAACCGCCGCACAACCCCGGCTATGTGATGATCGGCGCCTCGATGCTTTGGGTTGGCTGGTTCGGGTTCAACGGCGGCTCACAGCTTGCTGCCGACGGGGGCGCCGCCATGGCGATCACCGTGACACATCTGTCGGCGGCCGCCGCCTCGCTCACCTGGGCGCTTTGGGAGCGGATCAAATATGGCAAGGCCTCACTCGTCGGGCTTGTGACCGGCACCATCGCCGGACTTGCA
The DNA here is from genome assembly GCF_048270365.1 of Celeribacter sp. NCBI lineage: Bacteria > Pseudomonadati > Pseudomonadota > Alphaproteobacteria > Rhodobacterales > Roseobacteraceae > Celeribacter > Celeribacter sp. The sequence goes on from NZ_JBLWTA010000001.1 coordinate 230,693, forward strand.
TCGATCACCCCGGCCTCGGGCTTTGTCGGCCCGATTGAAGCGCTGATCATTGGTGCCGTGGCCGGCATTCTGTGTCAGGAAATGGTCGGTTTGATCCGCAACAAACTGCGGATCGACGACACGCTTGACGTCTTTGCCGTCCATGGTGTGGGCGGTATTTTCGGCACGATCATGATTGCGGCCTTCGGTCAGGGCACATGGCTGGCACAGCTTGGGGCTTTGGCCATCGTGGGGGTGTTCACCTTTGTCGTCACCGTCGTGCTGGTGCTGGTGACAAAGGCGCTCGTGGGGATGCGCGTCGATTTGGAAAGCGAACATCAGGGGCTCGATCTTTCGGCCCATGGCGAAAGCGCCTACGATCACAATTCGTAATCGACCTAAGACAGAAAATCTCATAAGAAAGCGGGCCTGCGGGTCCGCTTTTTTTGGTGGCCCGCTCAGGGGGAGGACGTAAGGGGAGGAAAAATGCTCGAAATGATCGTGATCCTCATCGCCGGGCTAGCCGGCGGTGCGCTCAATGCCGTCGCGGGGGGCGGGACATTTCTGACCCTGCCCGCCTTGATTTTTGCCGGTGTGCCGCCGGTTTCGGCCAATGCCACCGCCACGCTCACCGCCCTGCCCGGCTATGTCTCAAGCGTCTGGGCCTACAGGCGCGACCTGCACAGCACCGCGACCATGCCCGCCGCGCGGATGATCGTGATTTCGGCGCTGGGCGGGGTGATGGGCGCACTGCTTTTGCTGATCACGCCCAATGACACGTTTCTTGTGGTGGTGCCTGCGCTGATGGCCTTGGCGACCCTACTCTTTGCCGGTGGGCCACAGATGATCAAACGGTTGTTTGCGCGCGAGATGTTGGGGCCGCTTGGCGCCGCTGTCGCGCTGTTCGCCGTCTCCATCTATGGCGGCTATTTCAACGGCGGGCTGGGGATCATGCTTTTGGCCGTTCTGGGCCTCATCGGGTTCACCGATCTGCATGCGATGAACGGGCTGAAGAACGCTTTGTCGGTGCTTTTGTCGCTGGTCTCCGCCGTGACCTATGTTTTGGCCGGTGTGATCGCTTGGGACTTTGCCGCCGTGTTGGCCGCCGCGATGATCGCGGGCGGTTTCTTGGGCGCGCATTACGCGCGACGGATCAAGAACACCGCACGGCTCAAGCACTTCATCGTCTTGGTCGGCGTGGTGATGACGGTGATCTTTACGGTGCGATTGCTCTGAACCGTCACCCGTAGAGTTCTGCCGCCCGACGTTCAAACGCGCGCACGATGCGTTGCATGGCATCGTTGAACACCATGCCGATCACGCCTTGCAGGATGGCGTTCTTGAACTCGAAATCGACGAAGAACTCGACATCACAGCCGCCATCTTCGGCGGGGGTGAATTGCCACCAGCTTTTCATATAGCGAAACGGGCCGTCGAGATATTCGGTGTCGATCCGGCGCTCTTCGGAATAGAGTTTCACACGCGAACCGAATTTTTCGCGAAACACCTTAAAGGAAATCACCAGATCGGCGAGCATCAACTCGTGGTTGCCCATGTCGCTGCGCGAGCGGATGCGCGCCGCGGCATTCCACGGCAGGAATTTCGGGTAGCTTTCGACATCGGCCACCAGCGCGTACATCTGATCGGCGCTGAACGGCATGTGCTTTGTTTCCTGGTGCGTCGGCATGGTCTCTGGTCTATGTTTTCCTTGCCTGATACATCTATGGCTAAGCCCAAAATTGCAAGGGTCCAAAACGGGACCAAAAGGGAACAGGATGACGCAGCGACCCTATCACATCGATGTCATGATCTCGGCCAAGGCGATTGCCGCCCGGATCGAGGACCTCGCGAAAGAGATCAGACGCGACTACAAAGACACCGACAAATTGGTGGTCGTGGGCCTGTTGCGCGGCTCATTCGTCTTTATTGCCGATCTGGTGCGCGAGCTGGAGATGAATGTCGAGGTCGATTTCTTGGAGGCCTCCTCCTACGGCAATGCCACCGAATCCTCGCGCGAGGTGAAAATCCTCAAGGATCTGCGCGGTCCCATCGAAGGCCGCGATGTTTTGGTGGTCGAGGACATCGTCGACACCGGGCATACGCTGTCCGCTGTGATGAAACTCCTGCACTCGCGCAACCCGCGCAAGATCGAAACCATCGCGCTTTTGGACAAACCGGCGCGGCGCGAGGTCGATCTTAAGGCGACTTGGACCGGCTTTGAAATCCCCGACGCTTTCGTCGTGGGCTATGGCATCGACTTTGCCCAGGCCAACCGCAACCTGCCCTATATCGGCTCGGTGGTGTTTGAGGACGAAGGCAAAGGCGCGTGAACCAAATGCGCTGGATGCTCCGCGCCAAACGTTGGGCGCAGAACCCGCCCTCCGCCAAGCGGGTGAAATTTACCTTTGCGATCATTGCCGCCTGCATCGCGCTCTACGCGGTCGAGAAAACCGTCGGCCTGCCCGACTGGATGCAGGTCGAACGGCCCGCGAGGGTCAAGCTTCAGTAAGCTCAACGGTGGCTTTCACGCTCTCCAGCCCCATCAGCATATCCTCCTCCGCCTCCAAAGCCATGGCGATCCGCGAACGCGCCTGACGCAGACGCGGCGCATCGGCCAGATCGACATGTGAGGCCACAAAGACCGGCACCGGCGGCACCTCCAAAACCGGCGTGATCCGCCGCAATTTGGTGGAGGCATTGCCCAAAAACACCGGCAACATCACCCGGCCCATGCCCTCTTCGGCCAAGGCCCGAAGCGTCAGGAAACTGTCAGAGGCCGCCATGAAATGCACGTGTCGCCGCTCAAGTTCCTCGCGCAGCTTTTGCCCCGCATGAGACCGCCCTATGCCGCCTGTCAGGCCCAGCCAGTGGTCCTCGGGCACCGCGTCAGAGGCGGCGTAAAAGCCAAAGGCCATCTGCGTCGCCATATCGCCGAACAGATCGTCGGGCAGTTTGTAGGTCGGGCGCACCGTCACATCGGCATGAAGCCGCGACAGGTCGAGGTGGCTGTTGGTGGACAAAAGCTCGAAGGACAGGTCTTGCGCATGTGCCGAGAGCCGTGCCAGAAGATGCGGCAGAACCGCCTGACAAAATGTATCCGTCGAGGTGACGCGAATGATCCCGGCCAAGGGCGCCTCGCCCACCTGCGCCAGCCGTTCGACGGCGCCCACGGCGGCCTCAACCTCGCGCGCGGCTTCGATCAGCCGCAACTTTTCGGGCGCGATGTCATAACCACGCACGGATTTTTCGAACAGTTCAACGCCCAGACGTTTTTCGATAGCCGCCACGCGACGCAAAACGGTGGCATGGTTGACCCCCAACTCGCGCGCAGCCCCCGAGACAGACCCGGAGCGGGCCACGGCAAGCACGAACCGATAATCGTCCCAATTTGGTCTGTGCATCATATCAGTCTCTCCCTTGATATATGCGAAATATAGCATGGGAGTCGTGCACTCTGCCTTGAGAGAGATCACATGAAGGGCGATTTTTGCACAGGTTTTACAGTCGTGAAGCTGCGGTGTCTTTGACGCTCAGGGCAACGCCGCCGTCTGGAACAGTGTGACCTTCAAGCCACCGTGCGCCACCGGCGCGCCAGTCGGCAGCCACGGCAGACCCGTCGCATTGGCCAGCTGCGCATCCGAGGTGATCATGCCCACACGCCAGCCGGAAAACCGCGCGCGCATCACCTCGCCAAAGGCACCGTAAAGCGCATAGAGGTCTTTCTTTTTGCCAATCCGTGCCCCGTAAGGCGGGTTGACGATCACAAGACCCGGTGCGCCTTCGGGGCGCTCTATCTCGGACACAGAGACAGGTTTGAACTGGCACAGATCGGCGACGCCCGCGCGTTCGGCATTGTCACCTGCCATGCGAATAACGTTCACATTGCGATCAGAGCCGTAAAACTGCACATCCGTGTCCCATGTCGAGGCTTGGGTCTTGAAATTGTGCAGAGGCTTCGGGTCAAAGCCCACCAGATGTTCAAAGGCAAAGGACCGCGCACGACCGGGCAAAAGCCCCCGCGCCATTTCCGCCGCCTCGATCACAAAGGTCCCGGAACCGCACATCGGGTCCAGCACCGGCTCGGCGCCGTCAAATCCGCACGCGCGCAGGAAAGAGGCCGCCATGGTTTCGCGCATCGGCGCCTTGCCGACGCCCGCCTTAAAGCCACGTTTGTGCAGCGCCTCTCCGGAGGTGTCGACGGAGAGGATGACCATATCGTCCTCAATCCGCACCTTCAGGACCACGAGGGCCTCGGGCGAGACCGGCGCCCCCAGTTCCTCAGTGATGGCGCGTTCGATGCGCTCTTGTGCAGCGCCCGCGTGGTAGATTTTGTTGCGCTTGCCGGTGACGACCTCGACCCGAAACGGCACATCGGGTCGAAGCACCTCGCCCCAGGGGAATTTGCGCGCGCGTTTGTCGAGCTGCGCCAGATGCAGCGCCCGGAAATTGCCGATCCGCGCCAGAACCCGCGCCGCACAGCGCAGGGTCAGGTTGGCACGCCAGACGTCTTCCCATGTGCCTTCAAAGGTCACGCCACCGCCGACGGCGACCGGCGACGGGAAACCCGCCTCAATCGCCTCAGCCAGAAGATAGGGCTCAAGCCCCGGCTGGGTGCCGAGGAAAATTTCAAATCTGTCTGACACTTAGGCTTGACCGAGTTTGGCCAGACGGTTTTCGCGCAAGCGCGCAAAATCGTCGCCCGCGTGATAAGACGAGCGCGTCAGCGGCGTGGCGGAGACCATCAAAAAGCCCTTGTTGATCGCGGCTTTCTCGTAGCTTTTGAAGGCGTCGGGCGTGATGAATTCGGCCACCGCATGGTGTTTCGAGGTTGGCTGAAGATATTGCCCAATGGTCATGAAGTCGATGTCGGCGGCGCGCATGTCGTCCATGACTTGCAGCACCTCGGGGCGTTTCTCGCCCAGACCGACCATGATGCCGGATTTGGTGAACATCGTCGGGTCAAGTTCCTTCACCCGCTGCAACAGACGCAGGGAGTGGAAATAGCGCGCACCGGGGCGCACCTCTTGATAGAGGCCCGGCACGGTCTCGAGGTTGTGGTTGAACACGTCCGGCTTGGCCGCAACCACGGTTTCCAGCGCTGACGGGGCGCATTTCAGGAAATCTGGCGTGAGAATTTCAATGGTGGTCTCGGGCGAGCGTTTGCGAATGGCGCGGATGGTCATGGCGAAATGTTCCGCGCCCCCGTCCTCGAGGTCATCGCGGTCGACCGAGGTGATCACCACATGTTTGAGGCCCAGTTTCTGAACCGCATCGGCCACGCGGCCCGGCTCGAAGACATCCAACTCATCCGGGCGCCCGGTGGCGACGTTGCAGAAGGTACATCCACGGGTACAAATCTCGCCCATGATCATCATGGTGGCGTGGCCCTGCGACCAGCATTCGCCCGCGTTCGGACAGCCCGCCTCTTCGCATACGGTCACCAATTTATGCTCACGCATGATCTTATGCGTGTCCATATAGCCCTTGGACGTGGGTGCCTTGACCCGGATCCAATCCGGTTTCTTCGGCTGGGCGTTGTCGGGGCGATGTGCCTTTTCGGGGTGGCGTTGGTCGGGGATCTTGAGATCACGCATGGCAGGATGCTTTTCCGTTTGGGCTTTTCCGTATGGATCACGATATAGGCAACCTGCCCGCAAATGTCTCGTGAAATCCGCAGATTTCCGGGGCGGGGCCGGTTTCGCTGCAAGTGCATTGATACGTGCTTTAGAATCGCTCTAAAAGGTCCGCGACAGAATGAAGCGCCCCTTTGTGATCCGGGCGCGCGATCCAAGGAGCAAGATGATGAAAGCCGGTTACAAACTCCCCGAAGTGACCTTCCACACCCGCGTGCGTGACGAGAGCATCGGTGGCCCGAACCCGTTCACATGGGAAGACAAAACCACCTCCGATTACTTCGCAGGCAAGCGCGTTGTGCTGTTCTCCCTGCCGGGCGCCTTCACCCCCACCTGCTCCACCTACCAGCTGCCGGGCTTTGAAAAAGGCTTTGCAGATTTCAAAGCCGAAGGCATCGACGCGATCTACTGCATGTCCGTCAACGACAGCTTTGTCATGAACAAATGGGCGCAATCTCAAGAGCTTGAGAACGTTGGCGTGATCCCGGACGGCTCCGGCGAATTCACCCGCCGCGTTGGCATGTTGGTGCGCAAAGACAACCTCGGCTTCGGCCTGCGTTCCTGGCGCTACGCCGCCGTCGTCAACAACGGCGTTGTCGAAGCCTGGTTCGAAGAGCCGGGTCTGTGCGACAACCATGGCGAAGACCCCTATGGCGTCTCCTCCCCGGAAAACGTGCTCAAGTGGCTCAAAGGCGAAGAGGCCGAAGCCGTCGCGTAAGACGCCCGCCTCTCCAATGATACGAAAGGCCCGCGGGGAAACCTCGCGGGCCTTTTTGCATCTGCGGCATTTTAAGATCTCAGAATACCATCGCATACCGGGAATGCCGGAGACGCATGGCTCAAATCAAAACCGAAGTCCTCACCCCACCCCCAACTCCCGCAAGGTGAGAGCAACAATCGCCATGATCAGGATAAGCCAAACCGCCCAGCCCATCGCACGGATCGAACCGATGAAACCCCGGTATCGTTCCGCATAAGCAAACATCTCCCGATCATCATCGTCCAGCCTTTTGACCCCCATCATGTCCATTTGAAGTGTCTCAGGGTCTGGTTTGTCCCCATTCAAATGGCGCATGTTGTGGATCTGCACGGCAAAGCCTTTGTACCCGTTGCACTTGCGCACCTTCATCATCAGAACAGTGTAAAAATAAACCGTCAGCGGATAGAAAAACGCCGGGGGTCTTCCGGCAGCAAACTCATATGTTCTTAGCAATGTCTTGAACCGCACGTGACCATTTTGGATGTCCACGGCGGGTCGCCGCATCAGGCCGGGTAAAATCAAACCACCAGAAAACAACAGGATGCCCACAAACAGAAACAGCCCCCAGAAAGGCTGTATCGCAATCAATCCTAGCACGCCTTTCAGATCGACCCAGATCAAAACAGCCCCGCACAGCATACGCGGCACGCTTCGTTTGTGTCTAAGATGCAGTTCAAAGGACGAATGCGTCGGCTGCGCACGTTCAGACCTCGAACGGGATCGTTGCCGACGAGATTTCTTTTTATAAGACATTTTTGTTCAACGGGCTGAGTGGTTTATTGGGGGAGAAATTTAGGCGCGAACACGCGCCTCACAAAGCAATTCTTCACCCGCATCTTTCAACAGCGCGGCCAGTTCCGTGAACCATTCTTTCACCTCCGTCGAGTGCCGCCGCACCAGCGCCACGGTGCGTTCTGGTTGCGGATCGGGAAAGCGCCGCACGACCATATCGGGGCTCGCCGCCATTTCGGAACAGAGCGCGATCTCCGGCAAAAAAGTCAGCCCAAAGCCCTGCGCCACCAGCCCGCAAAGCGTGGCCAAGGACGAGGCGCCGAGGTCCACTGTCTGGCGGGTGCGTTTGAGGCCGCAGACATCGAGCGCCTGATCGGCCAGACAATGGCCCTCATCGAGCAACAAAAGCGTATCTGGGGATAGGTCAGTTGGGCGCGGGGCGCTTTGCGCCGTCAGCGCCTCGATCCGCGCTTGCGACCCGGCGAGCAAGAACCGATCCGTGAACAACGGCTCCGCCATCAGCCCCAGCGTGTCATAGGGCAACGCGATCACCGCCGCATCGAGTTGACCCGCCGCCACCATCGCAATCAACTCCGCCGTCTGCGCCTCGCGCACCCGCATGTCGAGATCCAAAGCCGCCGCCTTGATCCGTGTCAGCGCGCGCGGCAAGAGATAGGGGGCGATGGTCGGGATGACACCAAGGGTCAGCCGCCCGGTGAGGCCTTTGGACAGGCGAATCTCGGCCTCGAGATTGCGGGTCAGGGCCAGAATTTCGTGACAACGCTCGAGCACCACCTGTCCCGCGCGGGTCAGCCGAATGTCGCGCGGCAGGCGTTCGACCAGCTGTGCCCCTAACGAGGCCTCCATCTCCTTGATTTGCTGAGACAAAGCGGGCTGCGTGACATGCACGGCCTCGGCGGCGGCCGAAAAACTGCGCCGCTCGGCCAGAGCCACGAAATAGGTCATTTGTCGGAGTGTAAGCATGGGGGACGCCCTCGTTTGATTAGTTTATCTAATCAAACGAGGGCGGTGTGACAACTTATTGCAATGATGAGGATGCTCTTAACTCGGCCAGACCGGCGCTCCTCCTGGGCTCCGCCCGTGAAATCCTCAAACGCTCCACTGGAGCGTTTGCGCGAAGCCCCGAACCGGCCGGCCCCCGCAAGCGTGCGAGGGCGTTCGCGCCTTTGAAAGGTCCACTGGACCTTTCAATCTGGCCCTTGGCCAGACCGGCCCTCACCCAATCAGATTGCTATACCCCGCCTCATCGTAGTGCTTCTTCAACCGCTGCAACGCGATCCGCAGCACGATCTTGCCGGAGCGCGCCGACCAGCCCATGCGTTTCTCGGCCTGCTCCATGCCTTCAAGATAGCAACAGCAGCGCAGCGCCACATCGCCCAGGCCCGGCCCGAGGTCCAAAAGCGCCGCGCCGACGCGCGCCCGCGCCGCATCGGGGCCAAAGCCGTTGACGTTGCCCGCGACATCCTTTTGCGCCCCCGCCGTCAGGTAGAGGTCCCAATTCTGTTCTTTGCCCGCCCCCATCTGGGCCAGTTCGAAATCCTCGCGCAGACGCTCCGCAGCCCCCACAAGTTCCGGCGAAAGAAACGCCTCGCCCTCTTTGTCACGACGGCGCGCCAGCACCATGACCGGGCTTTCCGCCGTGTTGTAACGGATGCGTTTGTTGCGACTCTCGCCCTGATCGAACTCCGCCCGGAAATCATAGTCCGGGTCCATCTCGCCGAACCGTGCCGGGGCCTCGGCAAACCCTGCACGAGCGGATTCGTCCTCTGCCAGAAACCGACGCAGCGCGGCGCGGCCCGCGGAGGTGATCGTATAGCGCGTGATCTTGCCCTTGGCGTTCGCGGTGATCCAATCCTTTAGCGCCATCGCCTGCGCAATCGGACGGTCGAGCACGGCGGTGCGCGTGGTGCGCCCGTCCGGCAAATCGCGCACCACGACGGCCTTTTCCATATCTTTCGCCACCGCCAGACAGGCCCCCGGTTCGGACAGGCGGCGCAAAATGCGGCGCGCTTCGCGATGGATCGTCGCGTCATCCGGCGGGGTGGACCCCATGGGGTCGTCGAACGGGGTATTGTCTGTCATCGTGTCCATGTCCTTGGCTTTGGGCAGCGCGCTGGGGAGAGGCTGGGGATCGGCATCTTTCGGGGCCAGACGACTAAGCGAGGCCAGCGCTTCGTCGATCAACGGATCGTCGCGCTTTTGCTCAAGCTTGCGGACCTGTCGCATCACCGTGGAGGGTGCACAGCCCCCCTGTCGCGCCAGTTCCCTGATCGTGTCTCCGCTTTCCGTATGTGCAAGATAGCGTTTGGCTTCCTGAGGCACCCATTTCGGCAGGCACCCCCCTCGTGCGCTCCCTTGGTTCATCGTCGGCTTCCCTGATTCCAGCATCTTTCCCCCGGCAGTTCTGTTAATTGTTTCCATTGGTGATACGGTTAAGACTTGGGGCAGACGTTTCGGCGGCTCAGCAAATTATCCACCGTTTTTCCACGCTTTATCCCCAAATTTATCCCGAATCTTGCCTCAACCATGGGTTGCATTGGTTACCCAAAGGTTAATTATGGCCTCGTTTGTCCAGTATTGTTTCCTATTTCTAAACACTTGAGGAAAGGACCGTTCGCATTTCGGAAACAATGCGCAACACACGCTAAGGTTGTGCAAATGTGTCATCAATGCGTCGTCATCGTGACGACACACCACAACAGGAGATAAAACTCATGAATGATGTCACGACCCTGCTCAACGCCCTGCGTCGCCCCCGTCTCTTGATCCGGGCCGCGCGTTTTGGCCTGAACGACTACAACCGCAATCGTGACCTCAAGCGCGTGATGCGCACCAGCACCGCCCCCTCGCCCAGCCGCGCCCTCTCCGCGCTGATCGAGGAAGAGGCCAAAATCGAGGAGACCCGCCGCGCGGGCGACGCGACCTATAGCGTGAAACGCCATGTCGAGCTTTTAATCGCCCTGATGGGCGAGGCGCGCCTGCTCCCAAGCGAACAACACGCCGCCTGACCCCAAAGCAATCTCCCACGCCCCCGGCGCCCCTTCAAAAAGGCGGTCCCGGGGGCTTTTTCATGCCTTTTTGTGCGCCAAACCCCGCAACAGCGAAAGCGAGGCGGGAATCCATCTTGCCTCAAGGCCCGCGCGCGCATAAAGGCAAGTCATGACCCAGACATCCCATGACCGCCTCCTCATCATCGACTTCGGCTCTCAGGTGACGCAGCTCATCGCGCGGCGTCTGCGCGAGTTGAATGTCTATTGCGAAATCCACCCCTATCAGAACGTCACCGACGCAAGCCTGAAAGAGTTCGATCCGAAAGCGATCATCTTTTCCGGCGGCCCGGATTCGGTGATGCGCGAGGGCTCGCCCCGTCCGCCGAAAGCGGCCTATGAAATGGGCGTGCCGATTCTTGGCATCTGCTATGGCCAGCAGGTGATGATGCACGATCTGGGCGGTCGTGTTGAGGCGGGCGAACATGCCACCGCCGAATTCGGTCGCGCCTATGTGACGCCGACCGACAAAAGCACCGATTTCTTCAACGGCTGGTTCCTGGACGCCTCCGGCCGCGAACAGGTCTGGATGTCCCACGGCGACCACGTGGCCGAGATTGCGCCGGGCTTTGATGTTTACGGCACCTCGCCGGGCGCGCCCTTCGCCATGACAGCCGACATTGAGCGTCGCTTCTACGCCGTGCAGTTCCACCCCGAAGTGCACCACACGCCGAATGGCGCGACGCTTTATGAGAATTTCGTGAAAATTGCCGGGTTCAAAGGCGACTGGACCATGGGCGCCTACCGCGAAGAAATGATCGCGAAAATCCGCGAACAGGTCGGCGACAAGAAGGTCATCTGTGCCCTGTCCGGCGGCGTCGACAGTTCCGTGACCGGCATCCTGTTGCACGAAGCCATCGGCGATCAGCTGACTTGTGTCTTCGTGGATCACGGCCTTTTGCGCCTCAATGAGGCCGAACAGGTCGTCTCGATGTTCCGCGACAACTACAACCTGAACCTCATCCACGCGGATGAGAGCGATCTGTTCCTCGGCGCGCTCGAAGGCGTCTCTGACCCGGAGGTCAAACGCAAAACCATCGGCAAGCTGTTCATCGACGTGTTCCAGAAATACGCCGACCAGATCGAAGGCGCGGAATTCCTGGCCCAAGGCACGCTTTACCCGGACGTGATCGAATCCGTGTCCTTCTCCGGCGGCCCCTCGGTGACGATCAAATCGCACCACAACGTCGGTGGCCTGCCTGAAAAGATGGGCCTCAAACTCGTGGAGCCGCTGCGCGAGCTGTTCAAAGACGAAGTGCGGGCACTCGGTCATGAGCTGGGCTTGCCGGCCTCTTTCATCGGGCGTCACCCCTTCCCCGGCCCGGGTCTCGCGATCCGCTGCCCCGGCGAGATCACCCGCGACAAGCTCGAAATCCTGCGCAAAGCGGACGCCGTCTACATCGACCAGATTCGCAAACACGGGCTTTACGACGAGATTTGGCAGGCCTTCGCGGCCATCCTGCCGATGCGCACCGTCGGAGTGATGGGCGACGGGCGCACTTATGACTATGCGCTGGCGCTGCGTGCCGTGACCTCGGTCGACGGCATGACCGCGGACTATTACCCGTTCAGCCACGAGTTCCTCGGAGAAACCTCCACCCGGATCATCAACGAGGTCAAAGGCGTGAACCGCGTGTTCTACGATTGCACCTCGAAACCGCCGGGCACGATCGAGCTGGAATAACGCAGATACCGAAACTCAAAACATGCCCCTTCTGGGGCATGTGGTCTTTAAAGCACCCCATATTCCATGGCTCACAACGCGCATTTTTCCTACGTTTTCAACGCAGGCTACACCTTCCCGACGCTTGTTTCGCTCTCGTCCCTTCTGCGTCAGAGCCGCGGAGCCTGCGACGTTCTGCTCCTGACCGACCGGGCCCTTCCTGCATTTCATATGGCGCTCGACCACCTGAAACAACGCCACCCCGAAGCCCAGATCACACTGATCGAAAACCCGGACTTGCCCGGAACAGATCACCCGTGGGCGCATAAAGTTCCCATTCAGAACTTCTGGCAATTGTATCTCTATGACATCCTGCCGTGCAAAAGCCTTGTGATCGACGGAGACACTTTGGTCGTGGATGACGCCGCTCAGGCCTATGATACGCCCCTTGGCGATCATGCCATAGCAGCCGCGCCCGATTGCCACTATCAGAGGCTCTATCACAGCGGGCGATACTTCCGGCGCTTTTATCCGTTCTGGCAATCCAAGCGGCGCAGAATCGCAGCTCATCTTCATGAAAACAAACGCGATATTCCCATGCGCAACTATTGCAACACCGGCATCGTCCTCATTGATATGCCGAAACTGCGCTCCACGGAAAAAGCCCTACGTCTTTGTGATCTCGAATCCTGCCTGAACACCAAGATCGATAAGAATTGGAGTCATAACGATCAGGATTGGTTCAATTTTCTGTTCGCCGGTCAAATCGCGACACTGCCGATGCGCTGGAACCTGCAACACCTTTTGATTTCAGAGCGCAAAACCCGAAAACGCTATTTGCCACGCAGGATGCGCGTCGAATACCGTGAGGCCTTTGTACGCCCCGGCATTCTTCATTTCGCAGGGGGCCAAAAACCATGGCGGCCCCAAGATGAGGAAACGCCCCTAAGCCCCTTTCAGCACCAAGCCCACATGCATTGGCGCAAAGAGGCTGCGCAGCTTTCGGAGGAAACTGGGCTGGACATCCTGCGTCTTTGCAACGACCCTTTCGCGACCTGAGACGCCCGTTTTCCAAGGCGCACAGACCGCACGTGAAGGCTCTGGGAGGAGAACCGAATGGCTGGAAAAGTGCTATTGACCGGCACGATGACCTGCGCGCCCGATGAGGTGGACCACGTTCTGGCGCTTTTGCCCGAGCACATCCGTCTGTCGCGCGCCGAACCCGGATGTCTGCAATTCGATCTCTGGCAGGATGAGGTGCGCCCCTCCGAGTTTCATGTTACCGAAGTGTTCCGCGACGCCCGCGCCTTTGAGGCGCATCAGGACCGCACGCAAAGCTCCGACTGGTGGCGCGTCACCCATCATATGGCGCGCAATTTCAAAAAAAGCGCCGCGTGAGTTCCTTTAAATGAGTATGCAAAGTCAGCCGATCAAAGCCGCGCTCTGGATGAGCGGCGCGCTTTTGGGATTTTCCTCCATGGCCGTGGCCGGGCGCCAGCTCGCCGGCCATCTCGACACTTTTGAAATTCTGGGCTACCGCTCACTGATCGGCCTCGTGATCGTCTTGACCATCGCCGTGACCCAAGGCCGCCTGCGCGAGTGTCGCCCCTCCGCCATGCCTTTGCATGTCGGGCGCAACCTCGGCCATTTTGCAGGCCAAAACCTCTGGCTCTACGCCCTCACCCTGATCCCGATGGCACAGCTTTTCGCGCTTGAATTCTCCTACCCGATCCTCGTGGGTCTCGGCGCCACGATTTTTTTGGGCGAAAAGATGACGCCCACACGCGCGCTCACCTCCTTGATGGGGTTTGCTGGTATTTTGATCGTCGCGCGGCCCTTTGGCGCTGATGGCCTGTCCATCGGCATCTTTGCCGCCATGGCCTGTGCCCTCGGGTTTGCCGCCTCGGCTCTGTTCACCAAGCGGCTGACGCTCACGGCCCATGTCACGATTCTGGGCATCATGTTCTGGATGGTCACGCTTCAGCTCGGCTTTGGCCTCGTCTGCGCGCTGGCCGACGGCGACATGGCCCTGCCCCGCTTGATCGATCTGCCCTGGGTCACCGTGGTGGCCGTCTCAGGCCTCGGCGCGCATTTCTGTCTGACCACGGCGCTGTCCCTGGCGCCCGCCTCCATCGTCACGCCGATCGACTTTCTGCGCCTGCCGATCATCGCCGTCATCGGCATGATGTTCTACGGCGAAGGCCTCGATGCGCTGGTGTTTCTGGGCGCTGCGATCATCTTTTCCGCCAATTACATCAACATCTTGGCCGAGAACCGTCGGATGTCAGCCCACTCCACCCCAAGTTGATGCACAAAAACCATGATCACCCCGTTTTCATCATGACGTGGCGTCAGAATTGCTTGAAATTTTGTCGCAGCTTAGGCTGAGTGAACAATAAGAGCGGAAAGTCGCTCAACACGAACAACTTAGATCGAAGCGAGCCTCGGTGCTCGTCAGGGATGGAGATCATGAAAACAACAACACTTCTGGCCGCCTCACTCGCGGTCGGCTCTACCAGTGCATTTGCGGGTGGCATGGACCGTTCCGGCCAATCCATTGCTCCGATTTTCGAGACAGGCACCTATGTCGAACTGAGCTTTGGGTCGGTCAACCCGGATGTCTCCGGAAACCTTTTTGGCGCCCTTCAATCTGGCGACATGGCCCCGTCCTACACGCAAATGGCAGGTGCCTATAAACGCGACCTGTCAGACACGCTCTCTATGGCCCTGATCATTGACCAACCCTTCGGTGCGGACGTTGATTACCCGGCAGGCACAGGCTATCCGGTGGCTGGCTCGACGGCCTCCGTGGATACGGTCGCCATCACCGCCCTTTTGCGCTACAAGTTCAATGATCGGTTCTCCGTCCACGGCGGTGTGCGCAACCTGACCACGGAAGGCGAAGTCAGCCTGCCCGCCGTTGGTCCGGCAGGCTATACTCTGGACACATCAACGGAGAATGACTGGGGTTACCTTGTGGGCGTTGCCTATGAAATCCCGGACATCGCGCTGCGTGCCAGCCTGACCTACAACTCCGAAATCGACATCGACTTCACCGCGACCGAAGATCTTTCCGGCGGCGCCGGTGGCGCCTCGGACACACCGCTGAACGTGACGCTTCCCCAGTCAATCAATTTCGATTTCCAGACGGGCATCGCCGCCGACACCCTGTTGATGTTCTCCGCACGCTGGGCTGAGTGGACCAAGACTGTCATTGCGCCGCAAATCTATAGCTCGCCCGGTGTCGTCAATGATAACCTCGTCGATCACAACGACGATACAATTTCCTATAGCCTCGGTGTCGGGCGTCGCTTCAATGACCAGTGGTCCGGCTCGCTCTCTGTCGGCTATGAGAAATCCTATGGTGGCATTCAGGGTAACCTGTCTCCGAAGGACGGTTACAAATCCATCACCGCGGGCTTGAAATACCAGATCACCGAGCAGACTGCGATTGCCGGTGGGGTGTCTTATGTCTGGGTTGGGGATGCAAATACCGACCTCAGTGGCAACACGACAGACTTCGAAGACAACACCGCCATCGGTGTCGGCCTGAAACTGTCGCATCACTTCTGATCCGACCGGATACGCAATTAAAAGGCCTCGCATCTCGCGGGGCCTTTTTTTTCGTGACGAAGACTTTCATCAGAAACCGTGATGGGCTTTTGCACAATTTCCGGTTTGCCACCTGTGCCGATGCACGCGACCTTGTCCCGAAAGACAAAAGGACCCATCCGCATGGCCCCACAAAAAACCATCCCCCCCGCAGCCTGGGCCGGGCTCTTCGCCATGGGCGGCCTTTGGGGCTGTTCCTTTCTCTCGGTTGCCATCCTGATCCGCGAACTTCCGGTGTTCTGGATCGTGGCGGGTCGTGTCTCCATCGCCGCGCTGGTGCTTTGGGCCTATGTTCTGATCAAAGGCTTCCCCCTTCCCGCCTTCTCCCGCTACCTCTGGCGTTTCATCCTTGTCGGCTGCCTGACCTCCGCCGTACCCTTCCTGTTGATTTCCTGGGCACAGCATCACATCCCCTCGGGCCTTGCGGGCATCCTGAACGCCTCCACCGCGATCTTCGGCGTCTTGTTCGCCGCGCTCATCTTTGCCGATGAAAAGCTCGGCCTGCGCAAGGGCACCGGCGTGCTCTTGGGCGTCATGGGCATCGTGATCATCATCGGCATCGAGGCGCTTCGGTCCTTTGACCTCACCTCTTTGGGCCAATTGGCGATGATCGGGGCGACCATGTGTTACGGGCTGTCGAACTGCGTCGGGCGCATCATGCTGTCCGATCTGCGCCCCGAGGTTGCCGCCGCCGGCATGCTCACGGGGGCGGCCCTCTTTGCCCTGCCCGCAGCGTTCCTGATCTCTGGCCTCCCCCCCGTCCCGCTCCGCCCCGAAACATGGGGCGCGCTCTTCTATCTCTCGATCCTCGCAACTAGCCTGCCCTACATCATCTATTACAAGGTGATCCAACTCGCAGGCGCCGGGAACACCTCGCTCACGACGCTCATCGTCGCCCCGGTCTCCATCGCCTTGGGCGCGCTCGTGCTGGGCGAAAGCCTCTCGCTTCAGGCTTACGTGGGCTTTGGCCTCATCGCATTGGGTCTTTTGGTCATCGACGGACGGGTTTTGACGTGTCTGAGGCGCCAAAACCCCGCATAACACTTGCGAGGCCGCGCGCGGCATGGCACCACCGCGACCGACAGGGCGAGACCAACAGGAACAGACAGATGCATTACGACACAGCGGCAGAGTGGCAGGGTGCGGACCACAAACGCCTCATTCTTTTCGGCATGTCGGGTCTCGGAAAAACCGTGATCTCCAACATGCTGCGCGACACGGGCGAATGGTATCACTACTCCATCGACTACCGCATCGGCACGCGGTATCTGGGCGAAGCCATTGACGACAATCTGAAAAAAGTCGCGATGCGCGAGCCGTTCCTGCGCGAACAATTCCTGTCGGACAGCATCTACATCAAGTCGAACATCACCTTCGACAACCTCGCGCCAGTCTCCTATTTCCTCGGCAAACCCGGATCGGAGGCACAGGGCGGCATTCCAATCGCAGAATTCCAGCGCCGTCAGAGCCTGTTCGAAGTCGCCGAAAAAGCCGCCCTGATGGACACCAGCCATTTCATCACCCGCGCGCAGACGCTCTATGACTACCCGCATTTCGTCTGCGACACCGGTGGCTCGATCTGCGAATGGGTCGATCCCGAGGACGCCAATGACCCGATCCTGAGCGCGCTCTCTAAAAACGCGCTTCTCGTGTGGCTCAAAGGCTCCGAGGCCCACACAGAAGAGCTGATCCGCCGCTTTGACAAGGCGCCGAAACCGATGGCCTATCAGCCCGAATTCCTCGCCGCGATCTGGGCGGAATATCTCTCGGAAAAAGGCCTCACAGAGGATCAGGTCAACCCCGACGATTTCATCCGCTACACCTACGCCCGCGCCCTCAACCACCGCCAGCCGCGTTACGAGGCCATGGCGAAAAACTGGGGCATCACGCTCGATTACGAAGACGTCAAACGCATCACCGGCCCCGACGACTTCTCCGCCCTCATCGCCACCGCACTTGAGAAACGTGCGCTTGATAAACGCGCGGCCCAAGCCTAAATTACCTTCCTGCCCTAAAAAGGATATCCTGAAATGCCCATCACCTTGCCCGAAAACCTTCCCGCCTATGACGTGCTCTCCGCCGAGGGCGTCATGGTCATGGGCGAAGGCCGGGCAAAGTCGCAGGAAATCCGCCCGCTCCGGATCGCGCTTTTGAACCTGATGCCGAAGAAAATCCAGACGGAGAACCAATTTGCCCGTCTGATCGGCGCGACGCCCCTGCAGATCGACTTTCAGCTGATCCGCATGAGCGAGCACCAGACTAAAAACACCGCCGCCGAGCATATGGAGCAATTCTACCGGCCGTTTTCGGACGTGAAAGCCTCCGGCGAGAAATTCGACGGGCTGATCATCACCGGCGCGCCGATCGAACACCTGCCCTTCGAAGACGTCACCTATTGGGATGAGCTCAAAGAGGTGTTTGAGTGGACGCAGAGCCATGTGTTTTCCACCTTCGGCGTCTGCTGGGGCGGCATGGCGATGATCAACTATTTCCACGGCGTGAAGAAATACGATCTGGATCACAAGGCCTTTGGGTTGTTCCTTCAGGAAAACCTGGCCCCCAGCTCGCCCTATCTGCGCGGTTTTTCCGACCTGTGCTACATCCCCGTGAGCCGCTGGACAGAGATGCGCCAATCCGAAATCGACGCCGTGCCGGGCCTTGTGCCGCTCCTGGGATCGGACGAGACCGGCCCCTGTCTGGTGCAGGACCCGGAGCATCGTGCCCTCTATATCTTCAACCATTTTGAATATGACACGGGCACTTTGTTCGAGGAATATCAAAGGGATGTGGATGCGGGCAAAGAGATCATCCTGCCGAAACATTACTTTCCGGACGATAACCCGTCGCTGCGCCCGATGAACCGCTGGCGGTCGCACGCGCATCTTTTGTACGGCAACTGGATCAACGCGATCTATCAGGACACGCCCTATCGTTTGGAAGACATCGGGAGCTGATCGGTGGCACCGCGACCGGCTGGAGACCTCTTTGGGATGCCTGCGCGGCGCGGCCCTCTGCGTGCCATCAAGACACGACGCCGGGGCGATTTGGTGAACACCAGCTCCGGCGCTGTGATCCATGTCGAGACCTATGGTGAGCGTGACGCCCCGCCCGTCGCCTTGATCCACGGCGCGTCTGGCTCGACCTATGACATGAGTTTCCGCCTCGCGCCCGCGCTGGCGCAAGAGTTTTGCGTCTATGTCATCGACCGCCCCGGCTTTGGCCACAGCCCCCGAATGAAAGAAGAAAGCCTCGCCGCCCAAGCCCGCGTCCTGCGCGAGGCGATCCAGACCCTCGACAGTCGCCCGCCCATCGTTCTTGGTCAGTCCTACGGTGGCGCCGTGGCGCTCGAATGGGCGCTTCAATCCGACGATCTGGCGGCTTTGGTTCTGGTTTCTTCGCCGTCCCATGACTGGGAGACCGGCCATCCGCTGTTGCACCGCACACTCGCCGAACCTGTCCTCGGCTGGTGGGCCTCCGAGCTGATCAACGCGCTGGTCACGCCGGGCATCATTGCCAAACAACTGGCCGAGGTTTTCGCCCCGCAAGATGTCCCCGAGGGCTACGCCGACCATTTCCAGCCCCGCAATTCCATCTATCCCCCGCGTCACCGTCAAAACGCCCGCCAACGCATTGCCTTGAAGGCCGAAATGGTCGCCATGGTGCCGCGCTACGCGGGTCTAACTCTGCCGATTGAGAGCCTTCATGGCACGTCGGATGTCATCGTCCCCGATCACGTCCACGCCCTGCCCTTTGATGCCAAAGTGGCCTCGAATGTGCTCACGCGACTGGACGGCATCGGCCATATGCCGCATCACGTGGCGACGGAGGCTGTGGTCGAGGCTGTGAGACGCGCCACGTCACGCAGCGGTGCGCGTTGCAACCCGGCCTGAAAAACCCCATAGTGTTAAGGTGATTAACACGGAAAAAGCGATGCGCCATGACCGATAAATCCTCAGACCTGCCTTTTGACGGCGCCATCTCCCGCTATTTCGAAAAAGACGCGCCGAAATCCATCCGCAAAGCGGTCGAAGACGGCGGCAAGAAAGAGATCCTGTCGCCCTCCTTCCCCTATGACGCATGGATGAAAAAGTCCGACTACGAGGATGAAATCAAGCTGTTGCAGCGCGAGCTGGTCAAGATGCTCGCCGATGTGCGCGAGACCGGCAAGCGCATCGTCGTGGTGTTCGAGGGCCGCGATGCGGCGGGCAAAGGCGGCACGATCAAGCGGTTCCGCGAGAACCTGAACCCGCGCTCCGCCCGCGTGGTGGCGCTGTCGAAACCGACCGAGCGCGAGGCCGGGCAATGGTATTTCCAGCGCTACATCGACCACCTGCCGACCACGGGCGAAATCGTGCTGTTCGACCGCTCATGGTACAACCGCGGCGTGGTGGAAAAGGTCTTTGGCTTTTGCTCCGACAAGGAGCGCGAAAAGTTCTTTCACCAGCTGCCAGAGTTCGAGGACATGCTGGTCTCAGAGGGCATTCAGCTTTTTAAAATCTGGCTCAACGTCGGCCGCGCCGAACAGCTCAAACGCTTTCTGGCGCGTGAACAGGACGTGCTGAAACAGTGGAAACTCTCGTCCATTGACGTCGAGGGCCTCAAACGCTGGGACGACTACACTGTGGCGATTTCCGAGACCATGGAACGCAGCCATTCCGAGATCGCGCCCTGGACCGTGATCCGCTCGGACGACAAATACCGCGCGCGGCTCAATGCCATTCGCTCCGTCCTGTGTCAGATCGACTATAAGGGCAAAAACGCGGACAACATCGGCGAGATCGACGATAAGATCGTCGACGGGCCGAGCCTGCTGATCACCGGCGACGAGGATGAGTAAGCCCGAATGAGCAAGCGCGGCTATCACCATGGCAATCTGCGACAAGCGCTGATCGAGGCGGCGCTTGTGCTGATCGAGGAAAAGGGCCCGACGGGGTTCACCCTTTCCGAGGCCGCCAAGACCGCAGGCGTCACCCCCGCCGCCGTTTACCGCCATTTCGAGGGCCGCGAGGACCTAATCGCCGAGATCGCCCGGCAAGGGTTCGAGGTCTTCGCCGATCTTCTCGACTATGCCTATGACACCGGCCAGCCCTCGGCGCTTGCGTCCTTTGAGGCGGTGGGGCGCGCCTATCTGGCCTTTGCCCGCCGCTACCCCGGCCATTACATCGCCATGTTCGAAAGCGGCATCTCGATGCAGCGCTCGCCCGAACTCTACGCCGTGGCCGAACGGGCCTTGGGTGTGTTGGAACGGGCCGCCACGCAATTGTCGGAACAAATCCCCGAAGGCAAACGCCCCCCGCCCCAGATGTTCGCGGCGCATGTTTGGGCCATGGCGCATGGCGTGGTCGAGCTTTTTGCCCGTGGCACCCCCGGCGCGCGGGTGCCCTTCCCGCCCGAAGACCTTTTGGAAACCGGAATCGGCATATACTTGCGCGGATTGGGGTTGATCCCTCAAGACTAAAGCGTTTCTTAAAAAACTTGAGGCACTCAATTTTTGAGAAACGCAGCACTATCAATTCAGTGTGGCAACGTTTTCCGCTCAATCTGAAACAGATTAAACGAAAAACGCTTTAGTGAGGAGAGCAGATGCCGCAACACAGCCCCCTGACCCGTCGCCACCTTTTGTTGAGCGCTCTGGCCGCGGCCTACCCCTGGCCTGCCTTGGCCGCTGGCAAGCCCGAGACCAAAAGCTATGGCGCAGAGGATTTGGACATCTACCGTGCCGCGAACCCTCGTGGGGCCGTAATTTATGTCCATGGCGGATCGTGGCGCAGAGGCTCGCGTAAGGCGGTGGACGCGAAACCCGATTGGGTCAATTCCATGAGCCTCGATTTCGTCTCCATCGACTACCCGACGCTGCCGAAAACCCCGGTGACCGGCCAAATCAAAGCCGTGCGGCAAGCGATGGACTGGTGTTTTGCCAATGTCGCCAAGCCCGAACGCACGATCGTCATGGGCCACTCGGCAGGTGCGCATCTTGTGGCCATGGCGGCGCTCACCGGCTGGACACCCCTGCCCGCAGGCGTGATCGTCAATGACAGCGGGGCGGTCGATCTGATCACGCTGGCGCGCGCCCATCAGGGCCACCTGCCCTTTGGCACCGCGAGTGCGTTCACGGACCGCAATCAATGGGGGGCGCTGTCGCCCACCTACAATCTGGCCAAAAACCTGCCGCCCATTTTGGCGATCACCTCTGAGGCCCACGGGCACGCCACGGCGATGTCAAATTTCGTCACAAATGCCCGGTCGAAGGGCGCGGATGCCGCCCTATTTGATGGCTCAAACTATCGCCACGCCGAGGTGAACCGCACGCTCGGCACCGGCAAGCGCCCCGATCTGGAACGCGCGGTGACGGGGTTCGTGACGAAGGTGTTGCAGCGCTGAGCGACACCCCAGCCTTACCGGACCGGGCAGACGCGCCTTTGATACCCCGCCAGACGCTGGCCAAAGGCCATCAAATCGTCTTGGGTTTTGAATTGCAAATCAAGTTTAGGGAAAACCGTGACTTGCCCCGACAACAACCGCGTGGGGTCTTCGGTTTTCGACAAATAGTTCCGCATCACAAGCGTGGAAACCGGCGGATCGAGGGTGAGGACGGAGGTTGCGAACCGATCAAAATCCGGCGCATCCGGATGAATTCCCGGCTCGCCGCCCTCACTTGGAATGAGAACGAACCTGTTGAGCCAAAAGGTCAAAGTCTGATCCGGTTTTGCCAGCAGCTCTCGTACAGCTTCAAGACTGAAGGCCTCGGGGCTCTCCGCCCCAATTGTTTCTTGCACCTCCCGCGCACCATTCTCGCCCAAGAGGGTCAGCGTCGTCTCTTTGCTGGAAAAGCTATCGGGCAAGAGCGCCACCACACGCATGGCCTCCCGCGCCATCTCCGGCGTGGCCCGACGCGACGAGGCGCTATAGATCGCGCTGCCATCGGTGAGGCTTTGAATGCGCACATTCTTGAGGTCGTATTGCGACAGGTCGAGAAGGCTCCGAATGACCCTGACACTGTTGCGATCCGCATCCACACTCTCGTAGGAGAGAGTCAAAGTGCAGGATTCAAGCTCAATCTCATACCCCTCAAGCACCGGGACATTCCGCAGCTGACGCGTGATCTGAAAGGTATCGCTCAGCGGCGTTTTGAACCAAAGGGTGCCTGCCGCACCTGCAATCATCGCCAATACAGCCAATACGCCGAAAGCCCGCCACATCCTGAAATCCCTTTTGAATAAAAACCTTATCAACGACACTTATATCGCTGACAACATCCATTGGGTCAACATGATCGTCTGACGGTGGGCCTCACGCGCTCTGATCAAACACCACCAGCGCGCCCGGGGACCAGCTGACGCGGACCTTCGTGCCGACGCCCAGAACATCGCGGCCAAAGATGTTGCGCATCGAAATACGCACCGGCTTTTCGACACCCTCAAACCGCACGTCGTAATAGGTCATATCGCCGTAATAGACGACCTCGTCGACCACGGCGGGGGCTGCGCGGTGGGTGGCGCTTTGACCCTCGTACAAAAGCGTCAGGGTCTCGGGGCGGAAGCCCACTGTGGCCTCGCCCCTGTTGTCATTCTGGAGAGGCACGCCGCCCGGACATTGCGCCTCGGTGATCTCGGTTTCGCCCAGCCCGGCGATCTCGGCCAGATAGGTTTCGCCCTCTTGCCGGACCGTGGCGGGCAGGAAATTCATCACCCCGATGAAATCCGCCACGCGTTTCGAATTGGGCTTGCGATAAAGCACCTCCGGGTCGTCGCATTGCGCGATTTCACCCTCGAACATCACCGCGATCCGGTCGGACATCACAAGCGCCTCTTCCTGATCGTGGGTCACGAGAATAAAGGTGATGCCCACCTCGCGTTGCAGCTTGATCAGCTCCACCTGCATCTGTTCGCGCATCTTGCGGTCAAGCGCGGAGAGCGGCTCGTCCAACAGCAAAACCTTGGGCTTCAACACCAGCGCGCGAGCCAATGCGACCCGCTGGCGTTGCCCGCCAGACAGAGCATGGGCGGCGCGATGGCCGTAGCCTTTGAGACCGACCATCTCCAACGCTGCCTCGGCGGCCAGCATTTTGTCGGTCTTCGACATCTTCGATTTGCGCAGCCCGAAGGCGACATTTTCGATAACGGAGAGATGCGGGAAAATCGCGTAGCTCTGAAACACCATATTGGTCGGACGCTTGTTCGCGGGCACGCCGCGCATGTCCCGGTCAGAGATCATCACAGCGCCGGTGTCGTAATCCTCAAACCCCGCAATCGTGCGCAACAAAGTGGTCTTGCCACAGCCCGACGGCCCCAAAAGCGAAAAGAACTCGCCCTGACGGATGTCGAGATTGATGCCCCGCAAGGCGTGATAGTCGCCATAGTGCTTGTTGACGTTTTGCAGAGAGATCAGAGGTGTATCAGCAGTCATGTCAGCCATAGTCAAAGAAAGCCCCCGGTGTCATTGCCCGTGCGCTTGGCGCCCCGGCGGCGGAAAAATTCGGCGATTGTGATCAAGAGGATGGAGAGGACGACGAGGATCGTGCCCAAAGCCATCACCGCAGGCAGCAGTTTCGGGAACCGCAGCATGGAGAAGAGATAGACCGGCAACGTCGGCTCGGCGCCGGTCAGGAAGAAGGCGATGATGAATTCGTCCATCGAGATGGTGAAGGAAATCAACAGCGCCGAAATGATCCCCGGCATGACCAAAGGCAGGGTCACGAGGCGAAAGGTCGAGGCGGGCGTCTCGCCCAGATCGTAGGCCGCTTCTTCGAGCGACGGGTCCAGAGCGGCGAAGGCCGATTGCAGGATCGCGATGGCAAAAGGCGTGCAGATCAGCGTGTGCCCCGCGATCACCGACCAGGCGCCGGTGTCGAGCCCAATGCGCAGGATGACGATGAGCAAGGACACGGCGACGATGATCTCCGGCAGCACCAAAGGCAGCATGATAAACCCCATGATGCCCTTTTGGCCGGGGAAGCTATAGCGCGACACCGCCATGGCGGCGAAAATGCCCAAAGTGGTCGCCAACACGGCGGAGGTCACGGCGATCTTGAGCGAATTGAGCAAAGCGCCATGCATCTCGGAGAGGGTCAAAAGCTGGGTGAACCACTCGGTCGTGAAGCTCTCCAGCGGAAAGGCGATGATCGTCGAGCTGTTGAAAGCAAAGAGCGGCAACAGAAAGATCGGCGCGTAGAGAAAGATCAGATAGAGGATCGCATAGGTCTTGAGCGATTTCATTTGCGCGCTCCTTTTTTACCGCCCGCAGCGCGGTTGCCCAAGAGCAGGAAGGCCACGGCAATCACCGCGACGATCAACATCGCGAGCACCGCCAAAGTGGCCCCCAAAGGCGCGTTGTTGAGGCGCAGGAATTGGGTCTGGATCATATTGGCGATCATGAGGCCGCCTGGCCCACCGACAAGGCGCGGCGTGACGTAATCACCGATGGTCGGGATGAAGACGATCAGCACGGCGGCGACCACACCGGGCGCGGCCAGAGGCAGGGTCACCCGCAGAAAGGTCATCGTCCGGCTCTCGCCCAGATCGCGCGACGCTTCCAAGAGAGAGCGGTCGATTTTCTCCAACGCGACAAAGATCGGCAGGATCGCGAAAGGCGCATAGGCATGGGCCAGCGTGATGATCACCGCGTTGACGTTATAGAGAATGAAGGACAGAGGTTCTTCAATCAAACCAACGAGTTTCAGACCGGAGTTGAGCACCCCGTTATAGCCGAGAATAACTTTCCAGAGGAACACACGGATCAGGTAAGAGGTCCAGAACGGGATGGTGATCAGGAAAATCCAGAGCGATTTATGCTCCGGCTTCACCCCGAAAGACACGAAATAGGCAATCGGAAAAGCCAGCACCACGGTGATCAGCGTCACCAGACCAGACACCATAAGAGAGCGCAGCATGAGCTGGCGATAGAGCGGATCGGTGAGCGCCTCTTTGTAATTCGCGAGCGTAAAGGCGGTGTCGAAATCGCGCACCCCGGTCTGTGTCCAGAACGAAATTACGAAAATCGCGATCAAAGGCACGGCCAAAAGCAACAGCGCATAGAGTGCCGTCGGGGACACCAAAAGCATCCCGATCCCCTGCTCTGTCCGGAAAAAACGACGTATCCTGTCGCTCGCCGCCATGCTGGTGTCCTTCCTGTTTCCGAACCGGTCCCGGCCCTATCCCCTGTCTCTTCGATCCTGAAAAGATTTTGATCAAATGTGCAAGAGCTTTCCCAAAGGCCGTCCGACCCTACGATCAATTTCATGGCATGTGCCACATCTTCGACCATCAAACAGGCAGCTCATCAATCGCCTGTCAACCGCCAGTGGCCTCCAACCCATGCGCGGTCAAAAAAACCGCCATCACCCCCTCGACCATCTCTGGCCGGACCGAACGCAGGTTCGCCGCAAAAGCCGCCTCGGGTGCTGCCCAAGTGGTAACGATCTCATAGGAGGGAAAATAATCCACCGTCGCGTATGTCTCCGCCAAATCCCCTGCTGCCGCGCGCAAAACCGATTTCGAATAACTCGTCGCTGCCAAAACATGCTGGTTTGAGGCCGTCCCGGTCAAAGGCACCGGCGAGACCGTCAAAAGCAGCTGCACATTGGGATTGATGCCGAGCAAAAGTTTCCTGATTTCAACGAGATCGGCGTAAATTTCGTCATAGGTGAAATTGTGAAACACATAGCGCTCCGGGTCGTAATCGCCCGCAATCACGCCTGACGCCATGGCCAGAACCCGCCCCGTTTCACGGTCGATCCAGCCTTCGGTCAGACCCAGCGTGAAGATGAACACCTCCATCTCCTGCGCCAATTCCACCACCTGCAAAAGATGCGCCCGCCGCGCCTCCACCGCCGCCTCCAAAGTGGCAAAGCCGTCCGGCTCCACATCGGGGCGCAGCGCATCGAACCATGCCCCGTCGCGGGTCAGAAAATGGCGGTCCTCCACATAGATTTCAAAGGCATCCTCCAACAACTCGCGCAGCTGGCGCGCCGTGTAGATATTGCCGTAGCGCGCCGAATAGAGGCCATAGCCACGCGCTTTGGCCTGCTCATCGCTCATCCCCTCAGGACGAGGCTCCACATCCAGAACATTGACGCCCACGTCCCGCAGAAACCGGCCAATGTGCTGCGCAAAACAGCTTCCGGCGGTGGCGACGGCTGTCTCGGGCCGGATCGGAAAGGCAGGCGTGTAAATCTCCGGCCAGCGCCGCCGGTCGGTCTCCACAACACCACTGCGCCAAAACGCTTTTGCCAGGCTCGTTTCATAGGGATGGCTCACAGCGTTTCCAGCTCCCGCGCCACATGTTTCAACATCCGTGCCCCATAGCGGGCATTGCCATGGCGAAAATCCACCGGGCGCCCGTTCTTTTTCCAAAACGGCGGGCGCAGGGTGCCCATCATATAGGAGGTGTCCGTGAACATCCCGCCGTCGATGGTTCCCGACGGCTGCGGCACATAATGCGCCGCGATCCCGGCGCAAAGCTCCTGCCCGAGGCGCTCATAGGTCTTTGACACAAAGTCCCCCTCACCGCGCTCTTCGGCGTTGCAAAAGGTCTCGAACCTTGTGCCTTCGACCAAGACCTGCCGCGTTGGACGCGGTTGGGCCAGCACAAGGATCGGCGCATCCGTTGCGGCCCGGATGTCGCGCGCGATCTGCATCATCAGACTGCCCGACAGACGCTCTGCGATCAGCCGGTACAACAAAGCCTCGGAGACCAGCGTCACGCCATTTTCCGCCGCCGTCGCATAATCGCGGGAGCTGTCCATCGTCACAAGACCCAGATCTCGGAACACACGGATCACCTGAAAGATCGAAAACCTGAGCCCGGTCAGCAGCACCACATCGTAATCCTTCAGCACCGCGCGCGCGTCCGAGCCGGGAAACGGTCCCTTGCCCTTGCGCCCGGTCACCTTCGGATCAAGGATATTGCCGCAGAACACGCCGTCCTCAATGGTGTAACGCTCCAGACCGTCGCCAAAGGCCGCGATGCAATCGAGGTCCAAAGCGACCTCCCCCTCCGCATGTTTCAGCGCATTGAGATAGGGGCCAACATGCGAGTTTCCGATCAACAAGGCGCGGGTCATTTATGCAGGGCCTCGATCAGGATTTCCTCGCAGACCAGATCGTCGTCATGGCCTTCGAGATATTCGGCATCGTCATGGATCGGCTCCGGCCGTCGCCCTTCCGTCTTCGCGTTGCGCAGCCCGTAAGCGTCGAGAAACACCGCCATCACATGCGCCACGACCTCGGGCCGGATGCTGCGCTGGTTGGCCTCATAGGCCGGGTTTTCCCGCGCCCAGGTGGTGACGATTTCATAGCCGGGAAAATAATCGACATCCTTGAATTTCATCGCCATTTCGCCCGCCACAGAGCGCAGCGTGGATTTCGTGTAGGTGCTGGCGTTCAACGCATGATCGCCCGACGCCGTCGCCGTGATCGGCACGGGAGAGGTGGTCAGGATGATCTTTACCCCCTTGCGGATATCGCGAAGAAGAACGCGGATCGCCTTGAGATCCTTGAGCAATTCCGAATGGGTGAAATTGTGGAAGTGGTAGGTTTTGGGATCATACTCCCCCGCGATCACCCCCGGCGCGACCGGCAGGCAGCGCCCGGTCGGTTCGTGAATCCACGCTTCCGTCAGGCCCAAAGTGAAGACAAAGACATCGACCGTCTCGAACAATTCGCGCAAACGCGCCAGATGCTGCTTTCGCAACTCGAGCACCTCTTTCACCGAGGCACAGCCATCGGGTTCGACATTCGGGCGCAGCATGTCGACATAGCACCCGTCGCGCTCCCAGATCAGCGCCTTGTGCACCGCGTCCTTTTGCATGTCCTGCAACAGCTCCAAAAGCTGACGCGGCGTATAGATATTGCCGTAGCGCGCAGAGTGTAGCCCGTACCCGAACTCCCGCGCCAGATCGCCCTGCACCGCCGCAGGCGCGGGTTCGACGTCGAGGATCGGCATCTCCTCGTCGGCCAAAGCCTGCCGGATGCGCTGCGCGAAACAGCTTCCGGCGGTTGCGACGGCGCTGTCGGCGGAGATGGTGAATTTCGGCACGAAAAGCTCGGGCCAATGGACCTTGTCCGTCTGAACGACGCCGGTTTTCCAAAAGGCTTTCGGCGGCAGGTCGGAATAGGGATTTTTCAAAAGACACGCCTTCTCTGTTTCGAAAACTATGAAACAGCATGGCAAAACTGCCAAGGGCGAAAACGGGCGCAAAAAAGAGAAAACCGCCAGCGGAGTGCTCCGTGGCGGTTTCCAAATCTTGGGTCCAGTAAGCGATTAACGCTTGGAGAACTGGAAGGAACGACGCGCTTTGCGCTTACCGAATTTCTTACGCTCGACGACGCGGCTGTCGCGGGTCAGGAAGCCAGCGGCTTTCAGAGCGGCGCGCAATTCCGGGTTGTAGAGCTGCAGAGCTTTGGAGATGCCGTGTTTCACAGCACCGGCCTGACCGGAGAGGCCGCCGCCTTTGACGGTGGCAACCACGTCGAATTCACCTTCGACGCCAGCGATTTGAGCCGGTTGTTTCACGATCAGCTGAAGCACCGGACGAGCAAAGTAGACAGACATGTCTTTGCCGTTGACGGTGACTTTGCCGGAGCCCGGTTTAATCCAAACGCGCGCGACAGCGTCTTTACGCTTGCCGGTGGCGTAGGAACGGCCCAGTTCGTCACGAACCGGTTCACGCGGAGCTGCAACTTCGACGACGGTTTCGCCACCGGCGACGGCGTTCAGCTCGTCGAGGGATTTGATTTCATCAGCCATGATTATGCGCTCCGGGTGTTTTTCTTGTTCATGGACTTCACGTCCAGAACTTCGGGGTTCTGAGCTTCATGCGGGTGCTCGGCACCGGCGTAGACGCGCAGGTTGGTCATTTGCTGACGGGACAGTTTGCCGCCCGGCAGCATGCGCTGCACGGCTTTGGTCACGACGCGCTCGGGGTACTTGCCCTCAAGCAGCTCGCCCATGGAGCGGGATTTGATGCCGCCCGGGTGGCCGGTGTGCCAGTAGAAACGCTCGTCGGTGCGTTTTTTGCCGGTCAGTTGCACTTTGTCGGCGTTGATCACGATGACATTGTCACCCATGTCCATGGACGGGGTGAAGGTGGCTTTGTGCTTGCCACGCAGACGCATAGCGACAATAGACGCGAGACGGCCCAGCACCACGCCTTCGGCGTCGATGATGATCCATTTCTTGTCGATGTCCGCCGGTGTTGCGGAAAAGGTTTTCATAGGTTCAGCCCTTATGGGATAGGAATTCGATTGAGCGTGTTCTAAGCATTTCGCGCGCCACGTCAAGCGGCTCCTATTGCGATTTAATTAGCAAAAACAACACCTTAAAAAATAGGTATCATTTTACCCCAACAAAATCGCCCTCCCCGAGCGCAAAACCTCCGTTTCAGCCGAAAATCTGGCATCAATCGGGGCTTTCGCCTAAGCTCTCGCACAAACCAACACGAGAGCCCAGCATGTTTGCAAGGTCCCCCCTCACCGATCACCTGAAACAGATCGTCTATGGCGGCAACGACGGCATCGTCACCACCTTCGCCATCGTCGCAGGCTTTGCCGGCGCCAATGCCGAGGGCACAGGCGAAATCGCCGCTCTGGCGGTCTTGGTGTTCGGACTGGCCAATCTTTTTGCGGATGCGACCTCGATGGGCTTGGGCGAATTCCTCTCGGCCCGCGCCGCCCGCGACATGACAAAGCTGAGACACAGGCAGTTGAGACAAAACCCATCTGCACAGATCGACGCCCTCACCCGGCACCTGCAAAGCCACGGGCTCTCGACGCTCGACGCCACGACCATGGCGGCGCTGGCGGCGAAATCGCCGGGGCTGATGGCGGAGATGACGCTCTCGCAAGTCGAAGGGCTGGAAGACCCCGGACAGGGATTGTTGTGGCCCCGTGCCCTGATCACATTCCTGTCCTTCGTGGCCTTCGGCGTGATCCCGATCCTGCCCTATCTTTTGGGCCTGCCTCTTGGCATCCGCTTCGGCTCCGCCGTGGCCGCCGCCGCCGTCGCGCTCACATTGTTGGGCGTCTTGCGCCATGTCGCCACCCGCGCAGGGCTTGTGCGTGCGGTGAGCGAGACGGTTCTGGTCGGCGGCGTCTGTGCGCTTGTGGCCTATGGCGTCGGTTTGGTGGTCGCGGGGTAACGCGGCGCGACGCCGCAAAAACAAAAGGCCCGTCCGAAAAGGACAGGCCAACACTCGTTAAGACAGTTTACACCTCAGAACCGGAACGTCGCCCCGAGGGTAAAGGTGCGCCCGCGCCCGCCGATGCCGCCATTGAGACTGGTGTCACCGGAATTCGCTTCGACGTAATATTTGTCGAAGACATTCTCCACGCTGGCGAAAAGCTCGGCATTGTCGCTGACCTGATAGGAACCGTAGAGGTCAAAGAGCGTATAGGACGGTTTGTCGATCATCATAGCCGTCATGTCGCCAAAGCTCGTATAGCGCGCCACGACGCTGTCGCCGACATAGCGCATCCGCGCGCCGATACGACCATCGTCGCCCTGGAATTTCGCACCAAGATCGAGCGTCAGATACTCATTCGGCAGCTCGCCATATTGGTCCTGCCCGCCACCGGCCTGTTGCGCTGCGGGCTGGTCCGTGTCGGAAAGCGTCACAGAGAGAGAGCCAAAGAACCGCTCCGTCTCAAAGCCCCCCGCAAGTTCGATCCCACGCAGCTTGGTCTCGCCCGGAATGTTGATGAACCGGACTTCATTGTCGCTGTCGGTCTCAAAGACGATGAAATCCTCGACATTGGATTGGAAAGCAGAGGCCGAGACATAATAGAGTTCAGAGGCGTAATTCACCCCGATCTCAAAAGTCTCCGCCTTTTCCGAGTCGAGATCCGGGTTCACACTGATCGTGGAGCCGCCTGAGTGGACATTGCCGTTGATGCCGAAGAACATCTCGGTCGCGGTCGGCGCGCGCATAGTTTGCGCATAAGAGGCATAGGTCGAAAGCGCATCGCTAAAGTGATAGCGCGCACTCAGGTTCGGCAAAAGCTCCTCGCCCGAGTTGTCCAGCGGCACGACGTTGGTTACGCCACCTACGGTCTCAGGAATCTCGCCGGAGACCTCCCATGTGTCGTAGCGTAGCCCCGCCCCGAAATCCCAGGCGCCCATCTGGTAGCTGGCCTGAAAGAACGCGCCCAGCTTGTCCAATTCGCCCGAGCCATTTTGCCCACCGAGCTCATTCACATCGTAATCGTTGTTCGACCAGGCCAGCCCATAGTCCAGACGCAGGTCGGGAGTGATGCGGCTGCTGTTCGACACGGAGAGACCCTTGGAAATATCCGTGCCCGCGCGCCCAGTGTTGCCATTGAAGGCTTGTCCTTCGTGACCGGGAAAATCAAAGGACATATCCTGCCAATAAGCACTGGCGGAGATGTTAATCAGTTCACTGGCCGGGTTGTAATGGACATCGGCAGACACGCTCTGACGCTCCATGTCCCAAAGATAACCGGAACTGCTCGCCGGGAACATTTTGTTATTATAGTCCTGCGCCGCGATATTGATCTCAAGCGCGTCCGACGGGCGGAAGCGGGCTTTGGCAAGGATCGTGAGTGGCTCGTCCTGAGTATATTCGCTGGATTTGGTGCCATCGCCATCCGCATATTGCCCATTCTCATAGCCGGAAATCGCCAGCATCGTCCCCCAGTCGCCGCCGGTGGCGAAATTGCCCTGCATGGCGCCCGCCGCCGTCACATGCGGGCCGTAGCCGTTGGTGCCGGCGCTGAATTTCAACATCCCGCCAACGCGCTCCTCCCCATCAAGCACATCGTCGATGCCAATGGTGCGGAAATTCGCGGCCCCTGCCAGCGCGCCCATCCCCGCGGCCCCCGCCACGGCGCCTTTTGCGACATCGGCACTGGCGACCAGACCGGGATCGACAAAGACCTGATCGTCATAAGACCCGCCATGGCCCGACATATTGCGGAAGGTCTGCGGGATGCCGTCGATCATCGTGTTGACGCGGCCAAACCCCTGCATGCCGCGAATGTTGACCGTGACGGCGGGGTTGTCCCCCGGCGAGCGCGTGAACACGCCAGGCACGGAGCGCAACGCAGTGGCAACATCGCCCGTGTAGCTGTCGGCGACGGCCTCGCCCTCGACGACGGCGATCTCGCCACCTGTCAGGGTCTCGACGCTGGCCTCGCCTGTGTTGCCCTCGACCACGATGGTGTCGAGGACGGTGACATTTTGCGACACATCCTGAGCCAAAGTGGCGATCGGAAAACAGGAAACTAGAATGGCGACACTGCAGTGCAGGCGCATACGGACCCCAGCGGTCCGGTGCAAAGTGGTCATGGAAACCCCCTCATGGTTTGCATTTTCGATGTGCTGCGTCTTGGGGGCTGTCGCTACCTGGAAGCTCCGCCGTGTGGATCGGAGCCAGCATTCAGGCTGCTCCTACATATTCTTACTATTTTTATCAAGAATAAATCTGGGCCGCTTAGGTGCAGCGTTGCAGATTTGAAACATCTCTCCGCGATACCAAGCCCATAGACAGACGCGGTCTGCCCTGACAGGCTACTCAGAGACAAAAGGCGAAAAATGTATGCAATGGCATACAATAAACATTTCACTCTCCCCGGAACTGCGCTAAAACAAACCCGACTCTTCCAGACATCGCATGGAGCTCCCCCAGATGACCAAGATCAAGGTAGACAACCCAATCGTCGAAATGGACGGCGATGAAATGACCCGCATCATGTGGGATTTCATCAAAAAGAAACTCATCCTGCCCTATCTCGACATCGATCTGCTCTATTACGATCTGGGCATCGAGAGCCGCGACGAGACCGAAGATCAGATCACCATTGATGCAGCCGAAAAGACCAAAGAGGTCGGCGTCGCCGTCAAATGTGCGACCATTACGCCCGATGAGCAA
Organism: Celeribacter sp.; assembly: GCF_048270365.1. Classification (NCBI taxonomy): domain Bacteria; kingdom Pseudomonadati; phylum Pseudomonadota; class Alphaproteobacteria; order Rhodobacterales; family Roseobacteraceae; genus Celeribacter; species Celeribacter sp. The sequence continues at coordinate 264,024 of NZ_JBLWTA010000001.1, forward strand.
CGCGTCGAGGAATTCAACCTCAAGAAAATGTGGAAATCGCCCAACGGCACAATCCGCAACATTTTGGGCGGCGTCGTCTTCCGTCAGCCGATCATCTGTAAAAACGTGCCCCGCCTTGTGCCCGGCTGGACCGATCCCATCGTGGTGGGCCGTCACGCATTCGGCGACCAATATAAAGCCACCGATTTCACCTTCCCCGGCAAAGGTCAGCTCACGATGAAATTCGAGGGCGAAGACGGCACGGTCATTGAGAAAGTCGTCTATGACGCGCCGTCTGCGGGCGTCTATCAGGCGATGTACAACCTCGACGACTCGATCCGCGACTTTGCGCGTGCCTCGTTGAACTACGGTCTCAGCCTCGGCTGGCCGGTCTATCTGTCGACCAAAAACACCATCCTCAAGGCCTATGACGGCCGCTTCAAAGACATCTTCCAAGAGGTGTTCGACGCCGAATTTGCCGAAGACTTCAAAAAGGCCGGCATCTGGTACGAACACCGCCTGATCGACGACATGGTCGCCTGCGCGATGAAATGGTCCGGAAAATTCGTCTGGGCCTGTAAGAACTACGATGGTGACGTGCAATCCGACACCGTGGCACAGGGCTTTGGCTCTCTGGGTCTCATGACCTCGCAGCTCATGACCCCCGATGGCAAGATCGTCGAGGCCGAAGCCGCCCACGGCACCGTGACCCGTCACTATCGCCAGCACCAGGCGGGCGAAGCGACCTCGACCAACTCGATCGCCTCGATCTACGCCTGGACCGGCGGCCTCAAGCACCGCGCGAAACTCGACGGCAACGAACAGCTCATGCGCTTTGCCACGACGTTGGAAAAGACCATCGTCGACACGGTCGAAAGCGGTTTCATGACGAAAGACCTCGCGCTTCTCGTCGGCCCGGATCAGGCCTGGCTCACCACCATGGGCTTCTTGGAGAAAATCGACGAGAACCTGAACAAAGCTTTGGCGGGATAAGACCCCCAGTCCTTTCCGCCACAGATGACCGGGGCCCTCAGGCGCCCCGGTCTTTTTTATGGCCTTTTTTATCAGCGCAACCAAAGCGCATAATCCCGCCCCGGTGGCGCCTCAGGCGGCAGGCCCACATCACGGCGCAAGTGCGGGCTCAGATGCGCAAGGCTCCGGGCCAGTTTCGCCGCACGCCGCAAATCACGCCGCACCGCAAAGGCGGCCTTGAGCACGCGCCAAAAGCCATGGTGTTCGATCAAAGGTTCAAGGTGATGCCGCAAGCTGAGCGGCGCAGGAGGCAGAACATCCAACATGAGAAATGCCCGGCAAAGGCCGGCCTTATATGAGATTTTTCAGGATATGGACCGCGCCGCCCGCGACAGACATCCGTGTCATTGAACGAATGTCAAACACAGGTCATCAACCGTCCCATCACGAAGACAGACGCAGAGGCACGTTTTCAGGAAAAGAGATCGGTTAAGATCGTCGCGCGTCAAAAGCGCCCTGACCACGTTGAACCCCGGCCGCGCGAATTGCTCCGCGTCCGGCGAGTCCTCGAAGGGTGCGTTGCGTATAAACAGTCATGTCGCCCTCCAATGTGGCCAGTTTCAGTGGGCACACCATGCCGGACGCCCGAATTTCAGGCAAAGGTTTTTTTCTGCCCCCGGGGAAACGTGTTCTTTTTGCCGCAATGCGCCCCCGGCCCTTGCGTGTCCGACCCCGCTTCGTCAGGTTAAAACGACACGCGCGCCCCGTCCGGGCCGCCTCTCGACATAATTCTTGGATAACTCTCAGGGACAGTTATGAAAAAACATCTTCTGACCGGCCTCTTCGCCCTCGCCGCCAGCCCCGCCCTCGCCCACCTGCCGCCGGAACAGCACGGCTCCTTCATGGCGGGCGTGTCCCACCCGCTCTTCGGCCTTGATCACATCATCGCCATGGTCGCCGTCGGCATCTGGGCGCTTCAGATCGGCGGAAAAGCCGTCTGGGCCGTGCCCGCGGGTTTTGTCGGCGCCATGACTTTGGGCTATTTCGCTGGTGTCTCCGGCCTGTCCCTGCCCTTCGTTGAACCGATGATCCTCGCCTCCGCGATCCTGATCGGGCTTCTGGCCACCTTCGCCGTCAAACCGGCGCTCGCAGGTGGCGTGGCCATCGCGGCCCTGTTCGGTCTGTTCCACGGCCATGCCCATGGTGCCGAACTGGGCGCCGCCAATGCGCTCGGCTTCGGCGTCGGCTTCGTAATTGCCACCGCAGCCCTTCACGCCGCAGGCATTCTGGCCGCACAAGTCATGGCCCGCGCGCTGCCCTATGGCCCGCGTATCCTGGGCGCCTTGGCGACGCTCATGGGCCTGTCGCTTTTGATCGGCTAACACACCTCATTAACCATAAGTCTCAGATTGCGCGGGCGAAAATCCGCGCAATTTTATTTGTTATATTGGCCTTAAGCCTCGCGTGCCTATGTTCTTAGCAAACGGAGAACAGAAGGTTTCCCGATCATGCAGATTTCCTCTGCCGCACAGTTTTGGGCGCAATCGCAACTGCGTCAGGACCCACAAGACCCGAAAACCGCCGCACAGGATGCAGGCGGTTCTTCTGTCGCAACGGACGCGCAGGGCCAGAAGAATACCGCTAAAGACGGGGCTCAAAACGGCGCGCAAGACGCCACCACAACGCAAAACGCGGCCGCGCGCAAAACCATCCGGGGAGCTGCGGATGTCTTTGCCAAATACGACCTGACCAAGATCACCCCCACCCAAATCGACGCGCTCACCGCCGATCTCAAAGCCGCGCGTTTTGACGATCTGGGCTTTGTCATGTCGCTCGAACGCCAAGGTGCCGCCTATCATGCGGAGATGGAGGCCTCTGGCAGCGTTTACGGCATCGGTGACCAAGATTTCGACGCCGACGCCCCGGTCGATCTGATAGCCAAGACGCGCTCCGAGCTTGCTCTGGCACAACGCTATGGTCAGGACACGGAGCGCCTCTCGACCCAGCTTTTCAAACTGGAAGAAGCGCAGATGAGCCGGTCCAGCGCCGCCCACGCGCCCTCCTCGGCGCCGCAACTCGCCGAAACCTTAGTGCTGTTTCAGGCGCAAAGACTCTGGGTCGAATAGCGCCTCCTCGCCAGGGCATCTGCCGTTCTTTTTAGCAGCCAGCCGGAACGTCACCCCCCAGACAGCGATGGCGCTCACATTTCGCTGGACAGGTCAGCAAAGCTGTCCTAAATCTGACCCATGCCAGCGCCCATGCCGATCCCTCAACATGTCCAGAAGCACAGCCTCCTCGAGGATGTGCAGGGCTTTTCCATTGCCCTGATCACCACCGCGATCGGGCTCACAATCATTGCCCAGCTTGGCTTCATCACCGGCCAGACCGCAGGCCTCGCCCTGGTGATTTCCTACCTGACGGGCTATTCGTTTTCCTGGGTGTTCTGGCTGATCAACATCCCCTTCTATGCCCTCGCATGGTTCCGCATGGGGAAAGAATTCACCATTAAATCAGCCATTTGCGTGACGATCCTCTCGATTCTCGTAGCGGTCATTCCCGACTGGATGACGTTTTCCCATCTCAATCCGCTCTTCGGCACCATCGCTTTTGGCATTCTGACCGGCTACGGGCTTTTGGGCACGTTCCGACACAAGGGTTCTCTGGGCGGTCTCGGCGTCGTCGCACTTTATGCCCAGGACCGCTTCGGCATCCGCGCGGGCGTTGTGCAGCTCTGCTTCGACGCTGTGCTCTTTACCGTCGCCTTCTTCCTTTTCGAACCCAGCCGTGTCCTGTATTCGCTCTTGGGCGCAGTGATTTTGAACGGTGTGATCGCCTTCAATCACCGCCGTGATCGCTATATCGCCGACTGACACCACCGCTTGACCGAAGAGGACATCATGCCAACGGATGCGCAAAAGCCCGAGAAACACACGTGGTTCGAGGATCTTCAGGGCTATATCTTCGGCACCTCCATGTGCGCCTTTGCGCTCGTGATGCTCCGCTCCTTGGGGCTGATCACCGGACAGATGGCGGGCTTGGCCGTGTTGATTTCCTATATCACCGGCCTGCCCTTCGGCTGGGTGTTCTTCGCCGTGAACCTGCCGTTCTACTGGTTCGGCTACAAACGCATGGGCAAGACCTTCGTGGGCAAGACCTTTATCAATGTCGCGCTGATCTCCGTGCTGTCCGAATGGTTCCCGAGCATGATCGCGTTTGAGGCAATCACACCCTTGTTCGGCGCTATCATGGTTGGGTTCATGACTGGCGCGGGCCTCATGGCGATCTTTCGCCACGGCGGCTCTCTGGGCGGCCTCGGCATCCTCGCGCTCTATCTTCAGGATGCGACCGGGGTCAAAGCGGGCTATGTCCAACTTGCGTTCGACGCCTGTCTCTTTGCCGTCGCCTTCTTTATCATGCCGCTGCCGCTGGTGCTCTACTCTCTTGTGGGGGCCGTGGTCGTCAACCTCGTGATCGCCATCAACCACCGCCGCGACCGCTACATCGCCATGTAACTCAACGCCTTATCCGAAAAGAGCCCGCCGATGCCGACCCAATACATCTTTCTCATCCTTGCGATCTGTTTCGAGGTGATCGGCACCACGGCCATGGCCGCCTCCCAGCAATTCACCAAGCTGATCCCCGTTCTGATCCTCGTGGTGTCCTACGGGCTGTCGTTCTACTTCCTGTCGCAAACGCTCAAAGTCGTGCCGGTCGGCATCGCCTATGCGGTCTGGTCGGGGTTGGGGATTGTGCTGATTTCTCTGATCGGGCTGGTGTTTCTGGGGCAAAAGCTCGACCTGCCGGCGATCCTTGGCATGTCCATGATCATCGCGGGCGTTCTGGTGATCCACCTGTTCTCGCAGACCGCCTCACATTAAGGCCTCAGGCGAGCCAAAGCCCGCCCGATCCTTATTGCATCTCGCGAATGCGCGCCGCGCGCTCCGCAGAGTCCGGATGGGTCGACATCCATTCCGGCCCCACTCCGCCATAGCGGCGATCCAACTCGTCGAAGAACCCGGCCAAGGCTGTACCGTCATAGCCCGCCGCCTCCGCCGTGCGCACGCCGACGTCATCCGCCACGCGCTCATGCGCGCGCGAATAGGCCAGCGACAGGACAACACCGCCGTCGAGGATCAGATCCTCCAACACCGGCCCCACATCGCCCGCCATCATGCCGATCAGCACATAGACCGACAGCGAGCGATAGAGCTGGCGCAGCGAATGGCGTTCGCTGATATGGGCCATCTCATGCCCAAGGACGCCCGCGAGGATGTCGTCGTCTCCGAATTGCTCGACCAAAGCGTCAGTCACAACGATGGTGCCACCGGGCAGCGCAAAGGCATTGGGGCCCATATCGTCAATGTCACGGAATTCAAGCCTGTAGGCGCCGTAGGGGGCCTCCGGCGCGACGGCGCTCAGCGTGGCGAAAATCTCGCGGACCTCAGCCTGTCGTTCTAAAGATAGACCGCTGTCCTCGGCCATGGTGCGGTCGATCATCAACATATTGCCGCGATCCATGCTTGTGACCACGGGCGCAGGCGTCGCCAGAATCGCCAGCGACACCAAAAGATCAAGCCCCCAGCGCCAGATCGCAATCGCGCCCAAAAGACAGACCACGGCGACAAGCGCCAGACGCGGATGCCAGCCCTCGAGCCGGGCGAGCCAGCCGTCTTGGGCGATCACGCCAAGCGCGCGCAGGCCGTCGCGGTCCACCGTCTCAAACCGCATCCCATCTGCAAAGCTCAAAACATCGCGCCCCGCAGGGCCGGTCTCATGGTCGATGGGCGCACCACGGGTTAAAACTTCGCCCGCCGCGTCGCACAACAGGATCTCCACGCCATTGCGTTTCAACTCCGCCGCGATGAGGCGAGAGGTGCCGGGGGCATAGGCCTGCCCCCGAACCGATGTGTAGCTCTCCGCCATCACTTAGATGGCCATGCCGAGGTCGATGCCCTCGATATCGACATAGGCGTCGCCAATGGCCGAAGTTTTCTGAGCCTCGCCGCCGATGAATTCATCGAGCGAGCCGTTGGGCGCGACAAAGGTGTTCGCGGCCAGATAGCGCGACATGCGGACATGGGCGAGCGGCGTCAGAAGACCCAAGGAGATCACCACGAAGAAGGCGTTGGAAAAAGCCACCCAGAGGAGACCCGCCGGCGAGATGGTCGAACGGAACTTATGCCCGCCTTCCAATTCGGTGCCCGCAAAGACGGCATTGCGCAGGAAGGCCTGATAGATGAAGGCCATAGGCACAATCGCCACCAGAGCCACCACGTAGATCAGACCGAAACGGATCATCATTTCCGGCGTCGGCTCAGCGGTTTCCATCGCCAGAGACGTGAACAGCTCGCCCGCGCCGAGCGCCCAGAGGCCAACCCCGCCGATCACCGCCATCCACAGGATGGCAAAGACGAAGGCTTTGTAGAACGGGCCGATGGGGCTTTCGAAATGGAATTTCGCCGTGCCGAAGCGGTGGTTGTTGGTGGTGTAGCTGTGCTGCGCGCGGATCACGAAGGGCAGCGCCAGGTAAAGCGTGAACAGGGACAGCACCGGATAGAGGATCAGCGTGCGCAACGCGCCCCAATAGCTGCCCTCGAAATCGAACCGCAGTCCCGACCAGGAGGTCATGCGGGCGCGGAAGCGAAGGGCTTTGTTGATCAGCGTCGGCACATAGATCAGCACACCGAGCCAGAGCAAAATCCCCAGCGGCGGCAGAACGGCCGTGACGATCTGCAACACCACGATGGCGGCGATCACGATCAGACGACCGATGAAAATCTGTTTGCCAGTGGCGTGGTAGTCGAAGCGACGCCCCTCGATCTCGGTATGTTGGTGGAAATATTTCAACCGGCGCACCTTGGCCCAGGCCGAATAAATGCCGAGCGTCACAATGCTCAAAAGAAGATTGACGATCCACACGCCGAAATACTCGCGTGCGGTCCCGGAAAACACCACCGGGCGATACTCTTGGTCTTGCACTCTTATGTCCCTTATCGTTGAGAAAGTTTATTGCGCGTCAAAATCGGAAATTGCCTGATTTTGCAAAGGGAAAATTCCGCGGCGTTTTTCCCCCTAGATGCCTCGCAACGGCGGGCATCCCCGCATGCAACCGGGTCAAACCGCCTAAAACCGCCAAAAAGCGGTTTTACGTCTGGCTTTTTGTCCCGGACCGGGGTAGGCGCAAGCCAACTCATTTTCACCACGGAAACCCCTACCCTATGGATCTTCGCAATATCGCCATCATCGCCCACGTTGACCACGGCAAAACCACGCTTGTGGACGAGCTTCTGAAACAGTCGGGCACTTACCGCGAAAACCAGGCCACCACCGAACGCGCCATGGACTCCAACGATCTGGAGCGCGAGCGCGGCATCACCATTCTGGCGAAAGCCACCTCTGTCGAATGGAAAGGCCATCGCATCAACATCGTCGACACGCCCGGCCACGCCGACTTTGGCGCCGAGGTTGAACGCATCCTCTCCATGGTGGACGGGGTCGTCCTTTTGGTGGACGCCGCCGAAGGTCCGATGCCGCAAACCAAATTCGTGACCTCGAAAGCGCTGGCTCTGGGCCTGCGCCCGATCGTGGTTTTGAACAAAGTCGACAAACCGGACGCCGAGCCGGACCGTGCGCTGGACGAATGTTTCGACCTCTTCGCCTCCTTGGACGCCAATGACGATCAGCTCGACTTCCCGCATCTCTACGCCTCCGGTCGTTCCGGCTGGTGTGATGCGGAACTCGATGGGCCGCGCAAGAACCTCGATGCGCTCTTTAACCTGATCCTGAACCACGTCCCGGCCCCGCGTCAGCTCAAGCACCAGACCGAGCCGTTCAAAATGCTCGCCACCACGCTGGGGTCTGACCCGTTCCTCGGCCGCCTTCTGACCGGTCGCGTTGAAAGCGGCAAAATCAAAGCCGGTGCCACCGTGCAGGCCCTGACCCGCAACGGCCAAAAGATCGAACAATTCCAGGTCAAGAAAATCCAAGCCTTCCGCGGTCTCGCCATGGCAGAGATCGACGAAGCCATCGCGGGCGACATCGTATCGCTTTCGGGCATGGCGAAAGCGACCGTCTCCGACACGATCTGTGCGCTGGAAGTCGATGAGCCGCTCGAAGCTCAGCCGATCGATCCGCCGACCATCACCGTGACCTTCGGCATCAACGACAGCCCGCTGGCCGGTCGCGAAGGCAAGAAGGTCCAGTCCCGCGTGATCCGGGATCGTCTCATGAAAGAGGCCGAAACCAACGTCGCGATCAAGGTCAAAGACACCCCCGGCGGCGAGGCCTTCGAGGTCTCCGGTCGTGGCGAATTGCAGATGGGCGTGCTGATTGAAAACATGCGTCGCGAAGGGTTCGAACTGTCGATCTCCCGCCCGCAGGTGATCATGAAGGAAGAAGACGGCAAACGCATGGAGCCAGTCGAGGAAGTCACGGTCGACGTGGATGACGAATACTCCGGCGCCGTGATCGAGAAACTGACGGGGGCCCGCAAAGGCGACCTGACCGAGATGAAACAGCAGAACGGCAAAACGCGCATCATCGCGCATGTGCCGTCGCGCGGTCTCATCGGCTACCACGGCGAGTTTTTGACCGACACCCGCGGCACCGGCGTTTTGAACCGCGTGTTCCACGGCTGGACCGCCTACAAAGGCCCGATCCCGGGCCGTCGTCAGGGTGTTCTGATCTCCATGGAAGACGGTGAATCCGTGGCCTACGCGCTGTGGAACCTCGAAGAACGCGGCAAGCTCTTCATCGGGGCGCAAGCCAAGGTTTACCAAGGCATGATCATCGGCGAGCATTCCCGCGACAACGATCTCGAAGTGAACCCGCTCAAAGGCAAAAAACTCACCAACGTGCGCGCCTCTGGTACGGACGACGCGGTGCGCCTGACGACACCGGTGACGCTGTCTCTGGAAGAAGCCATCGCTTACATCAACGACGATGAGCTGGTCGAAGTGACGCCGGAGAGCATCCGCCTGCGCAAACGCTACCTCGACCCGCATGAGCGCAAGCGCAACGCCAAGGCGGCTCAGATCTAAATCTGCCTGAGTATTTCAGGCACAAAGGAAACCAAAGGCTCGCCCTCACCGGCGGGCCTTTCGCTTTGGCGCGCAGAGTCTGTGCGGCTGACGGCCTTCGGGATTGGTCCTGATTGCGCTATCTTGGTCTCAAAGGAGACAAGCCATGCGTAAAATCCAAACTCAGGGCGTGCATCACATCACCATCACCGGCGCGGACCGGCAGTCGACCATCGACTTTTGGGAGGGTGTGCTGGGCATGCCGTTTGTGTTCGAGCAACCCAACCTCGACAAGCCCGAGGACGGCCATCTCTATTTCGATCCGGGCGACGGGCGGCTGATCACGGTGTTCACCTCCGAGGAGCGCAAACCGGGACGGCACAGGATCGACCAGGGGCCGGGGTCTCTGCATCACCTCGCGTTCAATGTCTCGAAAGTGACCTTTGATCAGGTGGTCGCGCGGCTCGACGCGCGCGGCGTGAAACACTCGGGCGTCAAGGATCGCGGGTTCATGGACTCGATCTATTTCCGCGAACCGAATGGCATGTTGATCGAGCTGGCGTCCTACCGCTTTGAGCCGCCTCTGGGCTACACTCATACCGATGTGCTCCACCGCGCGCATCTGATCCGTGTGGCGGCGGGCGATGACCATATCGATACGGTGCATTTGGCCGATGCGATTGAGGCGCTTGTCAGCGAGAACACGAAGACGCTCTCCTCTGATCGCGCCGCGAAAAATCCCTTTGAGACATGAAAAACGGCGCGGGAAATTCCCGCGCCGTTCTCACATCATATAAGAGCTCTCACTCTTCCGTTTCGACCACCAAAAGCTCCCGCTCTGAGGCACCTTTGGCATGGCTCAGCGCCTCTTGGTATTCCGGCGAGTGGTAGCAGGCGACCGCGGCCTCGACCGTGTCGAACCTCGCCACCACATTGCGCGGACGTTCTTTGCCCTCAAGCTGCACGTAACGTGCGGCGCGGGCGATGAACTTGCCGCCGTGTTTGGCAATCGCAGGACCGGCCAGTTTGGCGTATTTGCCATAGGCCTCCTCGTCGGTGACGGTCACATGAGCAATCCAAAGGGCTGGCATGGTTTATCCTTTCAACAGGGCAACTGCGGCTTCAATCGCGGCCTCGGCGCCCGCGAAGTCCTTGCCCCCGCCCTGCGCCATATCCGGACGGCCACCGCCGCCTTTGCCACCGACCGCAGGCACGGCGGCCTTGAGCACGTCCACGGCGGAGACTTTGTCGGTCAGGTCGTCGGTCACGCCACAGGCCACAGCGACCTTGCCGTCCTCTTCCGCGATCAACAGGATCACGCCGGAGCCGAGGTTGTTTTTATGCGCATCGATCAAGCCGCGCAGGTCTTTGCCGGAAACGCCTTGCAGCGCTTGTGCGAGGAACGGAATGCCGTTCACATCCTGAGCCTCGGCACCGCCTTTGGCGCCGCCACTCATGCCACCACCAAGTGCGATCTGTTGTTTGAGATTGGCGACTTCCTGTTCGAGGCGTTTGCGCTCGTCCGACAGGGATTTCACGCGATCCACGACCTCGGAGACCGGGGTTTTCAACAGGGCTGCGATCTCGCCTGCACGGTGCGCTTCAGTCTCAAGATGCGCCAAAGCCGCCTGCCCCGTGAGAGCCTCGATCCGGCGCACACCGGCCGACGACGCGCTGTCGCCGAGGATCACACAAAGGCCGATGTCGCCCGTGCGTTTGACATGGGTGCCGCCGCAAAGCTCGATGGAATAGGTCTTGCCATCGGTGCCTTTGCCGGTGTCCGCCGTGCCCATGGAGACCACGCGCACCTCTTCGCCGTATTTCTCACCGAAGAGTGCCTGCGCACCCAACTCGCGGGCGTCGTCGGGCGTCATGATCCGAGTTTCCACAGCCGTGTTCTGGCGGATGTAGAGGTTGATGTCGGCCTCGACTTTGGCGATTTCCTCGGCGCTCAGCGCCTTTGCGTGCGAGAAGTCGAAGCGCAGACGATCCGGCGCATTCAGCGAGCCGCGCTGTGCGACGTGATCGCCCAAAGCCTCGCGCAGCGCCTCGTGCAACAGGTGCGTCGCGGAGTGGTTGGCGCGGATGGCGCTACGGCGGGAATGATCAACCTCGAGCGCCGCCGGTGCGCCGACTTTGATCTCGCCAGACTCGATGGTCGCGAAATGAATAAAGACGCCCGCGACCTTTTTCGTGTCGGTCACCTTGGCGATGGATTTTTCCACGCGGATCACGCCGGTGTCCCCGACCTGACCACCAGACTCGCCATAAAACGGCGTCTGGTTGACCACGATCTGCGCCGTGTCGCCCTCTTTGACGGCATCGACACGCGCGCCGTCTTTGACGAGCGCGACGATCTCACCCTCGGCCTTCTCGGTGTCGTAGCCTAGGAATTCCGTGGTGCCTTTATCTTCCGCGATGTCATACCAGACGGTCGCATCCGCCGCCTCACCAGAGCCGGCCCAAGCGGCACGTGCCTTGGCCTTTTGTTCGGCCATGGCACTATCGAAGCCGGAGGTGTCGACCTCGACGCCCTTTTCGCGCAGCGCGTCCTGGGTCAAATCGAGCGGGAACCCGTAGGTGTCATAGAGCTTGAACGCCGCCTCGCCCGGAAGCTTTTCGCCCTCGGGCAGGTCCACTAGCTCGTCTTCCAAGAGTTTCAGACCACGATCCAGCGTCTGGATGAACCGGGTTTCTTCGAGTTTCAGCGTCTCTTCGATCATCGCCTGACCGATGCGCAGCTCCGGATAGGCATCGCCCATCTGGCGCACCAGTTCCGGTACCAATTTGTGCATGATCGGGTCTTTCGCGCCCAAGAGGTGCGCGTGACGCATGGCGCGGCGCATGATGCGGCGGAGCACATAGCCCCGCCCCTCGTTCGACGGCATCACCCCATCGGCAATGAGGAAGGACGTCGAGCGCAGGTGGTCCGCGATCACCCGGTGATGGACGTTCTTGTCACCATAAGGATCGACAGAGGTCGCATGCGCCGAGGCCTCGATCAGCGACTTCATCATATCGGTGTCGTAGTTGTCGTGCGAGCCCTGCAACAGCGCCGAAATCCGCTCAAGCCCCATGCCCGTGTCGATCGACTGCATGTCGAGATCGGTCATGGTGCCGTCGGCGAATTTCTCGTTCTGCATGAACACGAGGTTCCAGATCTCGATAAAACGATCCCCGTCCTCTTCCGGGCTGCCCGGAGGGCCACCCCAGATGTGATCGCCGTGATCGTAGAAAATCTCGGTGCAGGGACCACAAGGCCCGGTGTCGCCCATCTGCCAGAAGTTGTCCGAGGTGGCGATGCGGATGATCCGATCTTCCGGCACGCCGACCTTTTTCCAAATCTCGAACGCCTCGTCATCGGTGTGATAGACGGTGGTGTAGAGCTTGTCCTTCGGGATGTCGAAATCGCGGGTGATCAGCTCCCAGGCAAAGGGGATCGCCTCGTGTTTGAAGTAATCGCCAAAGGAAAAGTTGCCGAGCATCTCAAAGAACGTGTGGTGCCGCGCCGTGTAGCCGACATTGTCCAGATCGTTGTGCTTGCCGCCTGCGCGCACACATTTCTGCGCCGTGGTGGCCCGCACGTAATCGCGTTTTTCCAGCCCGGTGAAGCAGTTCTTGAACTGCACCATCCCGGAGTTGGTGAACATGAGCGTCGGGTCGTTGCGCGGCACCAGCGGCGAGCTGTCCACGACGGTGTGACCGTTGCGTTCAAAATAGTTGAGAAAGGTAGAGCGGATGTCGTTCACGCTGGGCATGTGGGGCGCGTCCTTGCGGGTTTTCTTGGCATTCAAGCCGGTTTACCGTTCTCACGCGGGGCTGTCCATAACGCGCGACAGCAAAAAGGGCCGAAACGCGTCGGCCCTTTGTTTTAATCTAGTGCTTTGAAATCAGATTGTCCCGGTGATCTCAGCGGTGATCTCACTCGTCGTCGAGCAGATCGTCCTTCTCGAAATCATCGCCAAGATCGAAATCGAGGCCATGCGCCGCGCGGATTTTATCCTCGATCTCAAGCGCCACCTGCGGGTTGTCCTTGAGGTAGCGTTTCGCGTTCTCACGGCCCTGCCCCACACGCTCGTCGCCATAGGAGAACCAGGCACCGGATTTGTCCACGACACCGGCCTTGACGCCGAGGTCCAGAAGCTCGCCGGTTTTCGAGATGCCTTCGCCATACATGATGTCGAATTCCACCTGTTTGAACGGCGGCGCCACCTTGTTTTTCACCACTTTCACGCGGGTTTCGGAGCCGACGACTTCGTCACGATCCTTGATCGCACCAATGCGGCGGATGTCCAGACGCACGGAGGAGTAGAATTTCAGCGCATTGCCGCCGGTGGTGGTTTCGGGCGAGCCGAACATCACGCCGATCTTCATGCGGATTTGGTTGATGAAGATCACGGTACATTTCGAGCGGCTGATCGACCCGGTCAGCTTGCGCATCGCCTGAGACATCAGACGGGCCTGCACACCGACGGAGCTGTCGCCCATGTCGCCTTCAAGTTCGGATTTTGGCGTCAGCGCCGCCACCGAGTCGACGACGACAAGGCTCACCGCGCCGGAACGCACCAGAGTGTCCACGATTTCAAGCGCTTGCTCGCCGGTGTCCGGCTGGGAAATCAGCAACTCATCGAGATCGACGCCGAGTTTTTTCGCATAGATCGGGTCCAGCGCATGTTCCGCATCGACAAAGGCACAAACGCCGCCTTTTTTCTGTTCTTCGGCCACACAATGGAGCGTCAGCGTGGTTTTGCCCGAAGATTCCGGGCCGTAAATCTCGACGATACGACCCTTCGGGATGCCACCGATGCCAAGCGCGATGTCGAGGCCCAGAGAGCCCGTCGAGGTCGACTCGATTTCCTGCACCGGGTTGTCGGCACCAAGTTTCATGATCGAACCTTTGCCAAATTGCCGCTCGATCTGGGCCAGCGCGCTGTCGAGCGCCTTCTGCTTGTCCCCGTTTTGCTTGTCGTTCTTTGCCATGTCTTTGGTCGCCGTTGCCATCTGTTTAATTCCTTATTTCACACCCGTTCCAAAGCGTCCATCACGCAATCTGTGGCGCGTATTGGTCGGGGTCCTATGCGGAGCTCGTGTTCGCCTCTTGTTCTTATTTATCTTTATGAGCACAAAAAGAGAACATTTCAACTTAAATTTACGAAAATGACTGTGAAACAAGACTGGTTAACGAGAGGTTGCGAAAATGCGGCCACACGCAATTATTTTCAACGGCTGACGCAGCTTCATTCAATGAAACTGCGCCTGCACCGTCGCGGTCAGTTCGGACAAAGAGAAGGGTTTTGGCAGGAAGGTCGAATTCGGAATGCGTGATTGCTGCTCAGAAAAATGATCCTCCGCATAGCCCGACACGAAGACCACCTTGACCCCCGGACGCTCTTTCAGCGCCTCGGACACCCAACTTGGCCCATCCATCCCAGGCATGATCACATCGGAGACGAAAACATCGATATGCAGACTGTCGTCTTCCAAGGTTTCCAATGCCTCCTCTGCATTCTCCGCCTCGATCACCGTGTAGCCGCGCAGGCGCAGCGCGCGCGAGGCAAAGGCCCGCACGGGCGCTTCGTCCTCGACCAGTAGGATCACGCCAGAGCCCCGCTCCGCCTGTGTTGTGACATCGGGCAAGGGCTTATTCGCCGCCTCGACCACCGCCTCAGCGCGTGCCGTATGGGCCGGGAGATAGATGGTAAAGGCAGTGCCGGAGCCCACCACACTGTCGACGAAAATGAACCCGCCCGTCTGTTTGATGATGCCATAGGCGGTCGACAGTCCAAGCCCCGTGCCCTCGCCCGTGCGCTTCGTGGTGTAGAACGGCTCGAACACTTTCTGAAGCCGCTCCGGCGGGATGCCGATGCCCTGATCAGACACGGTTACCATGACATATTCTCCCACGGGAAGCGTTGCCCGGTCGCGCGTAAAGCCTTCGCGCAGCACCTCGTTGCGGGTTTCCACCTTGATCTCACCACCCGACGGCATCGCATCACGGGCGTTCACCACGAGGTTCATGATTACCTGTTCAAGCTGGCGCTTGTCCACACGGATCGGCAAAAGCCCGGCATCGTGATTGAGCGTCAGGGTGACTTTCTCACCCACCAAACGGTTCAGCAAATGGGTCAGATCGGACAGCGTATCGCGCAGGTCAATGACCTCGGGTTTCAGCGTCTGTTTGCGCGAGAATGCCAAAAGCTGACCAACAAGGGAGGCCGCGCGGTTGGCGTTTTGGTGGATTTGAACAAGATCGCTGTAATCCGGGTCCGCCTTGTCGTGACGCAACAACAACAGGTCGCAATGACCTGAAATCGCTGTCAAAAGATTGTTGAAATCATGCGCCACACCGCCCGCAAGCTGGCCGATGGCCTGCATCTTCTGGCTCTGCACGAACTGCGCCTCGAGCGATTTCAATTCGGTCGCATCCGACAGCACGGCAATCAGCTCGATCTGTTTGTTCTGGCCTTCGACACGATTGAGGGTGATCTGCAAAAAGGTGTCATTCTGCGGCCGCGACGCGCGCACGAACTCGGGCTTGCGCGCCCGTCCCATCGCCACATCGGTGACCCAATCCTGCACCGGACGCCCAAGCCCCTCGACCAGATCGCTCAGGCTCAACTGATCATGCGAAGGGATCGACAAAAGCTCGCGCGAATGTCGGTTTGACTGTAAAATCTGCCCATCGACCGCCACCTTCAAGAGCGCAACGGGGAGCGCATCAAAGGCGTCCCATTCCCCGACATTGGGCGTGGTTTCCGGCAGAAAATACAATTCCTTACGCCCCGACTCTCCACTTTCGAACTGGGCCACACGGGCATAAATCCGCCCCTCGACCCCGGCCAGAACATGCACGTCCCCCGGACGGATCGGCAGATCGGTGATCATCCGGTCCAGCGCCTTTTCGCGGTGCCCGAGCAAGCGACGCAACGGCTCGTTCATGTAAAGTATGGTGTTGTTCTTGCTCATCGTCAGCATGGGCAGGGAAATGACATCGCCATCGAGCGCGCCACCCCGCTCCGCCATATCTTCGAGCCGCCACAGAAAACCGTCTTCGCCGATCAGATGCACCGCGAGGCGCATATGCCCGTGGCGCATCACCACGTCTTCGCGCGCCGCCCCTTTGGCCAGTGCGCGCGATTGCAGGCGGCTGAGCGTGGCGGCAGGCGCTGCGAAGAGGTCTTCGAGCGCGCCCAAAAGCGTCTCGCCGCCGCGACCGCCGAACCGGGCCACCGCAGCGCGGTTCTCATACCCGATCACGCCATTCAAATCCGTGGTGAAAGACGGCGCGGCATCATTGGCCACAAAGGCAGAAAGCGCCTCGTAAAGCCTGCGCCGCATCTGTTTCTGACGATAGCTCAAAAGCCTCACGAGGAGCGCCGCCCAAAGCAGCACCGCCCCCGCAGCAAAGGCCATGATCCCCAGCCGCGGCAGGGGGATCACCAAAGCACTGGCGCATAACGCGGCCCCAGCGAGGGAAATCGCCAAACTATAGGGCGCCAGCCGTCCGGCCTGTTTCGACAATGGGCCTGCGGTCATTGTGGTTTGCACACGTCCCCCCTGACTATGCGTCTGTCCTGCCGTTGCACTTCGGCATGTCTCATCATTGCCCGACCCAGCCGTCGGGAAATATGTCAACGGAATCTGAAAACTCCGTGCGTTCAGACCGAGTGTGGAAGCGGTTTGGTTAATGTGCTTTTAATGCCCGGTCCATTTCACGATAAAACGTGAAGAACTATCGGTAAAGTTGTATTGTTAACTTATTTTTCCCGTTTCCAGAGTGGAAACAGTCTCAGGCGTTGCGACGCAAAACCGCATAAAAGAACCCATCACCGCCCTCAAGAGGACTTATAAGACGCTGTTTTTCCATGTGAAAACCAGAATTTCGAGCAAGGAAGGCCGAAACCTGCCCGGCATTTTCCGCCTCAAAGAGCGAACAGGTCGCATAGGCGAGGCATCCACCGGGATGCACCAAAGGCGCAACCTCATCGAGAATATCGGATTGGATCGCGCCCAAATGCGCGAGCCGCGTGGACGTCAGCGCCCATTTGCCTTGCGGACTGCGGGAAAAGGCGCCAGAGCCGGAACAGGGCACATCGCAGAGCACCAGATCGTAACTTGCGGCCAGCTCAGATTTGCGCGCCGTGGTGATCTTGAGCCCTGCGCGCCCGGCCCGCGCCGTGATATCCTGCATCCGCGCCGGATCGACATCATGGGCGGTCAAAGTGAGCTTGGCCTGCGCCCCCATGGCAAGAGATTTGCCACCGCCGCCCGCGCAATAATCCAGAACCGACATGCCGTCTTCCAGCGGCAGAGCGTCGATGATCGCCTGAGAGCCCGCGTCCTGAAGCTCGACCAGACCGGTCAGATAGGCCTGAGACCGCGCCACGGCGCGGGCACCTTTGGTGACCTTTAGAGCGGTTTCCGAGAGCGGATGCGGCGCCGCTTCGATGCCGTCATTGGCCAGATGTTCCAACGCATGGCCCAGCGTCGATTTCGCGGCATTGACCCGAAGATACACCTCGGAACGCTGACGCATGCCCGACAGCACCGCCTCCATCGTATCGCCAAGCGTTTCCTGATAAAGCGGCAAAAGCCAGTCCGGGCAATCGAGGCGCACGCCCTGTGGCGCATTGTCCAAATCGGGAGCCGCCGCGCGTTCCTCGTCGGTCAAAGGGCGCGGCGCAAAGCGATCGGTACAAAACAAAGTGTCAGGGTCAGTGCCCGCAGCCCGCAACGCGCCGATCATCAGCTGACGCGCCGAGGGCCGCCCCTCGCCCGCGCCCCCAAGCCAGCCGTAAGAGCGCATGCAGCGGATCGCATCGAACACGAGATCGCGGATCGCCGCACGGTCTTTCGAGCCAGCAAAGCGGTGGCCGCGCGCCCAGGTGGTCAACACACGTTCGGCATTCTCGCCGATCAGAACATCGTCGAGAATCTCTATGGCGGCGGAAAGGCGGGCTGCGGGTGTCATGTGTTCAGCAAAAACAGGGTCTGGTGCAAAAAGCAACGGCGACCGAAGGCCGCCGTCGGTGTTTCATCAAAACGGGTCGGCTCAGCCGATCCGGTAGTTCGGGCTTTCGCGGGTGATCTGCACGTCGTGGACATGAGATTCCTTGAGGCCCGCACCGGTGATCTTGGTGAACTGACAGTTCGTGTTCATCTCGGCAACGGTGGCGCAGCCGGTGTAGCCCATGGCCGCACGAAGACCGCCAACCATCTGGTGCAGCACGGTGCCGACGGGGCCTTTGTAGGGCACCTGCCCCTCGATGCCCTCGGGCACGAGCTTGTCGGAGGCGGCGTCTTTTTGGAAATAGCGATCCGCCGAGCCGCGCGCCATGGCGCCCAAGGAGCCCATGCCACGGTAGGATTTGAACGACCGGCCCTGATAGAGGATCACT
Organism: Celeribacter sp.; assembly: GCF_048270365.1. Taxonomy (NCBI): domain Bacteria; kingdom Pseudomonadati; phylum Pseudomonadota; class Alphaproteobacteria; order Rhodobacterales; family Roseobacteraceae; genus Celeribacter; species Celeribacter sp. The sequence continues at coordinate 282,391 of NZ_JBLWTA010000001.1, forward strand.
TCACCCGGGCTTTCGTCCGTGCCAGCGATCATCGAACCCACCATGGCGACAGAGGCGCCCGCCGCGATCGCTTTCGCGAAGTCACCGGAGAATTTGATGCCTCCATCGGCAATCACAGGCACGTCACCGGCGGCTTTCGAGCAATCCATGATCGCGGTCAACTGCGGCACGCCAACGCCTGCGACCATACGGGTGGTGCAGATCGACCCCGGCCCGATGCCGACTTTGACCGCATCCGCACCTGCGCCGATCAGCGCCTTGGTGGCTTCGCCAGTGGCGACGTTGCCCGCGATGATCTGGACCTTGTCGCCGAATTCCTTTTTGGCGCGGGCCACGGCGTCCACAACGCCTTGGGAATGGCCATGCGCCGTGTCGATGACGATGATATCGACGCCCGCGTCCACCAAAGCGGCGGAGCGTTCAAAGCCCGCGTCCCCCACGGAGGTGGCTGCGGCCACCCGCAGACGGCCGAGGCTGTCTTTGCAAGCCGACGGGTTCAGCACAGCTTGTTCGGTGTCTTTCAGGGTCAAAAGCCCGGTCAGGTGCCCCTTGGCGTCGGTGACCAGAAGCTTTTCGATCCGGCGGGCCTTCATGAGAGAAATCGCCTCGTCGCGATCTGCGGGCTCTTGCAGAATGGCGAGATCGTTCGAGGTCATCACCTGAGACACGGGCGTGTCGTCGGAGGTGGCAAACCGCATGTCACGGTTGGTGACGATGCCAACCACGCGGCGGGTCTCGTCAATCACCGGGAAGCCGGTGAAATTATACTGAGCGCAAAGCGCCTTGGCATCCGCGATGGTCTGGTTCGCGGTGAGGGTCACCGGATTGTAAACGATGCCGCTCTCAAAGCGTTTGACGCGGCGGACCTCGATGGATTGCTTTTCCACATCGAGGTTCTTGTGGATCACGCCCACGCCCCCGGCCTGTGCCATGGCGATCGCCATGCGGGCCTCCGTCACGGTGTCCATCGCAGAGGACATCAAAGGGATGTTCAACTGAATGGCCTTCGTCACAAAGGTCTTGGTGTCCGCCGTTGACGGCAGCACGGAAGATGCAGCCGGAACAAGCAATACGTCATCGAAGGTAAGCGCCTCGCGAATCTCCATCAGGTCTCTCCATGGGGGATACGGTTTGGCACGTCGCTATCGCATGGATGTGCCACAATGGAAAGGGTGTTTTGTGGGTTTCACCCGGATGTCACGCAAGATTTAGGGCCGCGCTTCCGAGAAAGGCGACCCTTTTTGAGTATTTTGGACAGCAAAGGAAACGACAAAAAGGCGTTAGACCACAGCTGCGTTGGTGGCTTTGGACAGTTTGCCTTTGGTCCAAAGCTGCATGATTTTCACGGCGATATAGGTGATCGCCAGTGTGGCCGCGACAAGTTCCAGCCCGCCGATCAAGCGAAACGGCATCGGTTGGAGCGTGGCGGCGGCGAACATCAGGTTGGCGAAGGCCGCGAGCGGAAAGGTGAAGCCCCCCCAAAGCGCGGAGAAATCACCTTTGGTGAGGTAGCGGATGCCCGCGAGACAGACGATCAGCGCAGTGACGCCGATCCAGGCGAAAGCCAGTGCCAACGTGGTGTAACCCAAGAGCATGGCGACGATGCCAAAGAGCGAGACCGGCGCGACATGGATCGCCAAAAGCGGACGCAGCGGCGGCGGGACATCGGATTTGGCAAATTGCATCGCGGAGATGATCCAGACGGCAGCGGCAATCGGCAGGGTCGTCGCGAAAATGATCTGGGACAGGCCAGTCCAGCCCAGAGGCGCGGCAGCCAGAGGCGCGATGATGAAACCGACGAAAGACAGGTGCCACACCGGGGTCACGCGTCGCTGTTCGGCCGGGCCCCGCGCCATGCCGATGATAATCGCGACGGCGACGAAAGCATGCCCAATAAGGGCGAGGACCAGCACGGCTTTGGCGAAGGCAGCACTATAGGGCACCATGGTCGCGGCAAAAAGAAAGCCCGAGGCCGTCATGGCCGAAAGCCCGGCGCGGCCTGGCAGGATTTTGGCGTCCTCGAAGATGACCCCGAAACGCCGCGCCATTTTGGCCAGATAGGTCAGAAGCGCGAAGAGATACAACAGAGAGATCGCCCCCAGGAGCATCTCGCCAATCCATTCGGGCGCGGGCAGGATGCGGGCCGCGTTGCGCCAGCCCAGCCCAAGGCCGAAGAGCCCCAGAATGGGCGGAAAGATCGCCGGCGGCGTGGCGCGCCAGAGGCCTTGCGGCGGGGCGTTGAAGGGTTTGGGCATGATGCGGGGCGGTGTGGTCATGACGGCGGCCTCTATACATTTCAAAGGCTGAATATCACCCTGCCCCGTTTCAGGAAAGCCTTTCCAAGTGGATCATTGAGGGCGCGATGTCGCAGGTTAAAGCGTTTTTCTTTTTTCTGAGGCAGGAAAAAGAAAAACGCAGAGCAACATATAAACGTTGTGAGCGCTTCACACCAAATCTGTGAAACAGATTTAATGCGAAACGCTTTAGTCTTTCGGTCGCATCGACAGACCGTCCGCAAAGAGATGCACCTTTTCCGGCGGCGCGGAGAGTTTTACCGTTTGGCCCTTGAGCCCCGCATGAATGCCCGGAAGCTTGGCGATCAGGGGGTCAAGGCCGCGTTCGGCGACGAAATAGAGCAAGGTCACCTCGCCCAGCGCCTCGACCACATCGACCACACCGTCGACGATCGCGTCGCCCTCGGCCAGATGCATGTCCTCGGGGCGCACGCCGATGTTGACCTTTCGGCCCATGTCGGACGCCACGGTCGGGATTGTCGAGGTCGCAATGCCTTCGCCGTCGAGCTTGACCCGAGTCAACGCACCGGTCTCGATGATTTCGCCGGGGATCAGGTTCATCGACGGAGAGCCGATGAATTGCGCGACGAATTCATTGTCGGGCTTCTCGTAGAGATCGAGCGGGCTTCCGACCTGCGCGATGCCTTTGTTCGCCAGTACCACGATGCGGTCCGCGAGCGTCATCGCCTCCACCTGATCGTGGGTCACATAGATCATCGTGCTGTCGGGCATGCTCTCTTTGAGCTGCGCGATTTCCAGCCGGGTGGCGACACGCAGCGCTGCATCGAGGTTGGAGAGCGGTTCATCGAAGAGATAGACCTTCGGGTCGCGCACGATGGCGCGGCCGATGGCGACGCGTTGCCGCTGACCGCCAGAGAGCGCCTTCGGCAGGCGGTCGAGATAGTCTTCGAGTTGCAGGATATGGGCGGCGCGCATCACCGCTTCCTTGATCTCGTCCTTCGATTTCTTGGCGAGTTTCAGGGAGAAGGCCATGTTGTCATAGACCGTCATATGCGGATAGAGCGCGTAGGACTGGAACACCATGGCGATGCCGCGTTGGGCAGGCGGCACGTCGTTGACCCGCACCCCGTCGATCTCGAGCGTGCCACCGGAGATTTTCTCAAGCCCCGCGATCATGCGCAAAAGCGTGGATTTGCCACAGCCGGACGGGCCGACGAAAACGATCAGCTCGCCGGTCTCGATATCGAGATTGATGTCCTTCAGGACCTCGACCTTGCCGCCGTAAACCTTGGCGACATTTTCCAGTTTCAGATCAGCCATGACCTCTCTCCCCTCCCTGAATCTCAGACCTTATACCGCAGCATGATCGCGGGCTGCCACGGGCCCAGATGCAGCTTGCCGTCTTCCATCGGCGAGGCGGAATTCAATTCGCTGCCAACCTGATGCCAATTGCCCTTCGGCGCCTCCAGCGTGGCGGGCTGATCGGACAGATTGAAAGCACAGAACAGCTCTTCCTCGTCATTCTTGCGGGTGAAGATCAGGCAAGGCCCATCCACACGCATATCCTCCATCGTCCCCGTCATCAGCGCCTTATGCGCATGGCGGAAGGCAATCGCGCGGCGATAATGATGCAGGATCGCGCCGGGGTCGTATTCCGACTGGGCGACCGCCAGAGGATAGTGGTCGGCGCTCACCGGCAACCACGTCTGGCCTGCACTGGAAAAGCCGCCGTGATGTTGGGAACGTTCCCAGACCATCGGCGTGCGGCATCCATCCCGGCCTTTGAAATCCGGCCAGAACTGGATGCCGTAGGGGTCTTGCAGGTCTTCGAACTTCAACTCCGCTTCCGGCAGGCCCAACTCTTCGCCCTGATAAATACAGGCCGAGCCGCGCAGACACATCATCAGCGTTGTAAAGGCCCGCGCGCCCTGCGGATCGAGATGCCAGCGCGACATATGCCGCACCACATCGTGGTTCGAATAGGCCCAACAGGCCCAGCCGTCTGCGGCCACCTCGGCCACCTTGTCCATCACGCCCTTGATATACTCGGGCGTCGGCGTATCCCCGGACAAAAGCTCGAAGGCGTAGCACATATGCATGAGATCGTCGCCCTTGGTATATTCGCCAAGGATTTCGAGCCCAAGCTGCTCATCGCCCACTTCGCCCACGGCGGCGGCGTTGAACGGCTCCATCACGGCCCGCAGTTTGCGCAGGAACTCAAGGTTTTCGGGCCGGGATTTGTCGTAGATGTGCTGTTGCCAGTTGTAGGGGTTCACCGCAGGCGCAGTCTTTGCCGTGCGCAGCTCCGGCGCCAAGGGCGGGTTGTCGCGCAGCTCGGCGTCATGGGTGTAAAAATTGATCGTGTCGAGACGGAAGCCGTCCACCCCGCGGTGCAGCCAAAACTCCGCCACATCCAACAGCGCCTTTTGCACCTCGGGTTCGTGGAAGTTCAGATCGGGCTGCGAGGTCAGGAAGTTGTGCAGATAATATTGCATCCGCCCCGCATCCCATTGCCAGCCGGAGCCCCCGAAAATCGACAGCCAGTTGTTCGGCGGCGTGCCATCGGGTTTCGCGTCGGCCCAGACATACCAATTGGATTTCGCGTTGGTCTTGTCCTCACGGCTCTCGATGAACCACGGGTGTTGATCGGAGGTGTGGCTAAGCACCAGATCGATCAGCACTTTGACGCCATATTGATGCGCCGTGTCGATCACCGCGTCGAAATCCGCGAGAGAGCCGAACATCGGGTCGACATCGCAATAATCCGCGACGTCATAGCCGAAATCCCGCATCGGAGAGGTGAAGAACGGCGAAATCCAGATCGCATCCACACCGAGAGAGGCGATATAGGGCAAACGCTGGACGATGCCCAACAGATCACCGATGCCGTCGCCATTGCTGTCCTGATAGGAGCGCGGGTAGATCTGATAGATGACGGCGCCACGCCACCAGTCTTTGTCACGGGTGAAATGCGCAGGGGAGGAGGAAGTTGCGGTCATAGGATCACTCATTTTGGTTATTTCGTCTGGTTACTTTACCGAGCCGGCCAGAAGGCCGCGCACCAGATATTTCTGCATGAAGAAGAACACCGTCAGCGGCACGGCGATGGACACGAAGGCGGCGGTGGCGAGGATTTCCCAATTGCCGCCCCGAGTGCCCAGAAGTTCGACGATCTGCCGCGTCATCACGGTTGTTTCTCCGGAGCTGTCGATCAGGAAAACCAACGCCACGAGCAAATCGTTCCACGTCCAGAGGAATTGAAAGATCGCAAAGGACGCCAGAGCCGGGAAAGACAGCGGCAGGATGATTTTTGTGAAAATCTGGAAATCCGTGGCGCCATCGACGCGCGCGTTCTCGATGATGTCTTTCGGCAGGCCGACCATGTAGTTGCGCAAGAGGTAGATCGCCAGCGGCAGACCAAACCCGGTATGCGCCGCCCAGACGCCCAGATACCCCTTGGAATTGATCGTATCGCCCGGCTCAAAACCGAACAGCCGACCCAAGGCACCCACTTCGGCAAAGCGCCGCGCGTTGCCCTCCATCGGCGTGCCGACAAGCGCGATGAACCATTCGACGACGGCGCCGTGAAAGCTCAACAGCGGAATGAGGGCCAGTTGCAGCGGCACGACCAGAAGCCCGACGATCACCGCGATCAAAAAGGCGCGGCCTCGGAAATCCATCCACGCCAAAGCATAGGCCGCGAAGGCCGCGATCAGGATCGGGATGACGGTCGCCGGGATGGTGACGGTCAGCGTGTTGATGAAGGCCTTGCCCATCTTGTCAGTGGCCTGCCCGTCAACCAGAACCGTGCGGTAATTGTTCAGCGTGAAAGACGGCGGCGTGGTCGCGGTCAGGAACACGCGCTCGCCACGGCGGCCTGAAAATTCCGCCTCATTGACAAGGCGATAGTCCCCATTGACGGCAACGGTCAGCTGGCCGTCCTCTCCCATATCGGCGGTGTCGCCGGGGGCGTAGGCGGCAATGTCGCGAGACGAAATGCCCCAAGCGGAAATCTCACCCGCCGCGTCGCCCTCTTCTTCGAAGAGATTGCCTTCGATCACGTAATTGCCATCGATCTGCTGCTGCATCTCTGGGCTTGCGGTGCGGATCATCGTGTTCTGTTCCTGCGGGAACATCGCCTTCCACCAGCCCGAGCTGGAGATTTGATCGGCGGTGCGGAAGGACGACACGAACAGACCCACGGTCGGGAAGAGCCACAGGATGACCAGAAGCGCGACCGAGATATGCGTGGCCCAGATCAGGGCGGGTTTCTTACCGGCGATATTGTCCATGATCCCCTCCCCTCACTTCATCTCTTTGCGGGCGTTGTAGACGTTCCACACCAGAATGGGCGTCACCAAAAGCATGATCACCATGGCCGCCGCCGAGCCGACACCCCAATCGCGGGCGCGGAACAATTGATCGTACATGTAATTCGCCAGCACCTGCGTCTCCCATTGCCCGTTGGTCATGGCAAAGACGATGTCGAAGACCTTGAGCACCACGATGGTGATGGTGGTCCAGACGACAACGATGGTCCCCATGATCTGCGGCACTTTGATGCGAAAGAAAATCTGGAACGGGTTGGCGCCATCGACGATCGCGGCCTCGATGGTCTCTTCGGGCACGCCCCTAAGCGCCGCAGAGAGGATCACCATGGCAAAGCCTGTCTGAATCCAGATCAAGACCACCATGAGGAAAAAGTTGTTCCAGAACGGTATCGTCAGCCAGTTCATCGGCTGATCGCCCCCCAGCGCCAGATAGATCGCGTTCAAAATACCGATCTGCTCCGTGCCGAGAGGCCGGGCGTCATAGACCAGTTTCCAGATCACAGCCGCGCCGACGAAAGAGATCGCCATCGGCATGAAAATCAAAGACTTGGCGATTGAGCCCCAACGAATTCGGTCGGTCAACTGCGCCACCAAAAGCCCGAAGGCGGTGGACATCGCAGGCACCACCAAAAGCCAGAAGGCATTGTTGCGCATCGCCTCCCAGAATTTCGGATCGCCGGACATTTTGCGGTAATTTTCAAGCCCCACATAGGCCCCGCCGAGATCGCGGTCGGTGAGCGACAGCCGCAGCGTCTCGACCACCGGATAGGCCAGATAAAGCCCGAGCGCCAAAAGCCCCGGCAAGAGAAACAGCCAAGGCCGGATCAGATTGGCACGATTGATATTGCGCCCGGCATTCTGCCCCCGCGCGGGGAAAATCACCTTGTCGAGGATGATGTTGGAAAAATAGAAATAACCGATACAGGCCCCCACACCGATGGCGATGGTCAAAAGCCCCTGAAGTGCCGGATGCATATCTTCTCCCCTTCTCACAGGACCGCGCCACAGGCATGTCACGGGTCCGTTTGCGCGCCGGTCTGCCCCTTTCCGAGGTCTGAGCGCGTCGCAGCGTCTCACGCTGAGGCGGCGACATATCCGGGCCTCTCATGTTTTCAGAGGGGCCCGGAGTGTTTTTCAAATCAAACGCTTACTTGAGAGCGTCCCAGGAATCCTGGATCGACTTGGCCACGTCCGCAGCAGGTTCGCCGCCCGCGTAATCGACCATGCCCGTCCAGAAGGAGCCAGCGCCCACACCGCCCGGCATCAAATCGGAGGCGTCAAAACGGAAGGTGGTCGCGCTCAGAAGAATGTCGTTCATTTTCTTCAGCGTCGGGTCGGAGAAGACAGAGGTGTCCACCGCCTTATAGGGCGTCAGGAAGCCTTTCTGTTTCATCCACGCCTCATGCGCATCGGTGGTTTTCAGGAATTCCATGAACTGATGCGCTTCTGGGCTGTCGTTGGTGATCGCCCAAAGCGTACCAGCACCCAGCACCGGCTGACCGAGGTCTTTGCTCTCATAGGCCGGGAAGTAGAAGAAATCCGCATCCTCGCCCAACATCGTGTCCTCGGGGAAGAAGGCCGGGATGAAGGAGGCCATGTGATGCATGTAGCATTGCGGCGGGGAGGCAAAGAGGCCTTTCGGGCTGTCGCGGAAATCGGTGGAGGCCACCGCGCCGGAGCCGCCGGAGACGAAGTCGTCATTGCGGGCGAACCAGCCGAATTCCTCGATGGCTTCGATCACGCGCGGATCGTCGAATTTCACCTCATTGGTGACCCAGCCGTCATACACATCCGGTGTCTGCGTGCGCAGCATCAGATCTTCGACCCAGTCGGTCGCGGGCCAACCGGTCGCCGCCCCCGATCCCAAACCGATACACCACGGCGTATCACCATCGGCGACGATCTGATCGGTCAGCGCCTTGAGCTCTTCCATGGTTTCGGGAATTTCATAACCCGCATCCTCGAAGTTCTCAGGCACGTACCAAACCAGCGATTTCACGTCGATTTTATAGGGAAACGCATAGAGGTGATCGGCGCCATCCTTACCCGTGTAGGTCCCCAAAGCGGTCCAGCTTTCGCCCGCCGCGTAATTCTCTTTCAACCATGCATCTGTCCCCTCGCTCAGCGGCGTCAGGAACCCGCGGCGCGCCATATCGGCGGCAAGCCCCGGCTGCGGGAAAACGGCGATGTTGGGCGCGGAGCCCGCCTCGGCATCGATCACGATCTGCTGTTCGAAGCTGTCGGAGCCGACATAGGCGACATCAAGACCGCTCTGCTCTTCGAAAACCGCCAAAACCTGTTCGACCATCTCTTGGTCGGCGCCGATCCACGGACCGGCGATTGTCAAATCCTGCGCCTGCGCGGCACCCGCAACCAAAGCGAGCGTGGCGGCACCGGAGTAAAGTGTCTTTTTCATGTAAACCTCCCAGTTTTCATACCCGGACATGGGCATCTCGACCCTAGCGCTATCAGACGGGAAATCAAATGGTTCTCCCGGACTCACCCCCGACCCAAAGCGCTTTGGCATTTCTCCAAGCCTTGCCGAAGCCACCCTCGCTGTCAATGACTGTGATCAAGCGGCACACGCACTCAAGGTGGAAAATTTCGACCACCGACGCGAAGCGACCCAAGGTCACTTCCATCCCCCCTCACCCTCTACGACCTCCGGCACGGACCGTGCGAAGGGGCTTTACCGCGCCCCTAAGCCGCGGCTAGCATGGGAAAAATTGCGCACGCTGTGCATGACTGAAAAGGCCCAAGATGAACCTCAAAGAGCTTTCCACCCTGCTCGGCCTGTCCCAGACCACCGTGTCGCGGGCGCTGAACGGCTATCCCGAAGTGTCCGAGGTGACCCGAGACAAGGTGATGAAGGCCGCCAAACAGCACAATTACACCCCCAACATTCGGGCCCGCGGGCTGGCCACGGGACGCAATCATGCGGTGGGCCATGTGATCCCGCTTTCGACCGAACATGAGGTGGTGAACCCCGTCTTCACCGATTTCATCGCCGGCGCATCCGAGATTTATGCGCGCGAAAATTACGACATGATGCTCACCATCGTGCCCGATAAAACCGAGGCCGAAGCCTATCGCAAGATCGCCGCGAAAGGCTCGGTCGATGGAGTCATCGTGCATGGCCCCAAGGCCAACGATCCCCGCATCGCGCTGTTGCGCGAAATCGGCATGCCCTTTGTGGTGCATGGTCGGTCGGGCATTGCCGAGGAAAGCGAATATTCCTGGGTCGATATGAACAACACCCGCGCGTTCGAGCGCGCCACCCAGTTCCTGATCGATCTCGGGCATCGCCGCATTGGGCTTTTGAACGGCTTGGAGGGCATGGATTTCGCCATGAAACGCCGCGAAGGCTATCGCGCAGCGTTGGCCGCCGCCGGTCTGAAAGAGCGCAAGGAACTCTGTTATTCTTCTGAAATGACAGAAGAATACGGGTTTTCCGCCTCCATGGAGATGCTGGCCTCACGCCGTCCGCCCACCGCCATTCTGGCCTCGTCGATCATCGTGGGCTTTGGCGTGCGCCGGGCGCTCGACACCTCGGGGTTAAAGATCGGCAAGGATGTGTCGCTGATCGTCCATGACGACGATCTCTCCTATCTGCGCAATGGTGCAGCCGAGCCGATCTACACCGCGACACGCTCCTCTGTGCGGATGGCCGGACGGATTTGTGCCGAGATCCTGATGGAACAAATTTCCGACCCCAAACGCCCGCTGCGCCATGTGCTTTTGGACGCAGAATTGATCATCGGCCACACCACCGGACCGGCGCCACAGGACTAAGTCCCGCCCCTCAACCGCTTAGGTATTTTCGCAGAAATTTTTATATCGCCACAAATCCAAAGCGCTTTGGGGTTGCTTCGAGCGAGACTTCAAGACTATGTAAGAGTCAACCGCGCGCGTTCCCCGGCGCGCTCCATGCGCAAAAGTTAGCGCTATCTACGCCAGTAGAATCCACCGCCTAAAGCCCAAGGAGGTCCCATGACATCCCGCTCTTCCCTCACTCGCAAAGATTTCCCGAACGGCTTTCTCTTCGGTGCCGCCACCGCTGCCTATCAGGTCGAGGGCCATAAATTCGGCGGCGCAGGTCCCACGCATTGGGACACATTCGCCGCCACGCCCGGCAATGTGTTGCGCGCGGAAGACGGCGCCTTGGCCTGTGATCAATACCACCGCTACGGCGAAGACATGGACCTGTTGAAGGACGGCGGCTTTGACGCCTATCGCTTTTCCACCAGCTGGGCGCGGGTCATCCCCGAAGGCCGCGGCGCCGTGAACCGCGAAGGCCTTGATTATTACGACCGGCTCACCGACGCCATTTTGGAGCGAGGCCTCGAGCCGCATCTGACGCTCTACCATTGGGAAATGCCCGCGGCTCTGGCCGATCTGGGCGGCTGGACCAACCCGGATGTACACCTTTGGTTCGGCGATTTTGTCGAGGTGATCGACGATAAGATCGGTGACCGCATGGCCTCTGTGGCGACCATCAACGAACCGTGGTGCGTGTCTTACCTCTCGCATTTCCTGGGTCATCACGCCCCCGGCCGCCGCGACATCCGCGCCGCCGCCCGGTCCATGCATCATGTGCTCAAGGCCCATGGCGAAGCCATGACCCGCCTGCGCGACCGGGGCCGCAAAAACCTTGGCATCGTGATCAATTTCGAACACACCCAGCCCGCCAGCGACGATCCGAAAGACATCGAAGCCGCTGCCACGCAGGACGCCACCAACAACCGTTGGTTCATTGAGGCCATCGCGAAAGGGCACTATCCTGAGGAGGCGCTCGCGGGCCTTGAACCACATCTGCCGAACGGCTGGCAGGACGATATGGCCGCGATTTCTCAGCCCGTCGACTGGCTCGGCGTGAACTATTATTTCCGCCAACTCGTCGCCCATGACGCCACCTCGCCCTGGCCCCACACGAAACCAGCGCAGGGTCATCTCGCGACCACGCAAATGGGCTGGGAGATCTGCCCCGAAGGTCTGCGCGCGCTTTTGGTCAATCTCAAGGACCGCTATGTCGGCGATCTGCCGATCATGGTGACGGAAAACGGCATGGCTTGGGACGATCACGTGAAAAACGGCGTGGTGCACGACCCCGAGCGCTGTGCCTATATCAAGGACCATCTGGCCGCGATGCATCAGGCGATTGCCGAGGGCGTGAACCTCAAAGGCTTTTTCTACTGGTCGCTTTTGGACAACTATGAGTGGGCTTTCGGCTATGAGCGCCGCTTCGGCATGGTGCATGTGGATTTTGAAACGTTGCAGCGCACCCCCAAAGCCTCGTATCACATGTTGAAAGACATGATCGCACGGAGCTGAAAATGCCCAAACATCCCGCCGACACCCTCACCCTTCTGGCCGACATCGGCGGGACCAACACGCGCGTGGCTCTGGCCGATGGGGTGACGCTTTTGCCCGAGACGATCCGGCGCTATTCCAACCGCAAATTCCCGGGTCTCGAAACCGTGCTCCGGCAATATATCGCGGAAGAAGGCGATGTGGATTGCAAAGGCGCCTGTGTCGCCGTGGCGGGGCCTGTGCGCGACGGCGTCGGCACGATGACCAATCTCGACTGGACCATCGACAAGGACACGCTGCGCCGCGCCTGTCAGGCCGAACATGTGGCGATCCTCAACGATCTTCAGGCCCAAGGCCATGCTTTGGGCCTTGTCAGCTCCGACAATATCCGCCCGATCATCACCGGCCCTGAAGCCTCGCCTCAGGCCGTGCGTCTCGTGGTCGGCATCGGCACCGGGTTCAACGCAGCACCTGTGTTCGAGACCGGCGCGGGCCGTCTTGTGGCCCCCTCCGAATGCGGCCACGCCAACCTGCCGATCCGCAATGAACATGAGCTGGCGCTCTGTCAATTCGTCGAAACTGCGCATGGCTTTCCGGCGGTCGAGGATGTGCTCTCCGGCCGTGGCCTTGAGCGCGTTTACCTGTTTCTGGGCACCGAAGAGGGCGACGCGCATGAAAAATCCGCCGCCGAGATCATGGCTTCCGTCGAGGCGGATGACGATCCCCGCGCGACCGCCGCGGCTCAGCTCTTCGTCAAGATCCTCGGCACCGTCGTGGGCAACCTCTCGCTGGTACAACTGCCCTTCGGCGGCGTTTATCTGGTGGGCGGCGTGGCGCGTCATATTGCGCCCTATCTTGATCGTTTCGGCTTTGACGAGGCTTTCCGAGACAAGGGGCGTTTCGCGGGTTTCATGAAGAATTTTTCGGTTTCCGTGATCGAAGACGACTATGCCGCTCTCACAGGTTGTGCCTCTCACATGCATCACATCTACCCGTAAGACATTCTAAATATGACATAAAAGCGCCTCCGCCACCCCGGCGGGGGCGTTTTCTTTTGTCTCGAATAAAATTTGATCGACGTAACCTCGTTTTAACTCCCTGCCCCTTACTAAAGGTTCGAGAGACCGCAGATGTAAGGAAATATTGAGATGCCTCACCACTGCCGAAATTTCGGAGCACGGACATGACAACGCATGTGCAGCTCCACGACCGGCTCGATTATCAGTCCGTGATGCCCCTCATGGAAGAACTGAAGACCATCACCGATGACGAGCTGGTGATTGATGCGGGCAACGTGCGCCACTTCGGCACACTGCCGCTCCAAGTGATCCTTGCGACCGTCAAACAACGGACCGCGCAGGGCAAACAAACCCGCCTGACGAATGCCTCCGATGGCTGCGTCGATATTCTGAGCCTCTTTGGCTTTTCTCCTGAAACCCTGACCGAAACGGAGGCTTGGACATGAGCCTGGAAGTTCTCGCTGTCGATGACAGCCGCACCATGCGTGATATGCTCAATCTTGCTCTTTCTTCTGCTGGCTTCACCGCCCATCTCGCCGAAGACGGCGTACATGGCCTTGAAGTCCTCGAAGACATCGAACCCGACGTCATCATCACTGACATCAACATGCCCCGCATGGATGGGTTCGGCTTCATCGACGCGGTGCGTTCTGAATCGAAATGGAGCCGTATCCCCATTCTCGTGCTGACCACCGAAAGTGCCGATGAACTCAAGGCCAAAGCCCGCGCCGCCGGTGCCACCGGCTGGATCGTCAAGCCGTTCGACCCGGCAAAACTCGTAAAAGCCCTGCAAATGGTGGCTGGTTAAGAGGTTTACTATGTCCGACCCGATGGCAGAAATCCGCGCCTCCTTCTTTATTGAATGTGAGGAACTCCTGGAAAGCCTCCAGGATGGCCTCCAACTCATGGATGATGGCGACACAGACCCGGAAACGATCAACATCGTGTTCCGTGCCGTGCACTCGATCAAAGGCGGCGCCGGCGCCTTTGGCCTGGATGATCTGGTCCGTTTTGCGCATCGGTTCGAAACCGCCATGGACGAGGTTCGCGCCGGTCGGTTCCATCCCGATGGCGAGGCCATCCGACTGTTCTTCGCCTGTGCCGACATTCTGGGCGATCTCGTCCGTGCCGCGCGTGATGACGATCAGGTCGACGATGGCATCACCGAACCCGTCCTCGAAAAACTCGACAAACTTGTGGGCATCGAAGAGGAAGAGGAGGAAGACCTCGACTTCACTCCTGCAACTCTGTCGCTGGATTTTGGCGATGGTGGCGGCTTACCAGACCTGCCGGATCTCCCCGACCTGAGTGCCCTGCCTGCCGCGGCCCCTTCCGTGGAGGGTCTGCCGTCTCTGGACCTGCCCACCGACATGTCTGCCGACATGCCTGCTCTTACGGCAGAGCCCTTGGCGGAAACCACCGCCAAAGGCTTCACGGTCCATTTCAAGCCAGAAAATGCGCTTTATGCGTCGGGCAATGAACCGCTCTATCTGTTCCGCGCCCTGCGCGATCTTGGCGACATTTCCGTCACCTGCCACTGTGGCGACCTGCCGGGGCTCGACCAACTCGATCCGGACACCGGCCATTTGTCTTGGGATGTGACGGTTCACACCGAAGAATCCGAACAATCCGTGCGCGAAGTCTTCGAATTCGTCGATGGCCTCTGTGTGCTGGAAATCAAACCTCTCACCGGCGCCGCCGCGATGATCGCCCCTGCTCCGGCACCGGCTCCCGTCGTTGAGCCAGCTGTCGAAATCGCAGCCCCAAAAGCTGCGCCGATTGCCCGCCCTCAAAAGCCCGCAGCGTCGATCGAAGTGGTCACCGCACCCGCGCCCACTCCTGCAGCACTCGTTGCAAAGCTCCCAGTAGCCTCTCCAGTGAACTCTGATGACGACACGCTGGACGAAGCTCCCAAAGACGACAAGAGCGGGTCTTCCGCTCCGGTCAAAGCCACAGGCACACCGACACAACCTCGGGCCACCGTCCGCGTCGATCTGGAACGCATCGACCGTCTCGTGAACCTCGTTGGTGAGCTGGTCATCAATCAGGCTATGCTGAGTCAATCCGTCACGGAGGCGGGCCTGCCGCCCAACTCGCCAGTGTCCACGGGGCTCGAAGAATTCCTGCAATTGACCCGCGACATCCAGGAATCCGTGATGATGATCCGCGCTCAGCCGATCAAATCTCTGTTTCAGCGCATGGGCCGGATTGTTCGGGAATCCTCGGCTTCCGTCGGCAAGGAAGTGCGCCTTTATACGGATGGCGAAAACACCGAAGTCGACAAAACCGTGATCGAACGGCTCGCCGATCCGCTCACCCACATGATCCGAAACGCCGTCGATCATGGTCTGGAGAGCCCGGAAAAACGTCTTGAAAGCGGCAAGAGCCGTGAGGGCCATGTGACCCTGACAGCACAGCATCGCTCCGGGCGTATCGTCATCGAAGTGAGCGACGATGGCGCAGGCATCAACCGCGAGCGCGTCAAGCAAAAGGCCATTGAAAAGGAATTGATCCCCGCAGATGCGCAACTAAGCGACAGTGACATCGACAACCTTCTGTTCCTGCCCGGCTTTTCGACGGCTGCCGAGATTTCCAATCTGTCTGGTCGTGGCGTCGGCATGGATGTTGTCAAAAGTTCGATCCAGGCTCTTGGCGGACGGATCAGCATCACATCTCAGGAAGGCAAAGGCACCACATTCTCGATCTCCCTGCCTCTGACCCTCGCGGTTCTGGACGGGATGGTGGTTCGTGTCGCGGATGAAACCCTCGTTGTGCCGCTCAATGCCATTCTCGAGACCCTCACATTGACCGATAATGATCTGAAAGCCCTCGGGCCAGAGACACATGTCGTTCAAATCCGTGGCGGTTTCGTCCCACTGCTCGATCTTGGCGCCGAGCTTGGCTATCGCCAACCGCAAGACAGCTATGTCGGAGGCATCGTGCTCCTGATCGGTCAGGAAGATGGCAACCGCGCCGCCCTCGCCGTCGATGCGATCGAAGATCAGCGTCAGGTCGTCATCAAAGGCCTTGAAGGCAGCTACGGACGCGTCCCCGGCATCGCAGCGGCCACCATTCTGGGCGATGGACAAATCGCTCTCATTCTCGATCCGACCGATTTGGTGGGTCAGGCTTCGGGGCGGACCCGTATCCGCCAGCCACAACAAGCACTCGTAGGATAAGACCATGACTGACACCGAAAAACAGACCGATTCCACTTCGATCGAACTCTTGTCCTTCCGCGTTGGCGGTCAAGATTACTCCGTGGACATCATGTCCGTTCGAGAAATTCGCGGCTCTGCGAAAGCCACGTCCCTGCCGCATGCGCCCTTTTTCGTCAAAGGCGTGATCAACCTGCGCGGCACGGTGCTTCCGATTATCGACCTTGCGGCACGCCTTGGCCTTCAAACCGGCGAAGACACGGAGCGCAACGTCATCATCGTGGTCGATCTCGGGGAGCGCACGGCTGGCTTGATGGTAGATGCCGTGTCCGACATCCTGGCCATACCCTCTGAGGAGATGCAGCCCCCACCGGATCTCGCAGCCGACGAGGCAAGAACCTTCGTCTCCGCCCTGACCATCGTCGAAGGTCGTATGATCCGCATCCTGGACCTCGAAGCCGTCATGCCCCCGCAGGGCGAGGAGGTCGCTTGAGCGAACTGTCTCCCATCAACGGCCACCCCAAAATGGCCAGCGCAATCTCTGATCGTGCCTTTTCACGCATTGCCGCAATAGCCGCGCGTGAAGCCGGGATCGTTCTGGCTGCGTCAAAGGTTTCCATGGTCAAGTCGCGTCTGACACGACGCCTGCGCGCGCTCAAAATGTCCAGTTTTGACGATTACCTTGATTTTCTGGAAGCCTCGGGAGATCGCACGGAAATGAACAATTTCATTTCTGCGCTCACAACGAATGTCTCGCATTTCTTTCGGGAAAATCATCACTTCGAATACCTGGCAGGCACCCTCCTTCCCCATCTGAAACAAAAGCTGGCGAACGGTGGAAAAGTCAGAATCTGGTCCGCCGGCTGTTCGAACGGTCAGGAACCTTACTCCATCGCGATGACGCTTTTGAAAGCTGCGCCAGATTTGGCACAGAAAGATTTGAAAATCCTCGCGACGGACATTGACCCAGAAGTGCTGGCCCGTGCCAAAAGCGGCCAATACTTCGGATCTTTGACGACGGGGCTCACCGACCAGACGATTGCGAGCTTTTTCACGAAAAGCCATCAGGATGGCGAAGACACTCTGACGGTGACTCCCAACGTCAGAAACATGGTGTCCTTCCGTCAGCTCAACCTTCATGCCGATTGGCCGATGAAGGGAAAGTTTGATGCCATTTTCTGCCGAAATGTCGTGATCTACTTCGACGAGGAAACTCAAATTCGATTGTACAAACGCTATGCCAACATCCTGGAACCTGGGGGCTGGCTGATGCTCGGACATTCGGAACGTCTCAACGAAAGCGTGACGCAGCTTTTCGAAAGCGCAGGCGTCACGACCTACAAAACAAAACAAACCATCTCGTCACCCGCATCAATCGGTGCGCATGAAAGTAAAGGACCTGTCTGATGGCACTTAGAGATCAACTCCGTGTCATGGTCGTTGATGATATGTCTACGAGCCGTGGACTAATTACAAACGCTTTGGATTCATATGGCATCAGAAATGTTGCCAGCGCAGCAGATGGGCCGTCCGCACTTCAGAAACTGGCCGCCTATCCCGTGCATCTCGTGATTTCGGATTACAACATGCCGGGCATGGATGGCCTGCAGCTTTTGCATGCCCTGCGCTCCAACGGCCCGACGCGCGGTGTCGGCTTTCTCCTGATCACCGGGCGGGCCGACCGGGAAATCATCGACATGGGCAAGCGCCTCGGGATGAACAACTTTTTAAAAAAACCATTCGATCCGGCAGGGTTGCGCGGGGCGATCGAAGCAATCGTGGGCAAACTCTGATGAAAGCCTTTGCTGAATCCGCCCCGCAAGAGAGCAGCACAAATGCGCCCGCGGCCATCCCGCTTGGGACTTTGAACAAGCGCATCCAAGATGAAATGGTCGCGCTTGTCATCCTTGCGGCAGAGGTTCAGATCGCCTTGGGTCCGACCCTTGCCGAAGCAAAATCGCTGTCCCCGGCGGTTCAGCGCAGCTTGCAAGCGATTGACCGCTTGCATCAAACCATCGACGATCTGCAACGCGTCATGGGGCATTTGGCAGCCCAAGCCGAATCCGCCACGGTGCAGATCGACCCTTTGAGCGAGGTCATTCGCCTCAGACATCTGGCGCATAAGCTGTTTGACAATATCGACGCGCCCTTTGCGCTCTCCGAAGACGACTCCGGGGAAATTGCGTGGTTTTAGGAACCCACATGGTCTGCCTGAGGCTGTATTTCTCTAGCGCGAGCCTTTCAGAATATTGCTCTGGAGCTGCGTCCCTGAACGGCAATTTCATGCCTGTGATCCCGCTCAGCCGCGTTATTCGCAGTGATCGCGTGAGGCGTTTCACGTGCAGGGCCTTCTTTGACCCGATCATGAGGCTGTATGCAGCAGACCGTTTTCGGTGCCCCACCTGACTGAGGGTTTCAAAACGACCGTCTCATCTAAAACGCCGACCAGCTTGACCCTGTGTATTGCCCACATATTCAAGGCTCAGCCGCAACGACCGCTCAGACAAATCTATTGGTGAGACAAGATCACTTCCGGCAACACACCCACTTCGCCCATGCCGGTAGAATGGTCGAACAAACGATATCCGCGCGGTCCGAACGCCTGATCCTCCATGAGGATCTCATGGCCACGTCACGACGCCGCCCGCCCCCAGCAGGCTCTGGGAATATTTGATCTTTACATTTTCGCAATCTCATTCCAGATTATGCATGTGATAAGATTTCGTAAGCGCCAGATGCGTCAGCGCACAGGTTTGTGGAATCTGTCATCAACTCCCTGTGAAAATTCACCAAAAACCTTGGCCAATGCTGCAGTGCGTCAATCCGTCGCGCTTGAGACTCGGCGCCAAGAAGCGTAGCCCCGGCGGCACAAACTCATGGTCGGCGTGCTGGCGACCAAAGCAAGAGTCGCCGGACTGCCGGACAATAACAAAGGCACGCACATTGCTTAGACTCAGGACCCTCCTGCTGGCCCTCGCCGGCGCTATTGCGCTGTCCGGGTGTCAGTACCATGTACTTTCGCCACAGGGTTGGGTTGGCGATCAACAGCGCAATCTGTTGATCATTTCGACCCTGCTCATGCTCATCGTCATCATCCCCGTGCTGGTCATGTCGGTTTATTTCCCGCTGAAATACCGTGCTGATCGCGAGGATACCTCAGATTACGATCCGACCTTCGAACATTCCAACAAGATCGAAGTCGCGATCTGGGGTGTGCCGATCCTGATCATCGTCGCGCTCGGCTGGTTCACCTATGTGTACACGCACCGCCTCGACCCCTATCGCCCGCTCGATCACCTCGAAGCCGGCGATCCGATCGAAGTTCAGGCCGTGTCGCTCGACTGGAAATGGCTGTTTATCTATCCGGAATTCGGTGTGGCATCCGTCAACGAGTTGGCGATCCCTGAAGGCCGTCCGGTGAATTTCTCGCTCACGTCGTCCACCGTGATGAACACGCTGTCGATCCCGGCGCTTGGCGGCATGGTCTATTCCATGACCGGCATGGAGACGAAACTGCACCTGATCGCGGATGAGACCGGCACCTTCCCGGGCCGTTCGGCACATTACTCGGGTCCGGGGTTCTCTCACATGACCTTCGACACGCTGGCAATGACCGACGAGGATTTCAACGCCTGGGTGGCAGACGTGAAGGCCGACGGCCCCACGCTGGACCGCGCGAGCTACCTCGAACTTGAGAAACCGACCATCGACGAGCCCGTGCACAGCTACGCCTCCGTCGAAGAGGGCCTGTTCCGCCGGATCGTCGAAATGTGCGTCGAAGACGGCAAGGTCTGCATGGGCCACATGATGATGCAGGACGAAATGGGTGGCGGTGGCCTTGAGGGCATTCCGCATGCGGCGGCCTATAGCTACGACCGCGCCCGCACCATCGACGGCTTCGGCAATCTCGTCGATCTGCCCGAAGTTGAAGTGAAGGCCTTCCACGAAGCCTTCTGGAATGACCCCGACGCAATCTGTCGCCCGGATTTCGTTTTCGCGGAGAAGAAAAGCAATGGCTAACGCACAACCGGCGGAAACATTCTCGCCTATCTTCGGACGTCTGACGTTCGAGTGGATTCCGATCCACGAACCCATCCTCGTCGCGACTTTCGCGGGCGTCGCCCTGGGCGGCCTCGCGGTCCTCGCGCTGATGACCTATTTCAAACTCTGGGGCCCGTTGTGGCGCGACTGGGTTGTCTCTGTCGATCACAAGAAAATCGGCATCATGTATATGGTGCTGGGCTTTGTCATGATGATCCGCGGCTTTGCCGACGCGCTAATGATGCGCGCGCAACAGGCCATGGCCGCTGGCGGATCAGAGGGCTGGTTGCCCCCGCACCACTATGACCAGGTGTTCACCGCTCACGGCGTGATCATGATCTTCTTTGTGGCGATGCCTTTCGTCACCGGCATCATGAACTACGTCATGCCGATGCAGATCGGCGCGCGCGATGTGGCCTTCCCGTTCCTCAACAACTTCTCCTTCTGGATGACGGTGTCGGGCGCGCTTTTGGTCAACGTCTCGCTCTTTATCGGTGAATTCGCACGCGTGGGTTGGCTGGCCTTCCCGCCCTTGTCGGGATCGAGTTACTCGACCGGACCGGGGATGGATTACTACCTCTGGGCGTTGCAGATCGCGGGGATCGGCACCACGCTGTCGGGGATCAACCTGATCGCCACGGTGATCAAGATGCGCGCACCGGGCATGAAGCTCATGGACATGCCGATCTTCACTTGGACCGCGCTGATCACCAACGTGCTGATCGTCGCCGCCTTCCCGGTGCTGACCGCCACTCTGGCGCTTCTGACCCTCGACCGTTACGCAGATTTCCACTTCTTCACCAATGACTTCGGTGGGAATGCGATGATGTACATCAACTTGATCTGGATCTGGGGTCACCCGGAAGTCTACATCCTGATCATCCCCTGCTTTGGTGTCTTCTCGGAAATCGTCTCGACCTTCTCGCGCAAGCCGATCTTTGGCTACAAGACGATGGTTTGGGCCACGGCCTGTATCATGGTGCTGTCCTTCGTGGTGTGGTTGCACCACTTCTTCACCATGGGCTCCGGTGCCAATGTGAACACCTTCTTCGGCATCACCACGATGATCATCGCCGTGCCGACGGGTGTGAAGATCTTCAACTGGCTCTTCACCATGTACAAAGGCAGCGTGCGTCTCGAAGTTCCGATGCTCTGGACCATTGGCTTCCTCGTCACCTTCACCATCGGTGGGATGACGGGTGTGCTTCTGGCCGTGCCGCCGGTCGACTTCCAGCTCCACAACACGCTCTTCCTGATCGCACACTTCCATAACGTGATCATCGGCGGCGTGGTCTTCGCGGTCTATGCGGCCGTGAGCTACTGGTGGCCGAAAGCCTTCGGGTTCCAGATGTCCGACAAATGGGGCAAGCGCAGCTTCTGGTTCTGGTTCATCGGGTTCTATGTCGCCTTCATGCCGCTCTACGCATTGGGTCTCATGGGCGTCACGCGCCGCATGAACTCCTACGTCGACGCCGGATGGCAGCCCTTCTTCATCATCGCCGCAATCGGCGCCGTGCTGATCCTCATGGGCATTCTCTGCACCTTCATGAACTTCTACGTCTCGATCCGGGATCGGAAGCAAAACCGTGTCGGTGGCGATCCGTGGGATGCGCGTACCCTCGAATGGGCCACTCAGTCCCCGCCCGCCGCTTACAACTTCCCCTTCGATCTGGAAGTGAAAGGCCGCGAAGCGTTCTGGACCATGAAGCAACAAGGCTTCAAATGGCCGACAGAGAACTACAAACCGATCCACATGCCGAAAGGCACGGCGACCGGTGTGGTGCTCTCTGCAATCGCGATGATCTTTGGCTTTGCCATGGTCTGGTACATCTGGTGGCTCGCCATCCTGAGCTTTGCCGCCATGGTCGGCATCGGGATCGCGCATACCTTCAACTACAAACGCGACTACTACATCCCTGTTGATGAAGTCGCCGCAACCGAAGCCAAAGGAGCCGCCGTATGAGCCACTCCCAAACTGCAAGCGTGCGCGTCGCAGAACACGAGGTGCACCACGCAAGCCCCACGCCCATCGGGTTCTGGATTTACCTGATGAGCGACTGCATCATCTTCGGTGCGCTTTTCGCGACCTATGCCGTCCTCGGCGGCGGGTTCGCGGGCGGGCCGGGACCGAAGGATTTGTTCGAGCCCGGGTTCGTCGCCATCGAGACGGCTTTGCTGCTGTTCTCCTCGATCACCTTCGGCCTCGCCATGCTCCAGGCCAGCAAGGGCAAACGCGACGGCACGATGATGTGGCTGGTGATCACCGGCCTTCTGGGCGCGGGCTTTATCGCGATGGAGCTTTATGAGTTCCGTCACCTGATCCACATCGGCGCAGGCCCGGATCGTTCGGCCTTCCTGTCGTCCTTCTTCGCGCTCGTGGGCACCCACGGTCTGCACGTGACGGGCGGCCTCATCTGGCTCGTGACGCTTCTGACGCAGATCAAGGCCCATGGTTTGACCACGGCCAACATGCGTCGCCTCGGCACGTTGTCGGTGTTCTGGCACTTCCTTGATCTGATCTGGATCGGCGTGTTTTCCTTTGTCTATCTCGTGAGGTTGATCTGATGTCTGCTGATACGCATTCCCACCACGACGCCCCTCACGGTGACCATCACGGTGATCACGACCACGGCACTATGGGACAGCTGATGATCGGCTTCGCGCTCGCCGCGATCCTGACCATCATCCCCTTCGGCCTCGTCATGGCCGAGGTCGAGATGGACCGCACCACGTTGGTCGGCATCATCATGGGCCTGGGCGCCGTTCAGATCATCGTGCATTTGAAGTTCTTCCTGCACTTGAGCACCAAGTCCGAAGAGGGCAGCACCTTCATGTCGACCATGTTGGCGGTGATCATCCTCGTCATCGTTCTAGCGGGCTCTCTGTGGGTCATGCACAACATGAACGAGAACATGATGCCCGAGCATGAAATGGATCAGATGATCGAAGAGATGCAGAGCCTTCAGTCCCAACAGGGCTGATCTCTCCTCTCAGAGTACACCAAACGCCGGGGCCCACGTGGCCCCGGTTTGCCATCAAGGACACCGATATGCGCCCTGCCCGTTTCTTCTCCGCCAAACTGATCGTCGCCACCCTGATCGCCGCCATTGGACTGGCCGGTTTCACCAGCCTCGGCATCTGGCAGGTCAAACGCCTGTCGTGGAAACTCGACCTGATCGAACGGGTCGACACACGTCTGGCCGCTGATCCCGTCCCGGCCCCCGGCCCCGACGCGTGGACCGCAATCACGGCGGAGAAAGACGAATACGCCCGCGTCACCTTGACCGGCAGTTTTCTCAATGACGACGAAGTTCTGATCTACACACCTTCGGATTTCGGCCCCGGCTATTGGGTCCTGACCCCTTTGCAACGCGCAGACGGCACCATCGTGATGGTCAACCGCGGCGTCGTCCCGCAAGAGCGCGCCCTTGCAGGCGACTTCACCCACATCACCGGCGAGACCACCCTCACCGGCCTTTTGCGCCTCTCCGAGGACCAAGGCTGGCTGTTCTCCCGCGACAACGACCCCGAAGGCGGCAATTGGTATCGCCGCGACATCGCCTCAATCACCGAGGCCAAGGGTTATACGCAAGCCGCACCCTATTTTGTCGACCAAGACCTGACCGACCCGCGCGGCTGGCCGCGTGGCGGCAAAACCGTGGTGAGTTTCCGCAACTCGCATCTGAGCTACGCTTTGACATGGTTCGCCTTGGCCGCCGTCATGGTGATCGGCTACATCCTTGTGTTGCGCCTGCATTTACGCCGCAACGGGTGATCAGGGGGGCCCGCATCCCGGTAAGGACGCTGTGAAATTCCTCACAGACAGCCCGCTATTGTACAACCAAAAGCCTTGCTAGAAAGCCCCGAAATGGAGGGACTTTAAATGCAAGAAAATACATATAATTCAAATATTTACGGCGCGTATTGCAGTCAGGACTTCGACCTGAAATCCACCTATGGCGCGGTCTTCGTCGCCCTTGCCGATGACGTCCTTCTGTTGTGACCAGATGAGGACGAGGCCCCAGAACTCATCCACTTGACCCTCTGTTGGGAACCGGCGCCCGAGGCCTTTGACACGTATCCTGCGCTGGAACTGGTGATCGCGGCGGGCGCAGGTGTCGATCAGCTTCTGGCCCATCCCGAACTGCGCCCCGAAATAAAGGTCGCCCGCATTGGCGACACGGAGCAGGCCTATCAAATGGCCGGGTTCGCCGCCCATGAGGTGCTGCATTACGAGCGCGGATTCGACCAGATCCGCGCCCTGCGCCCTGCCAAAGGTGCGCTCTTTCTCCGGCGACATGGCCGTGACGGAGGCCGCGACCGGTGCCGATTATCTGATCAATCTCTTGCCGCTGACCAAGGCCACCGAAGGCGCGCTCAACGCCGATCTTTTCGCCCGCCTCGCGCCCGGCGCGCGGCTGATCCAGATCGGACGCGGCGAGCATTTGGTGGAAGGTGATCTGATCGCGGCGCTCGACAGCAGTCAGATGTCCGCCGCCTCTCTCGATGTCTTTCGGCAAGCCCCCCTGCCCGCCGATCATCCGTTCTGGGCGCATCCGAAACTGCGCCTGACCCCGCATCTCGCCAGCCACACCCTGCCCGACGAACTGGTGCGGCAAGTCATCGCCTGTGCCCGCGCGCTGCGAGATGGCGAGACCTGTGACAGCATCGTCGATCCTGCGCGCGGCTATTGACGCACAGGATCAAAGCCGCATCAAAGCCGCATCAAAGTCTCACATCTCGGCGCAAATCTTGCCGAAATGCGCGCCGCTTTCCTGATAGCGGAAAGCCTGTGCAAGCTCTGAGAGCGGATATGTCCGGTCGATCACCGGGCGGATGTTTAGCACCTCGAGCGCCTTGACGAAATCGAGTTGATGCTGGCGCGAGCCGACGATCAGCCCCTGAAGCCGCTGTTGCCGCGCCATCAACGCCGCCGTGGGCACTTCGCCTGCCCGTCCGGTCAGCACACCAATCAGCGCGATATGCGCGCCGGGACGCCCGGCCACGATGGATTGCGTGAGCGTCGCAGGGCCACCGACCTCGACCACGATATCGACCCCGCGCCCGCCTGTGAGTTGGCGCATCTCCATGCCCCACTCGGGCGTCGTGCGGTAGTTGATGACGTGATCGGCCCCCAACGCGCGCAGACGTTCGAGCTTCTCATCCGAGGAGGACGTGGCAATCACCCGCGCCCCCATCGCCTTGGCCAGTTGCAGCGCATAGATCGACACGCCGCCGGTGCCGAGAACCGCCAACGTATCCCCGGCCTTGAGCCCGGCATCGACCACCAAAGCACGCCAGGCGGTCAACCCGGCGGTGGTGATCGTCGCGGCCTCGGCCGCAGTCCACCCTTTGGGCGCAGGGGTGAACCAATTGGCGGGCAAGGTCACACGCTCGCGGGCGTAACCGTCGCGCCCGTCGCCCGGCGTGGTGGAGAAATCGAAGGGCCGATCATCGCCCTCTTGCCAGTCCGGGAAAAAGCACGACACCACGGCATCGCCGGGACGAAACACGCTCACGCCTTCGCCCACGGCCTCCACCTCGCCCGCACCATCGGCCATCGGGATGCGCCCGTCGGGCAAGGCGCCCTCGATGGCACAGACCCGGTAATCGTGGAAATTGAGCGAGCTGGCGCGCAGCCGCACGGTGATCTCTCCCGGCCCCGGTGCCGCGGGCTCCGCCGCGTCCTCAACCACAAGATTGTCGAGCCCGCCGGGGGCTTTGAGCGTGATTTGTTTCATGGGCTGCCTTTCGATTTAGCTTCGGTAGTCGGCGCCGATCCCGTCGATGGAGCGCAGATGCGCCTGCCATTCCAGTTCCAGATCGCCGTCTTCCTCATTCATCTGGATGTATTGCTCATGCACCCGTCCGGCAACCTCATCACCGATCAAACGCAGCGACTGGCCGGTCGAGGTCGCCGTCACCTGAATTTCGCAGGCGCGCTCGAGGTAGAACATGTTGTTGAACATCTCAGCCGCACTTCGCCCCGTGGCGATCAGCCCGTGGTTGCGCAGCATCAGGACCGGATGCATCCCCATATCGGCGGCGATGCGCTCGCGTTCCTCGAGATCGAGCGCGATGCCTTCGAAATCGTGGTAGCCGATGCGGTTATGGAATTGCAGCGAGATCTGGTTGAGCGGCAAAAGCCCCTCCTCCATGCAAGACACCGCCACGCCTGCGCGGGGTGTGCGTGTGCATGATCCAGGCGGCGTCGTGGCGGTTCATATGGACCGCAGAATGAATGGTAAACCCCGCCGGATTCACCCGGTAAGGGCTGTCGTCCACCTTGTTGCCCTCGACGTCGATCTTAACCAGAGAGGACGCGGTAATCTCCTCCCACCGCCATCCGTAGGGGTTGATCAGGAAATGCCCATCCTCTCCCGGCACGCGGGCGGTGATATGGGTGTAGATCAGATCGGTGAACTTGTAGAGCGCCGCCAGACGGTAGCAGGCGGCGAGGAAATCGGCATGGGCACCGTTGCCAAACGCCGTGCCAACGGATCATCGGCCTGGCTCTCAGCAATCCGTGCCGTGACCGCATCGAACCGGTTCTGCGTGTCCTGAAGCTGTTCAGCCAGTAGATCCACGGCCGCTCGTGCGGCGTCCGGCACGTTCCGAGCTGCGGCGATCAGACGCTCGATGTGTCTCGAATGCCTTCCGCCTCGATCGCATCTGTCTTGCCCTGTTTCACGTCAGGCTTGACGTAAGCTGGCGGCACTGGCGGCATAAGACGAACCTCATGCCCCAACGCGGCGATCTCCCGCCCTCAATGATGCGCGCCGGCGCACGCTTCCATGCCAACCAGACAAGACTCCAGTCGTGAGGAAAACATCAGAAGCTGTGCCCGCCGCAACTGGCGACGGCACACCACGGTCCCATGCGCGCTGACGCCATGCCCCTGAAAGGCATTCTTGGCCAGATCAAGGCCGATCGCGATAGGCTGTTCCATAGATGACGCCTTCGGTGACTGTAAAACCCACCTTGGCACATTGCGATGCCGTTTGATGGGGCCATCCACACCATCAAACGGCGCCTTCAATGGGCAACTCGGAGCGTATGAACGACGGTATGCCGCGCAGGATGAACAGGTCGCTCAATGCATCAATGATATCTCCCGAGGTCAACCGACGCTTCACATTGGTGGCCATGCACTCTCGGCTGTGCTCATCAAGGTGAAGCGTACGGAAAGCCTTTCCGTCCTCCGTCCGGCAATGAACGAAGTCCCTCTCAGCGATGCAGGCATCGCCTGACGGGCACGTGCATAGCTCCAGACATGGTTGCGATGCTCGGGGCCTGAGATGGACACAAGAGCCGTCATTCAGCCCCTCATACCGCCATAGCCGTTCCACCCGCTTATCGTTCACCTCCCTGCCTGCTTCTCTCAGCAGGGCCGCGATGCGACGGTAGCCGTAGCGGCCGTACTGGCGGGTCAGTTCGATCATGTCTGCGACCAACCGATCCTCATCGGCTCGACCTTGAGGAGCCTTCCTCTGTGTCGAGCGATGCTGCCCGAGGACACGACAAGTGCGTCGCTCGGACAGGCGGAACTTTGTTTGGTCATGATCAATGCAAGCTCGGCGACGGGCGCGGCTCAGGGGCTCCGCCCGTTCAAGCCTGAAACGGTCCCCCAGACCGTTTCCATGACGGCTTTCACTCCCCGGGCGGCCTCAGTGAGGATGAGCTTATCCAAGGTCAGATCAGAGACAACTTTCCTCAGCCGCTCATTCTCTTTCTGAAGGCGTTTGGGCTCCTTCCGTTGGTCGGATCCCATCCCACCATATTGCTTGCGCCAGCGGTAATAGGTCTGTTCGGTAATGCGAGCCTGTCGGATCGCATCCACACGCGCTGTACCTTGACCGACAAGCACCTCAACCTGCCAACTTCTTGGATGCCTACAACGTCGCACGCCGTCTCAAAACGCTCAGCGGCCTCACGCCATACGAATACATCTGCAAAATCTGGACATCAGAGCCAGAGCGATTCAACCTAAATCCGATCCGCCAGATGCCGGGACTGAACAGCTAAATATTACGGTGGACCACGTCAGTGGGGAGAACCAATCGCGGCGTGATCCCCTTTGTGCTGATCCAGATGACGGCATGATGGGCGTGCATCTCGCGCATTCCGGGCGCAAAGCCTTTTCGCAGCCGCTCTGGCGTGGCGACCAAGCCATGACTCCAGCCGAGATTGACGCCGCCAGTATCGACTGGCGTCGTGTGGGCCCCAGTGCCATCTCCGCGAGTTCCGAATGGAGCACGCCGGAGGAACTCAGCATCGAGGAGATCGCCAAAATCCGTCAGCAACATGTCGACACCGCGCGGCGCGCCAATGCTGCCGGGATGGATGTGGTCGAGCTGCATTACGGCCATGGTTATCTGGTGGCGAGTTTTCTTTCGCCCATCGGCAACACCCGCGACGACGTCTATGGCACAGCCCGCGCGGGGCGGATGCGGATCGCTCGCGGCGAAGATGCCAGGCCTGCGCAACTCTTGGCAGAACCGCATCGTGGACAAAGAGCAATTCGGCATTTCGCATGCCCGCGGGCCTTGGGATCTTGATGGCATGTCCGAGCTGCATTTCGACAGTCTGGAGGCGATGAGACAGGCCGTCGCCACGCCGAGCTTCGCCGATGCTTTGGGCGATGAGGACGGGTTTCTGAGCGATGTACATCTGGTTCCGCGACACTGAGCGGGTGCGGACCTATTTTGATTCCGCACCATCATCAACCTAATCATTCCAAAACAATGCGTTAAGAAAAACACTTAAAGCATAGGGGTAACGTGAAACCGGCCTCACTCAGGGCTCGAGCGCCTGCAGAAGATGCTCGATCTGATCCAGCAGCTTCTCGATGTTCTGGGCACCAATTTTGTCTTCGATTTCCGCATAAATCTGCGCGCTTTGCGGCGCCAACTCGCGGATGAAACAGCGTCCTTCCTCGGTCAGCCCGACCAGCATCCGCCGCCCGTCCGCCTCATCGCGATGCGCCTGAAGAAAGCCACGCGCCTCCAACGTGCGCATGATCCGGGTGAGCGACGGCGCGAGGATACAGGCCTTGTTCGCCAAGAAACTGGCGTCCGTCTCCCCCGCCTCTTCGAGCACCCGCATGACGCGCCATTGCTGTTCGGTGACGTCATTGGCGGCCAGCATGGGGCGGAAGCGCTCCATCACAACTTCGCGGGCGCGCAACAGCGCAATCGGCAACGTGCGGTGCGTGCGCGCCAGTCCAAACCCGTCTTTATGCGTTTCAGAATGCGTATTTGGCGCCATCGGTCTCTATTCTCCCTGTTATCTTTTCCCATCGGAGATTGTGGGCGGGTTGACAAGCAGAATTACATTTAACATGTTAAGCAACAAGTAAGGGAGAGAGAATCGTGCCGCATCTAGCGATTGAATATTCGGCGGGCCTTGAGGCGCGTGCTGATATTAAAGGCGTTTGTGAAAAAGCCTATGAGGCCATGCTCACCGCCGGAATTTTTCCAAAAGCCGGGATTCGCGTCCGCGCCCACAAGGCCGATGTGGCCATCGTAGGCGACGCTTTGCCGGAGAACGACTTTGCCGCGCTGACCCTGTCGGTGGGCGCAGGCCGGTCGACCGAAGCGCTCAAAGACGCAGGCGACATGATCTTTGCCGCTGTGCAAGAGGCGCTCAAAGGCCCGCTCTCCACCCCTCATTTCGCCCTCTCGCTCGAGATCCGGGAAATCAACCCGGAGCTGAGCTGGAAAGACACCCCCATTCACGCCCGCCTGTCGGGCAAAAGCTGAAGGAAAGACGATGAGCGCTCTCGAAGAGAACCTATCCAAAGCCAAGGCCTATATGGCCAAATTCGCCGAAACCGGCGTTCTGAACCACATCGGCGGCGAAAGTGTGCCCGCCAAATCCGGCAAGGTCTTCGAGACCACCTCGCCGGTTGATGGCAAGGTGCTTGCATC
Organism: Celeribacter sp.; assembly: GCF_048270365.1. Lineage (NCBI taxonomy): Bacteria > Pseudomonadati > Pseudomonadota > Alphaproteobacteria > Rhodobacterales > Roseobacteraceae > Celeribacter > Celeribacter sp. Next base: position 312,434 of record NZ_JBLWTA010000001.1, read on the forward strand.
TGTGGCCAAGGGCGATGAAAGCGACATTGACGCCGCCGTCGCGAGCGCAAAAGAAGCCTTCAAAACCTGGTCCAAAATGCCGGGCAAAGAGCGCCGCGCCATCCTGATCAAAGTCGCCGAAGGCATCGAGGCCCGCGCCGAAGAAATCGCTTTCACCGAATGCATGGACACCGGCCAGGCGCTGCGTTTCATGTCCAAGGCCGCGATCCGTGGCGCCGCCAACTTCCGCTTTTTCGCGGATCAGGCGCCCACCGCCGAAGACGGTCTGGCGCTGCGCAACCCGAACCAGATGAACGTGACCTCGCGTCGCCCGATCGGTCCGATCGGCGTGATCACGCCCTGGAACACGCCCTTCATGCTGTCGACCTGGAAAATCGCGCCCGCTCTGGCCGCCGGTTGTACCGTCGTGCACAAGCCCGCCGAATTCTCGCCGATGACCGCGAAACTTCTCGTTGAGATCGCCGAAGAGGCCGGTCTGCCGAAAGGTGTTCTGAACCTCGTCAACGGCTTTGGCGAAGACGCAGGTAAAGCCCTGACCGAGCACAAGGACATCAAAGCGGTGGCCTTTGTGGGCGAAAGCCGCACCGGCTCGATGATCATGAAACAGGGCGCCGACACGCTGAAGCGCTTCCACCTTGAGCTGGGTGGCAAAAACCCGGTCATCGTGTTCGACGACGCCGACATGGAACGCGCGGTCGATGCCGCCGCCTTCATGATCTATTCCTTGAACGGTGAGCGTTGCACCTCGTCCTCGCGCGTGCTCGTGCAGGAAAGCATCTACGAAGAGTTCACCAACAAGCTCGCCGATGTCGCCAGCCGCATCAAGGTCGGTCACCCGCTCGACCCGGAAACCGTGGTCGGCCCGCTGATCCACCCGGAACATGAGACCAAGGTTCTGTCCTACTTCGAGAAAGCCAAAGCCTCCGGTGCGACCATTGCTGCCGGTGGTGAGAAGGTGGGCGAAGAGGGCTGTTTCGTGCGCCCGACGCTCTTCACCAACGCGACCAACGACATGGACATCGCGCAGGAAGAGATCTTTGGCCCGGTGCTGACCGCCATCCCGTTCAAGGATGACGACGACGCGCTCAAATTGGCCAATGATGTGGAATACGGTCTGGCCGCCTACCTGTGGACCAACGACCTGAACCGCGCCATGTACATGACCGACAACCTCGAAGCCGGCATGATGTGGGTGAACTCGGAAAACATCCGTCACCTGCCCTCGCCGTTCGGTGGAGTCAAAGCCTCCGGCATCGGCCGCGACGGTGGCGACTGGTCGTTCGACTTCTACATGGAGACCGTCAACGTGTCCTTCCCGCGTCAGTACCACAAGGTGCCGAAACTCGGCGGCTGACGCGCCGAAACCAAACATGGGGAGGTGGCTTGGCGCTGCCTCCCCCACAAAACACCAATCGCACAAAAGAAGAGAGTGAGAGACATGCCCATCCCGGCCCCAAATCTCTATCCGCCGTTCAACATCATCCGCCTGAGCCACGTTGTGTTCGGCGTCAAAGACGTTGCCGCGTCGCGTAAATTCTACGTCGACATCCTTGGCCTTCAGGTCACCGATGAGGATGCCGACACCGTCTATCTGCGCGCCCTCGAAGAGCGTGGCCACCACTGCATGGTGCTGCAGAAATCCGACGTCAGCGAAGTGAAATCCCTGTCCTTCAAGGTCTTCTCCGAAGAAGAACTGGACAAGGCCGAAGCGTGGTTCAAATCCAAAGGCCACGCCACCGAATGGGTCGAGCGTCCCTATCAGGGCCGCACTTTGGCGACCGTCGACAACTACGGCATGCCGATTGAATTCTATTTCAAAATGGACCGCCTCTCGCCGATCCACCAGAAATACGAGCTCTACAAAGGCGTGAAGCCCCTGCGCATCGACCACTTCAACTGCTACTCGCCCTCCGTGGACGAAAGCGTTGCCTTCTACAACGAGCTTGGCTTCCGCGTCACCGAGTACACCGAGGACGAAGAGAGCGGCAAGCTCTGGGCCGCATGGACCCACCGCAAGGGCGGCGTGCATGACATCGCCTTCACCAACGGTCTGGGCCCGCGCCTGCACCACACCGCATTCTGGGTGCCGACGCCTTTGAACATCATCGATCTGTGCGACCTGATGGCCACCACCGGTTACGTCACCAACATCGAGCGCGGTCCGGGCCGTCACGGCATCTCCAACGCCTTCTTCCTCTACATTCTGGACCCCGATGGTCACCGGATCGAGATCTATTGCTCCGACTACCAGACCGTCGACCCGGATCTCGAAGCGATCAAATGGGACCTCAAGGACCCGCAGCGTCAGACGCTTTGGGGCGCGCCCGCACCGCGCAGCTGGTTTGAGCATGGCTCCACTTTCAAAGGCATCGCGCCGCAGGAAAGCACGCTCGCGGCCTCCCCGATCATCGCTCCGTAAGCGACATCACATCTCCGGGACAGGCGCCTCCGTGCCTGTCCCTCACTCTAAAAGACCTGTTTTCGAGGACATCCCCATGCTCAAAGACCCGACACTGATGAAAGAGGCCGCCCTTGTGGGCGCCGAGTGGATCGCCGCTGGCGACGACGGGATCAAAGTGACCAATCCGGCCACGGGCGAGGTGATCGGTCGCGTGCCGCGTCTGGGCGCGAAAGAGACCGAAGCCGCCATTGCCGCCGCGGAGACGGCACAAAAGGACTGGGCAGAGAAGACCGCGAAAGAGCGCGCCACCGTGCTGCGCCGCTGGTACGATCTGATGGTGGAAAACGCCGACGATCTGGCGGAAATCCTGACCCTTGAACAGGGCAAACCTCTGTCTGAGGCCAAGGGCGAAATCCTTTACGGCGCCTCCTTCATCGAATGGTTCGCCGAAGAAGCCCGCCGAGTTTACGGCGACGTCATTCCGGGCCACGCGCCGGACAAACGCATCGTGGTCATCAAACAACCGATCGGCGTTGTCGCCGCGATCACGCCGTGGAACTTCCCCAACGCGATGATCACCCGCAAGGCGGGCCCGGCACTGGCCGCGGGCTGTTCCATCGTGTTGAAACCCGCCGGTCAAACGCCGTTCTCCGCCATCGCTCTAGCGGTTCTCGCCGAACGTGCGGGCCTACCGTCTGGGCTCTTCTCCGTGCTCACCGGCTCTGCGCGTGAGATCGGCGGCGTGATGACCAGCTCGGACGTGGTGCGCAAGCTGACCTTCACCGGCTCGACCGAAGTGGGTGTAGAACTGATGCGTCAATGCGCGCCGACCGTGAAGAAACTCGCGCTCGAACTGGGCGGCAACGCGCCGTTTATTGTCTTCGAAGACGCCGATCTCGACGCGGCGGTCGAAGGCGCGATCATTTCCAAATTCCGCAACAACGGCCAGACCTGCGTCTGCGCCAACCGCATCTATGTGCAGTCCGCCGTCTATGACGAGTTTGCCGAGAAACTCGGCAAGCGCCTTTCGACCCTCAAAGTCGGCGACGGCATGGACGCGGACACCGTGTTCGGCCCGCTGATTGACGACAACGCCATCGCCAAGGTGCAGGAACATATCACCGACGCCACCGGCAAAGGCGCCACCGTCATTCAGGGCGGCAAGCCGCACGCATTGGGCGGGTTGTTCTTTGAGCCAACCGTGATCAAGGGCGTGACCCAAGACATGGCGGTCGCGACCGAAGAAACCTTTGGCCCTGTCGCGCCTCTGTTCAAATTCGACACGGATGCCGATGTCGTGGCGATGTCCAACGACACCGAATTCGGCCTCGCCTCCTATTTCTACACCCGCGATCTCGCGCGGGCCTGGAAGGTCGGCGAACAGCTCGAATACGGCATGGTCGGCATCAACACCGGTCTCATCTCTACTGCCGAAGCCCCCTTCGGCGGGATCAAATCCTCGGGTCTGGGCCGCGAAGGCTCCAAATACGGCATCGAGGAATTCGTTGAAATCAAATATCTCTGCTTCGGCGGGATCGTCTGAGGAGGACGCCCTATGAAACCCATTCCAGCCCGCATTGCCGCCTTTCACGCCAATGGCGCCGACCGCTACGGCGTGGTCACTGACGCCGGCATCATCGACATGACGCCCGAATACGGCAGCCGTTTCGCCACGCTGCAAAACGTGGTCGAGGCCGGTGCGCTCGAAGAGGTGCTCAAAGCCTCCGAAGGCCGCGCACCGACCTACCGCGAAGAGGATGTCACCTACCTCATCCCGATCGCGAAACCGGAAAAGCTGATCTGTATCGGCGTGAACTTCCCGGATCGCAACGCCGAATACAAAGACGGCACCACGGACGCGAAATCCTACCCGTCGATGTTCATCCGTTTCCCGCGCTCCTTCACCGGCCACAACGGCAACATGGTGCGCCCGCCGGAAAGCGAACAGCTCGATTACGAAGGCGAAGTCACCATCGTGATCGGCAAAGGCGGTCGCCGCATTGCCCGCGAAGACGCCTATGACCACATCGCCGCGCTGACGCTTTGTAACGAAGGCACGATCCGCGATTGGGTCCGCCACGCGAAGTTCAACGTGACCCAGGGCAAGAACTGGGACAGCACCGGCTCCATCGGTCCGTGGCTTGTGCCCTTCCGCTCCGCCGATCAGTTGGACGACATCGAACTGACCACCCGCGTGAACGGCGAAGTGCGCCAGAACGACCGAACCAAGAACATGATGTACGACTTCCGCTACATCGTGAATTACGTCTCCACCTACTGCACGCTGGTGCCGGGCGACGTCATCGTCTGTGGCACACCGACGGGCGCAGGCGCGCGTTTTGATCCGCCGATCTGGCTCAAGCCGGGCGATGTGGTCGAGGTCGAAGCCGAAGGCATCGGCATCCTGCGCAACGGTGTGGAGGACGAGTGATGCTCGCCCAATCCGACATCGACGCCGCCGCAACGGCGCTGCTTTCCGCCGAGGAAACGCGCGAACAGATCGGGCTTTTGTCGCTGAAACACCCGGAGATCACGCTGGACGACGCCTATGCGATCCAATCTGCGCAGATGGCGCAGAAACTGGCGCAGGGCCGCGAGATCATCGGCTGGAAAATCGGCCTGACCTCGAAGGTCATGCAGGATGCTCTGGGGATTTCCACCCCCGACAGCGGTGTGATCTATGACGATATGGATTTTGCGGACGGCTGCACCGTGCCCGCCGACCGTTTCATCCAGCCGCGCATCGAGGCCGAGATCGCTTTCGTGATGAAAGCCCCGCTTGAGGGCAAGGTCACGCGCGAGGACGTTTTGGCCGCCACCGATTTCGTGGCGCCTGCCATCGAGATCCTCGACACCCGCATCCTGCGCGCCGACCCGGAAACCGGCAAGACGCGCGTCATCTTTGACACCGTGTCGGACAATGCCGCCAACGGAGGCATCGTCTTGGGGCCGCAAAAGCACGCGCCCGAGGCCTTCGATCTGCGCTGGGTCGGGGCCATTCTGACCAAGAACGACGAGGTTGTCTCGACCGGTCTGGGCGCGGCTGTGCTCAATGATCCGGTGATGGGCATCGTCTGGCTGTCCGAGCGCATGGGCCAATACGGCCAGCGCATCGAGGCGGGTCAGGTTGTGCTTGCGGGGTCTTTCATCGCGCCGATCGAATGTCCCTCAGGGACCAAGATCGAGGCCGATTACGGCCCCTTCGGCAGCGTGTCCGTCAATTTCGAATAAGGGAGGACCACATGCCTGCTTCAAAAAACACCTTCAAATCCCGCCTCAAGGCGGGTGACGTTCAAATCGGCCTCTGGCTGGGCTTTGGCGATACCTCCGTGACCGAACTGGCGGCGGGAACCGGCTTTGACTGGCTCCTGATCGACGGCGAACACGGGCCAAACGGTTTGCGCGATGTGCTCGCACAATTGCGCGGTGCAGGCGACAAAAGCCAAGTGGTCGTGCGCACCCGCGACGACAACCGTGCCGAGATCAAACAGATGCTCGATATTGGTGCGCAGACCCTGCTCGTGCCGATGATCGAAAGCGGCGACCAGGCCGCCGAAGTCGTCCGTTCGATGAAATACCCGCCCTTGGGCGTGCGCGGCGTCGGCGCGGCTTTGGCGCGTGCCTCCGAATACAACGGCATCCCCGATTACCTGCAAACCGCCAATGACGAGGTCTGCGTCCTCGTTCAGGTCGAGAGCATGGCGGGGGTCGAGGCGCTTGATGCGATTCTCGGCGTCGAGGGCGTCAATGGCGTCTTTGTCGGCCCCGCCGATCTGGCCGCCGATATGGGCTATCTGGGACAACCTGCCGCACCCGAGGTTCAGGCCGTGGTGGTCGACACCCTCAAACGCATCAAGGCGGCAGGCAAGGCAGCGGGCATTTTGACGTCCGATCAAGCACTTGCGCAATCCTACCGCGAGCTCGGCGTCGAATTCCTCGCCGTTGGCTCCGATGTCGGCGTGCTTCGGGCGGGCCTTTTGGGGCTGAAAGCCAAGTTTTCCTGACGTCACTGTGAACGATCTGTGGCGGGCGATGCTTGCTCGCCACAAGATTAACATGTTAACTTAATACTTGATAAACTATCTGGGAGAGGCCTGTGTTTCGATGCTCCGGAGGCCGCGAAACACCAAAACTGCGCCGATCCCATGACTTCACATCTGGGAGGATCAGAATGAATATCACCAAACGTGCCTTTCTTGCCGGGACCGCTCTCGCCGCCACTTTGAGTGCCATGCCCGCGTTCGCGGAAACCGAGCTTGTGCTCTCAAGCTGGCTGCCGCCGCGCCACCCGTTGGTCGTGGGCGCGATCAAGCCCTGGGCCGAGCAAGTCGAAGAGGTGACCGAAGGCCGCGTCACCGTCCGCGTGCTGGCCAAGCCGCTGGGTGCCCCGCCTGCGCATTTCGACATGGCCCGCGACGGCGTCGCCGACATCACCTACGGGTTGCACAGCTTCACCAGCGACGACCGCTTCCTGCGTTCGCGCGTCGGTCAGTTTTCTTTCCTGGGCGATGACGCGGTGACCACCTCGACGAATTTCTGGAACGTCTACACCCAGGACCTCGACGCCGCCGGTGAACACGAGGGCACCCATGTTCTGGGCCTCTTCACCCATGGTCCGGGCGTGCTTTTGTCCAAGGATCGCAACTTCGCGGCGCCTGACGATTTCGGCGGCTTCAAGGTCCGTACACCGGGCGGTTACCCGGCCGATCTGATGAACGGCGTCGGCGCCACCACGCTGTTCATGTCCTCCGGCGAAGTTTACGAAAAACTGACCCGTGGCGTGATCGACGGGCTTTGCATGGCGATGGACTCCGTGCGCGCCTTCAAACTCGACAAGCACATCACCGATGTGATGACGGTCCCCGGCGGGCTCTACAACACCTCCTGGTTCCTCGTGATGAACGAGGGCAAATGGGACAGCATCTCCGCCGAAGACCAGGAGGCGATCATGACCGTCTCTGGCGCGGCCTTCTCTGAACTGGCGGGCAACGCCTGGGACGAAGCGGACGCGACCGGCTATGACGCCACCAGCAAGGCGGGCATCAATGTCTACCCGGCGGATGAGGCCGTTTTGGCGCAAATTCAGGCCGTGGCCAGCCCGCTCGAAGAGGCCTGGGTCGCGGCCGTGACCGAACAAGGCTTTGACGGCGCCGCCGCTTTGGCCGCCATGCAGACCGCAAAGCCTGCACAATGAGCTCTCTCGACGCCCTCAATTCGAAGCCCCTCAGGGGGCTTCGTTTCTTCGTGGAACGCGTGCTTCCGGCCTTCGCCGCCGCCCTCATCCTGATGATGGTGGCGGTGACGGTCGTGGATGTGGTCGGGCGCTATGTCTTTGACCGCCCGCTGCCCGGCGCGTTCGAAATGACGCAAATCCTTTTGGCCGATCTGGTGCTGACCGCCCTGCCCCTGACCACGCTCAAAGGCGCGCATGTGGAGGTCGATCTTTTGAGCCAGGTCTGGTCCTCCAACACCCAGCGTCTCGCCGGGCGCTTTGGCGGCACGACGATGGCCGTGGTGTTTTTCATTCTGAGCTGGACCGTCGCCTCGCATGGGCTTGGCCTGATGGAAGAAGGCGCGCGGACCAACGATCTCGCCCTGCCCGTCTGGCCCGTGGCGGCGCTTGCGGCGCTGACCTATCTGCTCAGTGGCATGGTCGCACTCATTCCCGAACATCTGCGTCAGGAGGTCTGACATGCTCGAACCGTTGATCGCCACCATCATCTTGCTGGGGCTCGCGGTGTTCCGCGTGCCGATCGCCATTGCCATGATCGTGGTCGGCACCGTTGGCTTCGCGCTTTTGCGCGGCGTGCCGGTGGCCTTGACCATGCTCTCGACCACCGCATTTGACACGGTGTTTTCCTATTCCTTGTCGGTGATCCCGCTGTTCATTTTCATGGGCAACCTCTTGGCCCATTCGGGCGTGGCCTCCGGCCTCTTCTCCGCCACCCAACGCCTTGTGCGGCGTCTGCCGGGCGGGTTGGCTATGGCGGCTGTGCTGTCCTGTGGCGGGTTCTCTGCGGTCTCCGGGTCGTCTCTTGCGACCGCCGCGACCATGTCGAAGGTCGCCATGCCGTCGCTGCGTCGCTTCGGCTATTCCGACAGCCTCTCTGCCGGTGCCATCGCCGCAGGTGGCACGCTCGGCATTCTCATTCCGCCTTCGGTGATCCTGATCATCTACGGCATCCTCACGGAAAGCGACATCGGGCTTTTGTTCCTCGCGGGCATCATCCCCGGTCTTTTGGGCCTTTTGGGCTATGTTCTGGCCGTCTGGGCCGCCGTTCTGGTCAACCCGAAACTGGCGCCGAAGGACTATGATCTGGATGACCACCCGGTCGAAGGCCTCTATGGTGTGATCCTCTCCGTCGCGCTCTTTGCCTTCATCATGATCGGCATCTATGGCGGGTTCTTCACCCCCATCGAGGCGGCGGGCATGGGCGCGGGCATGGCGCTTTTGATGGTGGTCGTCACCGGCCACGCCAAATTCGCCGAGGTCTGGCAATCGCTGATGGAAACCGCGATCAGCACCTCGATGATCTTTCTCGTCATCATCGGCGCCGAGGTGTTTTCGAACTACATCAACCTCGCCGGTTTGCCGGATGAGTTGGCCTCTTTCGTCGAGGGTCTTGATGTCAACGCCTGGGTCGTCATGACGATGATCATCGTGATCTACCTGATCCTCGGCACGGTGCTGGAAAGCCTGTCGATGATCCTGCTGACTGTGCCGATTTTCTATCCGCTGATGTATCAGCTCGATTTCGGTCTCGATATTCTCTACGACCCGGAATACGCGCTGATCTGGTTTGGCATCATCGTGGTCGTGGTCACCGAAGTCTCGCTGATCACGCCGCCCGTGGGCATGAACGTCTTCGTGCTCAAGGCGACGCTGCCGGACCTGTCGCTCAAAACGATCTTCAAAGGCATCCTGCCCTTCTGGATCGCCGACATCCTGCGCCTTCTGATCCTGATTGCCTTCCCGGCGATCTCGCTCTGGCTGGTCGCTTACTGACGTCAAAACGACTTTCCCTTCCGAAAAACATATCCAACTTGATGTGGATCAAGGTTTTCGGGAGGGCGTTCAATCCATACACTTAACATGTTCACCAATATTGGGAGGATACCATGGGTGAAATCGTAATGGCCGCCAAGGTCACCCACGTGCCGACAATGGTCATGTCCGAACTGGACGGTCCGCTGAAAGGTGTGCGCCAATCCGCAATCGACGGGCACCGCGAATTGGGCCGCCGTGCGCGCGAAGCCGGCGCCGACACCTTTGTCGTGCTCGACACGCATTGGCTCGTCAACGCCGCCTATCACATCAACGCCAACCACCATTTCGAAGGCATGTTCACCTCGCATGAATTCCCGCAATTCATCAAGGACATGCCCTACGCCTACGACGGCAACGCCGCTTTGGGCGATCTGATCGCCGAAACCGCGCGCGCCAATGATGTCTACACGCTGAGCCATCAGGTCGACAGCCTCGATCTCGAATACGGCACGCTGGTGCCGATGCGCTACATGAACATGGACCACGACGAGGCCCTCAAGGTCGTCTCCGTCGCCGCCATGTGCACCGTGCACTCGCTCGCCCAATCCCGTCGTTTGGGCGCCTCGATTGCCGAAGCCATCAAGAAATCCGACAGCAAGGTCGCGCTCATCGCCTCCGGCTCGCTCAGCCACCAGATCTGGCCGAACGACATCTATGCGGAGAACAACGGCACCTTCACCATCTCGTCGAAATTCAACGAAGTGGTCGACCGTCGCGTGCTTGAACTTTGGCAGAACGGCGAGCATGAGCTCTTCCTCGAAATGCTGCCCGACTACGCGAAATATTGCGATGGCGAAGGCGACATGCATGACACCATCATGCTCTACGGCGCGCTCGGTTGGGATCAGTACAAAGGCAAGGCCGAGGTCGTCACCGATTACTTCCCCTCTTCGGGCACCGGTCAGGTCAACGTCTTCTTCCCGCTCTGATCCGGGATCACATCATGAAAAGCGCCCCGGTTTTGCCGGGGCGTTTTTGTGTGAAGAGCTTAAGTTCAGGACAGCTGCACCACGTCCAGTTTCAAAAACTCTTTCGGCGTCTGGCCAAAGGCCTGGCGGAAACAACGGTTGAAATAGGACAGGTCCGAAAACCCCGCCTCATAGGCGATCGAGGCAATCAGATCGTCGCGCCGCCCGGCCTTGCGATCTTCAAGACCGCGCCGGGTGTGTTCCAGCCGTTTGAGCATGAGATATTTCGTCGGCGTCGTGCCGATGGAGGCAAAGCCGCGCTGAATTTGCCGCACGGACATGCACAGATCGTCGGCCATATGTTGCACCGACATCTCGGGATTGCGGTAATGCGTGTCGATATAGGCCTGCGCCGCGGTGAGCGCATGCGAACTTCCGAGATCCGAGTCGATCCCCGAAAAATCTTCGCGCCCCGAGCGTTCGTGCAGCATGGCGCCCAACAGCCCCATCACCGCCTCACGCAGGTAGTGATTGGTCGAATTATTGGCCTCTGCCGTGCTGAACACCTTCGCCAAAACGCCATAAAGCGCCATATTCGTCGGATCGTGTCGCGGCAGGCTTAGCCCGCCCCGCAACAGATCATAGCCGAATCGCGAATGCAGTTCGGCGCGCGGCAGGTGCAGCGACAATTGCCGGTTGAAATGGCCAAAAAACGTAAACTCCGAGGGCGCCGCGCTGTCGATCAGCACCATATCCCCCGGCGACATCATCACCGAGACATCGGCCTGACTCATCAACGCCTTGCCCTCTTCCTGAACGATCAGAAAATAGTGCTCGCCGTTTTCCTGTTTCACAGATTTCTGTGTACGTACAACCTGTTGCACGTCCATCGCCATGCGCGCCATCTCGATGCCCGCCCGGTTTTCCAGCAAAGCACCACCGCGCATCTGGACGCGCTCCTTGCCCGGGCGCACGTCGAACTGCCCGCAGACAGAGCGCAGATCCGCGACAAAGGCGTCGACCGAGGTTTCGGGATATTTCACAGGGGGCAACATGGACTGAGAATGCCGCGGGTCCGCTTAATTTACAAGTTAATTAAAACGTCAATGCGACACAGGGTTGTCGCCCCCCGCAAGGTTTGATGTCGCCAGAGTCCAAGACCGACCGCCCCTGTCGCAGCATTGTAACAAGCGAAATATGGGAGGAGAGACTATGCTGGAACTCGGCATGACCATCGACGGACAAAGCGTCCTCGGTTCCAAAACCTTTGATGTATTTAACCCTGCGACGGGTGAATTGGTCGGCCGCGCGCCCAATGCGACTGTGGACGATCTGAACCGTGCCGTCGCCGCCGCGAAAGCCGCTTTTCCGGCTTGGTCCGCGCTGCCGGATGCGGAACGTCAGGCGCGTTGTGCCGCGCTTGTGAAAGCGATCGAGGCCAATTCTGACGAGATCGCCCACACGCTGACGCTCGAACAGGGCAAGCCCTTGAACGGCACAGGCTCGCGCTTTGAACTGGGTGGTGCGATGGCTTGGACTGGCCACACCGCAAGCCTCGAGCTGCCGGTGAAAGTGCTTCAGGACAGTAACGAAGGCCGCGTCGAGCTGCACCGCAAAGCCATCGGTGTTGTCGGCTCCATCACGCCGTGGAACTGGCCGGTGATGATCGCGATCTGGCACATCGTGCCGGCGCTGCGCGCGGGCAACACCGTGGTGATCAAACCCTCCCCCTTCACGCCGCTCTCCACGCTTCAGGTCGTCGCCGCCATGGCCGCGACGCTTCCGGCGGGGGTGCTGAACGTGGTGACCTCTGACGACACGCTGGACAACATCGGCGCCGCCATGTCCTCCCACCCGGACATTGGCAAGATCGTCTTCACCGGCTCCTGCGCCACCGGCGCGCGGGTGATGAAATCCGCCGCCGACACGATGAAACGTCTGACGCTCGAACTCGGCGGCAATGACGCGGGCATCGTCCTGCCGGATTGCGACCCCGAAGAGATCGCCGAAAAGCTGTTCTGGGGCGCTTTCATCAACAACGGCCAGACCTGTGCCGCGATGAAACGCCTTTATGTGCATGACGACATCCACGACGCCGTCTGCGACGCGCTTGTCGCCTATGCGCGCACGGTGAAAATGGGCAACGGCCTCGATGAGGCCAGCGTTTTGGGCCCGGTCGCCAACAAGATGCAATTCGACAAGGTCAGCGAGTTGGTCGCCGATGCGGTCCAAAGCGGCAACGTCCTGTTGGGCGGCGCCCCGGACGAAGGCCTGTTCTTCCCGATCACGCTGATCTCCGATCTGCCGGATGACGCGCCGCTCATTCACGAAGAACAATTCGGCCCCGCCCTGCCGATCATCCGTTTCACCGACGTTGAAGAGGCGATCAAAGCCGCCAACGCCAGCGAAAACGGTCTCGGCGGTTCGATCTGGTCGAAAGACATCGAGAAAGCCAAGGCACTGGCGCTGCGGCTCGAATGCGGGACAGCGTGGATCAACAGCCACGGTGGTCTCAACCCGGTTGCGCCCTTCGGTGGTGCCAAAATGTCCGGGATCGGTCGGGAGTTCGGCGAAGAAGGCCTCTTCGAGAACACCGAGATCCAGGTCCTTCATATCTAAGGGAAAAAACATGTCTCAGGAATTTGATTACATCGTCGTCGGCGGTGGGTCTTCGGGCTGTGTCATGGCCTCCCGCCTCTCGGAAGACAGCAGCAAACGCGTCCTTCTGATCGAGAGCGGCCACCGCGACAGCCACCCCTACATCCACATCCCCTCGACCTTCTTCAAAGTCATCGAAAAAGGCCGCGACATCGTGCCTTATGTGGGCGAACGCGACGAGGGCGTGAACGGCCGCGAATCCGTGGTGCTTCAGGGCCACGTCATCGGCGGCGGCTCGTCGGTAAACGCGATGATCTACATCCGCGGCCATGCCAACGACTACAACCAATGGGCGCAGCTCGGCAACAAGGGCTGGTCCTATGAGGACGTGCTTCCGGCGTTTCGCGATGTCGAGAACAACATGGTCTTCTCCGACGGGTTCCACGGCACGGACGGCGAATTGCGCGTCTCCGAGGCGCCGCACAAACACCCGCTGTCGCGTGCCTTCATCCGCGCGGGCCAAGAGGTCGGCCTGCCCTACAACCCCGACTTCAACGGCGCCGAGCAAGAGGGCGTGGGCTTTTACCAGTCCACCACCCACAATGGCCGCCGCTGGTCCTCCGCGCAGGCCTTTCTGCGCAAGGCGGAAAAGCGCAAGAACCTGACGATCATGACGCAGACCCGCGTCGGCAAGATCCTGTTCGACGGCAAACGCGCCGTGGGCGTCGCGTTGGAAGACGGGCGCAAAATGACCGCGAAGGGCGAGATCATCCTCTGCGCGGGCGCCATCGAGACCCCGCGTTTGATGCAGCTTTCGGGAGTCGGGCCCGCCGAGCATCTGCGCGAGCACGGGATCGAGGTCGTGGCCGATCTGCCGGGTGTCGGTTCGAACTATCAGGACCACATGGAAAGCACCGTGCAAGGCGAAACCTATGAGCCGATCTCGCTCTACCGCGAAGACAAAGGCCTCAAAGCCGTGCGTCACATGCTGCGGTATCTTCTGACCAACACCGGGCTCGTGGCCTCCAACGTGGTGGAATGCGGCGGGTTCGCCGATGTGTCGGGCGCGGGCCAGCCCGATGTGCAATTCCACTGCATCCCCTTCATGGCGGGCTGGGTCGACCGCGCGCCGATCGAGGCGCATGGCTTCCAGATCGCGCCCTGTTTCCTGCGCCCGAAATCGCGCGGCTCCGTGCGTCTGCGCTCCTCGAACCCGAAAGACAAGGCGCTCTTCGACGCCGCATCCTTCCGCGACACGGACGATCTCGAGGTGCTGACCCGCGGTGTGCTCAAGGCCATCGACATCATGAACGCGCCTGCGATGCAGAAATTCATCAAACGTCGGGCCCTCCCCGAAGAGGGGCTGGAAAACGACATGGACGCGCTGCGCAACTACGTGCGCCAGACCTGCAAAACCGTCTTCCACCCCAGCGGCACCGCCAAAATGGGTGTGGAAAGCGACAAGATGTCGGTCGTCGACAACGAGCTGCGCGTGCGGGGTCTGGAGGGGCTTCGTGTGGCGGATGCGTCCGTGATGCCGACGCTTGTGTCCGGCAACACCAATGCGCCGGTGATCATGATCGCGGAACGTTGTTCGCGTTTCATCACCGGCAAAGAGAGTGTTGCGGTCGCCTAAGACCGCAACGAATTTTAGGGAGGAAAAACAATGATCAAGACACTCAAGACCACAGGCAAGATCACAGGCACCGCGATGGGCCTGATCTTTGTCGCAGGCGCAGCCTTCGCGGCCCCGAGCTGTGGCGCCAACACGGGCGAGGCCGCCACCGGCACACCGATCAAAGTCGGCGGCATCCACGGCAACGCGGCGCCGGGCGATTTTTCGTCCTCGACCACGGCGGCGGGCGCCTATTTCGACTGTGTGAACGCCAATGGCGGCATCAACGGTCGTCCGATTGAATACCTCGTGGAAAACGACCAGTGGAACCCGGAACTGGCCTCGCAAGCCGCCTCCAAACTGGTGGTCGACGAAGATGTCGTCGCTCTGGTGGGCAACGGCTCCTTCGTGGAAATGTCTGTGAACTCAGGCTTTTACAAAGAGCAAAACGTGATGACCATGGCCTCGGCCTGTGCCGCGTCTGAATGTTTCGAAAGCTCGAACATCGTCTCCACGAACCAAGGCCCGCTTCCGTCCTCCATCGGCGCGGCGATGTATATGGTCGAGGAAAAAGGCGCGCAGAACGTGTCTTGTATCGCGCTCACCATCCCGAACTCCGGTCCGTGGTCCTGTGGCGCGGCCGTGGAATACATGGAATCGAAAGGCCTCTCGGGCACCGGCGTCTACCTCAATCCGGCCTCGCCGGACGTGAACTCCGGCCTCTTGGAAGCGATTGCCTCCGGCGCCGACACGATCATCGTCAACCTGCCCGCCGGTCTCGGCATCGCCGTGCTCAAAGCCGCCGAAGAGCAAGGTCTGGGCGACGCCTACCAATGGGCCTCCTCCACGCCGCTCTACGATCGCGATGTGCCGGGCGCTCTGGGCGACTATTGGGATGGCAAACTCTATGTCAGCGCCGAGATGACGCCGTGGGACAAGGGCGGCGAGGATGCCACCAATTGGCTCGCCGTCATGGACGCCTACGGTGACGCCAAAGACCCGCGCGACAGCTTTAGCCAAGCGGGATTCCTCTCGGCCAAGATCTTTGTCGACACGCTTTTGGGCATGGACCCCGCCGATCTCGATGACCGTGCGAAAGTGACCGAGGCGATCACCGCGATCAACGGCTATGAGAGCGATCTGGTCTGTGGCCCCTTCTACGTGGGCGAGGCCGACCGTCACATGCCGAACCACGCGGGCACCATGGTGGTCGTCAAAGACGGCGGTTTTGAAACCGTGCGTGACTGTTTCGAATACGACAGCCCGTATTTCGCGCCGATCTTCGAACAGGAAGCGGCGCTCGGCCTGCGCTGACCTCCCAACGCAGACCCGCCGCGTCCCCTGACGTCTTCACGGCCTCCGAAACAGGGGGCGCGGCAACCTATTGAAAGGGAAAGATCATGTGGCAAGTGCTACGGACGGCTGCGCTGTATCTCGCAGTCTGCGCAGGAACTGCGCTTTGGCTCGGGTCGGGGAAACCCGTCATGGTTCAGGGAATGTTCATCGTTTCAGGCCTCGCCGTCGGCTCGCTTTATGCGCTTGGCGGCATCGGGCTTGTGGTGCTTTACCGCGCCACTGGCGTGTTGAATCTTTCGGCGGGCGCCATTGGCATGGCCTCGGTCATGGCCGCTTGGCAATTCGCGCAATGGGGCCTTTTCGGGCCTCTCGCTTGGGCTTTGGGTCTCGCGATTGGTGTCGCTTTGGCGCTGTTCTATGGGCGCGTCATTGCCCCGCAAATGGCGTGGCGTGAACCCGTGGTCAAAGCCGTCGCCTCGCTGGGCTATGCCATCGCGATCCTTGGCATTGTGGCCTTTCTCTTCCCCGATGAGCCGCGCAAATTTTCGCTGCCGACCGACAGCATGGCCGTGATGATTGGCGGTCTGCGCGTCACCGTCACCCGCCTAATTGTCGTGGCCGCCGCCGTGCTTTTGGTGATCGGCATCACCGTCTCGCTCAACGTCACCCGCGTCGGTCTTCAGATGCGCGCGCTGGCCAACAACCGGTCGATCTCGTCCCTCATTGGCATCCCGATCCTCAAGGTCGAGACCATGGCCTGGGGCCTTTCCGGTCTGTTGTTCGGCTTCACCGGGCTGATGTTCGGCGATCTGGTGCGGCTTGAGCCCTCCGTCATCACTTTCATGGTCATCCCCAGCATCGCCGCCGCGATCTGTGGCCGTCTGCAAAGCCTGCCCGATGTGCTCATGGGCGGTTTGACCATTGGGGTGATCGAAAGCCTTCTCACCTTTTCCGACACGTTCAAACAGGTGCGCCCCATCGCGCCCTTCGTGATCGCGGCGCTCGTCCTTTTGGCGATGAACCGGGGCCGCCGCCTGACCTTCGCGGGAGACGATTGATGCGTTCGACCACCAATACGATCTGGGCCGTCTTTGGCCTTGCGCTGATCCTTGTGCTGCCGGCATTCGCAGGCGGGCAATGGGTCAAAATTTTCACCTCCACCACCACCTTTGCCATGGCCGCCGCAGGTGCCGGGTTTCTCTACACCCGCCTCGGCATGGTCAGCCTCGTGCAGGTCGGTCTCATGGGCGTCGGCGGCTGGGTCACGCTGCGCCTCAACCACGCCTTCAGCTTTCCGTTTGAGATCAATCTGATGGTCGCGGGCGCGGTCACGATGTTTCTGGGCAATCTCATCGCGCTTCCCGCGCTTCGGATGCGGGGGCTCTATCTGGCACTCATCACCCTGATGTTTGCCGCCGGTCTCGACATCGTCTTCACCGCCAAGCAATTCCCGAATGGCGCGGCGGGCTTCTGGGGCGTTGGCACGACCTTTTCCGCCGACATGCGTCGGCCTGTCGTGGCCCAAAGCGACGCCGCCTATCTGCGCTACACGATGGTTTGGCTGGTCATTGGTTTCGTGCTGATCGAGCTGCACCGCCGCATGGCCCCGGGCCGCGCCTGGGCGCTCATCCGGAAATCCGAAGCTGCCGCTCTGGCCTCTGGCGTCAATGTCACGCTCTATAAAACATGGGCCTTTGGGCTCTCGGGCCTGCTCGCGGGGCTGGGCGGCGGTCTCTTGGCCGGAAGCCTCGGTCTCTTGGATTCCGCCACCTTCCGCGCCAGCGAAAGCGTCATGCTCTTTGCCCTCGTCATCGTCGGCGGTGCGCGGTTCTGGTACGGGGCGGTGATTGCCGCCGTGCTGTTCCGCGTTGTGCCGGGGCTGTTGAACAACTGGGGCGTCGATGCCGATCTGTCGCTGGTGATCTTTGGCGCGGCCCTGCTGCACGCCGTGATGACTGCGCCCGATGGTTTGGCCGGTCAGATCAACGGCGCTATCCGTGCGCTGATCCCCGGTGGCAAAACCGCCGAGACCAAATCCGAGGAAAAAGGAGCCAAGGCATGATTTCCATTGAAAATCTCACCGTGCGCTTCGGCGGCGTCGTGGCGCTCGATCACATCGGCGCCGAGTTCTCCGCCAATGTCTCGGGCCTCATCGGGCCGAATGGCGCGGGCAAGACGACGACGATGAATGTGATCTCCGGTTTTCTGGACGCCCACAACGGTCATGTGATTGTCGAGGGCACCGATCTGGTCAAACTCGCGCCGCACAAACGCGTGCAATGGGGTCTGCGCCGGTCGTTCCAAAAGGAACAGATCGCCAATGACCTGACCGTGCGCGAGAACCTGATGGCGATCACCGATCACCTGCGTGGGTCACGCGCGGACAAACGCGCCGATCTGGAACGCGCGGCAGAGTTTGCCGGTGTGACCGGGATTTTGGGTAAAATGGGCCGCGATCTCAACACTTTCGAACGCCGTCTCACCGATGTCGCCCGCTGTGTCATCGGCCACCCGAAGATGATCATGTTCGACGAACCCGCAGGCGGCCTGACGCCCGAAGAGACCGAACGTCTGGGCGATCTGATCCTCGGCATTCACGATCTGACCGGCGCGAAAGTCCTTGTGATCGACCATGACGTCGAGTTGATCGAACGCATTTGCGCCGAGACGCTGGTGTTGGATTTCGGCAAACGCGTGGCCTTTGGCCCGACCTCGGAGGTGCTGCGCGATCCGGCGGTTCAGGCGGCCTATCTCGGCATCGAAGTGGAGGAAGAGCATGCTTGAGCTTTCTGGTGTGACCATCGAAAAAGACGGCATTGCGGTGTTGAAAGACGTCTCGCTCACTGTCGAACCCGGCAAGGTGACCGCGCTTTTGGGCGCGAACGGTGCGGGAAAATCGGAGCTGGTGCTGGGCATCGCCGGGCTTTTGCCCGTCACGGGCGGCGAGATTAGCGCCGATGGAACGCCGATCACCGGGCAGGCCCCGAACCTCATCCGCGCCGCCGGTGTCGCCGCCGTGCCGGAGGGGCATCAGGTGCTCTCGAAACTCTCCGTCGATGACAACCTGCGCGCCGCCGCCTCGCTTTTGTCTCTGGCGGAAACCAAGGACGCGCTCGACCGCGTCTATGCGCTCTTCCCCGAGTTGGCCGAACGCAAACGCCAGATCGCGGGCACCATGTCGGGCGGCCAGCAACAGATGCTCGCCATCGGTCACGCCCTCATGGCGCGGCCCCGCTACGTGTTGATCGATGAGATGTCGCTGGGGCTGGCGCCCCTGATCGTCAAACGTCTGGTCGGCGTGGTGTCAGAACTCGCGGCCTCGGGCGTCGGTGTTTTGCTCGTGGAGCAATTCGTCGAAGTGGCGCTGCAACTGGCCTCTGACATTGTTGTGCTGCGCAAAGGTCAGGTGCGTCTCGCGAGTACGGCGGAAGCGATTGCCGAGAACCGTGAGTTGATCACCGAAGCCTATTTCTAAAGCCCCCTCACCCACATAAAAAATGCGCCCTGACTCTCAGGGCGCATTTTCCATGTCGAAAGAGATCACTCTCGTTTCGTCATCTCAGGGTGCCATCTCAGTTGGCAACCTTAGTTCGCCATGGCCAGCTGTTTCGGCAGTTTAAAGGTCCAGACCGTGCCGCCTTGGTTCAGGTAGTTGACCTTTTTGGCCACTTCCCCGCCCCAGAGCGGAACCGCGCCGCCCCAGCCGGAAACGATGGTGACATATTGCTCGCCTTCGAACTCATAGGTCACAGGTTGGCCGACAATGCCGGAGCCGGTCTGGAAGGACCAAAGCTTTTCACCGGTCTCGTCATCCAGCGCGATGAACTCGCCTTCAGGCGTGCCAAAGAACACAAGGCCGCCTGCTGTGGTCATCACCCCGCCCCAAAGCGGTGCGTCGTTCTGGAAGTCCCATTTGATGTCGCCGGTTTCCGGCTCGATCGCTTTCAGAGACCCGATGTGGCTCTCGAAAATGGGCTTGATGGTGAAGCCAGCACCGAGATAGGCGGCACCTTTTTTGTAGGAAATCGGCTCGTTCCAGATGTCCATGCCCCATTCGTTCGACGGCACATAGAACATGCCGGTCTTCTGGCTGTGCGCCATCGGCATCCAGTTTTTGCCCCCCAAGAAGGACGGCACGGAGAACACCATCTCGCCCTTTTCGGCCTCCAAAGGATTGCCCGGACGGGCCTCTTCGACGTAAATCGGACGGCCTGTTTCGTCGATGCCCTCGGCCCAAGTGATGTTGGACACGAACGGCGTCGCGTTCACAAACGCACCGTCTTCACGGTTCAGCACGTAGAAATAGCCGTTGCGGTCGGCAGTGGCGTAACGCTTGTTGCCGTCCTTGTCGGTGAAGGACACGACCTCGTTCACCCCGTCAAAGTCCCAGCCCTCGCGCGGCGTGGTCTGGAAATGCCATTTGATCTCGCCGGTGGCCGGGTCAATGCCCAGACGCGAGGCGGCATAGAGGTTGTCGCCCGAGTTGTCATCCTTCGGCGTGCCCGCATCGCGCAGATGCGAGTTCCACGGCGCCGGGTTGCCGGTGCCAAAGACCAAAGTGTCGGTGTCGGCATCATAAGAGCCGCCAAGCCATGTGGCACCGCCGCCGGTCTTCCACATGTCGCCCGGCCAAGTCGCGTTGAGCGTGCCAGTCATGGTGCTTTCTTCGCCATTCAAGGTCCCCATATGGCCCTCGATCACCGGACGGGTCCACACCAGATCACCGGTTTCGGCATCCCGCGCCTGCACCTCGCCAACGATACCGAATTCACCGCCGGAGTTGCCAGTGATCACCAGACCGTTCACGATCAGCGGCGCTGCCGTGTAGGAATAGCCCTCTTTATAGTCGGCGATTTTCTTGTTCCATTTCACATCGCCGGTCTTCAGATCGAGCGCCACGATGCGCGCGTCCAGCGTGCCGAAATAGATGTTGTCACCGTAAATCGCCCCACCGCGGTTGATCACGTCACAGCACGGCAGAATGCCTTCGGGCAGACGGGCGTCATACTGCCAAAGCTCCTCGCCGGTCTTCAGATCAATCGCATACATCCGCGAATACGACCCGGTCACATACATGACGCCATCGTAGATCAGCGGCTGGGTTTCCTGACCGCGTTGCTTTTCGCCGCCAAAGCTGAACGCCCAGGCCGGGAAAAGGTTTTGGATGTTGTCTTTGTTGAGCGTGTCGAGCGGAGAGAAGCGCTGAAGATCGCGCCCCATGCCGTTGGTCAACACATCGCCCGGCGTAGTGGCGTCGTTCAAAAGGTCTTCCTCGGTGACCCCGGCAACACCCCCGCCCGCAAGCCCAAAGCTCATGATGGCCGCCGTCGCAGCCGTTACAAACCTGTTCATTTTAGTCCTCCCATAGCAGACCGCACCCCTGACGTATGGACCACGGCTCATATCCTTCCATTATTGACAGGGCCGTTCCGGCGGATATTGGCCATTGGTCGTAGGCTCCCTGCGACCCTCCTGTGCTTTGGTCGTATTTCGCCTGCGCATCGCCCGACCTAGGCTCTTTTGTCAGGGAGGACTGCACATGACGAAATTCACCAAAGGGCTTGCCGCTCTTGCGGCGGCGATGTCACTGACCGGCGCTCTGGCTGCGAAAGCCGAAGACCTGCCGACGCTCAAGGCCGCGCTTTACATGTCCGGCACCGTGGCCTGGGAGGTCGACACCATCCGCCACAACGGTTTTGACACCGCGCAGGGCTTTACCCTCGAGGCCATGGATGTCGCAGGCGGGCCTGCCTCGCGCGTCGCCTTGGCAGCGGGCGAAGTCGATATGATCGTCGCCGATTGGCTCTGGGTCGCCGCCCAACGTGCCGAGGGCAAGGACTACGTGTTTCTCCCCTATTCCAAGGCCGTCGGCGGGATTTACGTGCCGAAAGACAGCCCCGCGCAAAGCCTCGCCGATCTCAAAGGCGGCAAGATTGGCATCGCGGGCGGTCCTAATGACAAAAGCTGGCTGATCCTGCGCGCCTATGCCGAACAGGCGACCGGCCAGGACCTCGCCGCTGAGACCGAACAGGTGTTCGGTGCGCCGCCGCTGATCTTCAAATCCGCGCTCTCCGGCGAACTGGATGGGGCGATCAATTTCTGGCACTTTGGCGCCAAGATGGAGGCCTCCGGCATGCGGCTTCTGACCTCCACGTCTGAGGCCGCGTTGGCTCTGGGCCTCAACCCTGACACGCCGCTTTTGGGCTATGTGGTGCGGGGCGAGGTGCTGGCCGAACATCCCGAAGTGGTCAAAGGTCTGGCCGTCGCCTCCCGTCAGGCCAAGGACCTTCTGGCCACGGATGACGCCGCCTGGGAGCGGTTGCGCGAGCGGATGAATGTCAAAAACGACGCGCAATTCGAGGCCCTGAAAGCCGGGTGGATCGCGGGCATCCCCACTGAGGGCCCGGTCTCCGAAGAGGACGCCGCCAAAATGCTGGCCCTCATGGCGAAACTCGGCGGCGAGGAGCTGGTCGGCCAAGCGACCACCCTGCCCGCGGGCACCTTCTTTGACCCGGCCTCATGAGACATGACATGTCCATCCTCTCGGACAATCTTAAGGCGGCTTTCCCTGTGAAGGCCGCCTTGCTGCACCTTGATCTGCGCTCTGTTTCCGCCGGGGGGACGCAAATCATCGGCCCCGTCACCCTCGACATCCATGCGGGCGAAACCGTTGCGCTGACCGGCCCCTCGGGAGTTGGCAAGACCACGCTGTTGCGGGTCATCTCGGGTCTGCACCGCGACTATGATGGCGATGTCACCCGCCCGCCCCGGCTGTCGGCTGTGTTCCAAAACCCAACGCTTTTGCCCTGGCGCAGGGCGTGGCAGAACCTCACCCTGACCACCGGGATTTCCAAGGCTCAGGCGCTCGACTGGCTCATTGCCGTCGGCCTCACCGATCATGCCGATCACTTTCCGGAACAGATGTCGCTGGGCCAACAACGCCGCCTCGCACTGGCCCGTGCCTTTGCCGCCTCGCCCGATCTGTTGTTGATGGACGAGGCCTTTGTGTCGCTCGACCCAAAGCTGGCCGATGAGATGATGCAGCTTTTCGAGACTCTGCGCACCCGGCACGGCACGACGACGCTTTTGGTCACCCACGACCGCACAGAGGCCGCGCGGCTGGCGGATCGGGTGCGCTGCCTCGACGGCAGCCCTGCCACGCTCCGCACCACCGTTTAAATCACTCGGAGATCGACGCCAGATAGGTGACGATGAAGTCCTGCACCGTCGGGTCGCTCACGCCGACGTGGCGCATTTTCGTGCCCGGCACGAGCGCATCGTTGTCCTCCATCCAGGCTCGGATCGCGCCCTTGGTCCAGACAAAGCCCGCGTTTTTCAAAGCTTCAGAATAGGGGTAGCCCTCGAACGTCCCCGCCGCGCGCCCGACGACGCCGGTCAAAAGCGGGCCATAGCTCGCGCGGTCGGCATCGACGGAGTGGCAGCGGTGGCATTCCTTGTCGAAAAACTCCGCCCCTGCGGCGGTTTTGATGGCGTCATATTCGCCCGCAAAGGCGGCGGTTGCAAAGAGTGCCGGAAATACAACGGGGATCACGGCGGCGGCGATGTGTTTGGCTTTCATGGGGGTCTCTCCTACGCGACTGTTTGAGGTATCATCGCGCGGGAGGCCCCGCCAAAGGGTTGACCTGCCTCAAGAAAAGCCCCCGACATTGGTCGGGGGGCTTCTACGACTTTGGTCGTAATTTCGCGTCAAAACAGGTTGAGATAGCGCCATTCATCGGCGTCGGGCGTGACCTCGTCGAGATCATACCCGGCCCGCTGCAACCGCTGCGCCACGGCTAGGCCATCATTGGCCGCCTCATCCACAAGCGCGCGGCCTGCGTCCTCGTCGCGCGCCACGCCCCAGCCCCGCATCAGATCGAGCCCGTGGTTGAACTTGCCCACCGGATCGCCTGCCTCGGCCGCCTTGCGGTTCCACTCGGCGGCGGCCCCAAGGTCTTGCGGCGCGCCCAGACCGTTGTCATCGAGCTGACTCATCCAAGTCATCGCCCCGGTCCAACCCGCGTCCGCACAGTTGGAAAACAGCTCGCGCGCCAATTCGTGGCGCCCCGATTTCGTGATCAGATAACCCTGCGAACAGATCACCATGCCGGTGTCGCCCTCGCGGATGTTCTCCATCACCTGCGCCATCGACATCTCATGCGGATTGAGCGTGCCCTGCTCGTCCACATGGGTGTCGGGGCCGAGCTCCATGGGTAAATCTTCGGCGAAGAGCGGTACGGCAAAAGCCATCGCCAGCCCAAGGCAAATGCGTTTCATGTGACAGTCCTCCCGTCTCAGAGCATGCCAGAGACTTCCCGCACGACGAATGCGACAAAGGTCCAAGGCGACCTACGACCAAAGTCGCAAAATCAAACCTTGCGCCCGATCAGCCGCTTCGCCGGATCATAGCCCCAAAGCGCCAGCGCCATGAAGGCAATCGACGCCCCCACACAAACGCCCCAAGCCAGCGGATTGGGCGTCAGATAAAGCGCGAACCGGATGCTTTCGACCCCGTAGGAGAAGGGATTGAGGCGACAGATCATCTCCAACAGCGCCGAGGCCTCGGCCATTTTCCAAAGCGGATAGAGCGCGGTGGAGAGGAAGAACATCGGGAAGATGACGAAATTCATCACCCCTGCGAAATTCTCCAACTGTTTGATTGTGGACGACAAAGCGATGCCCAAGGCGCCGACCATGAGAGCAGTGAGGAAGAGCGCCGGCAGGATCGCGACATAGCCCAGAGGTGAAAACGTGATGCCGTAGAGCGCGCAGATCGCAAGAAACGCATAGGCTTGAAGCACCGAAATCAGCGCACCTGCGATCAGCTTGCAGCTCAAAAGCCACCAACGCGGCAGAGGGGCCGTGAGCAAAAGCCGCATCGTCCCCATCTCGCGGTCCATCACCAGAGAGAGCGAGGATTGCATGCCGTTGAACAGCAAAATCATGCCGCAAAGCCCCGGCACGATGTAGGTCTCATAAGTGATATAGGTCTGGTACGGCGGCGTGATCGAAAGGCCCAGAGCGGCGCGAAAGCCTGCCGCGAAAACAAAGAGCCACACCAGCGGACGCACCAACGCCGCCAGCATCCGCGCACGTTGACCCAGAAAGCGCAGCGCCTCGCGGTGGCAGATCACCCAAAGTGCGGCTAAGGCATGTCTCATGCGCCCTCGCTTTCGGTCAATCTCAGGAAATGCGCGGTCAAAGCAGCACCGGTGACGGGCACCTCGCCCCGCTCCAACACGCGGCCCCGATGCAAGACCACAAGCTGATCGCCGGGCCAGATCTCATCGGTCAAATGCGTCGCCCAAAGCACCGCCAGACCGGTGTCTTTTGCCAGCCCATGCACATGCGCCACCAGATCACTGCGGGTCTGCGCATCCAGCCCCACGGTCGGTTCATCCAACAGCAACACCTCGGGTCGATGCATCAGCGCACGGGCAATCTCCAGCCGTCGCCGATGCCCGCCATTGAGATCCCGCACCCGCTCGCGCGCGCGTTCCTCCATGCCCAAACGGTCCAAGGCCTCGGAGGCCGCAAACCGCGCCGCACGGCCCGTGATGCCATGCAACCCCGCGAAATACAGCATGTTGCGCCAGACCGACAAATCGAGATCGAGCGTCGGCTGTTGAAACACCACGCCGGTTTTCGTAAGCGCCCGGAGCGGGTCACGGGACACGTCATGCCCTGCGATCTCGATCCGCCCGGTGCGGGGCGTGAACAACCGCGTCAACAGACCGAAAAGCGTCGATTTCCCCGCCCCGTTCGGCCCCAAAAGCGCGCAAAACTGACCCGGGGCGACCGAAAAGCTCACCTGATACAGAGCGCGTTTCGCGCCCCAGTCGTGGGTGATATTTTCGACGTTTAACCCGCTCATTCGCCCGCTCATTCGCCCGCCTTATTCAATCGTGATCTCCAACCGTTGCAGATCGCCCGAAGATTGCGGCACACGCAATTCGTAGCGCCCCGGCTTGATGGCCACAAAGCCGATCTCCATCGTGCCCGCCTCATCAAATTCGACGCTGTCGATGCCCAAAGGCCGGATTTCCAGCCCTTCGATCACGATCTCATCAATCCAGATCGCCCGAAAGAACCCCGCCCCTTCGAGCGCCAGTTCTTGCGAGCCGTCGGCCTCAATCTCGATCTCATAATAGGTGCCGGATTTGAGCTTGAGCGGCGCGTCGGCCAGCGGTTGCCCGGCGGAGAGCAGGATCGGCGGCAAGTCTTCGGAATTCGAGGCCGACAGGATGCCGGCAAGGCCGAATTCGGGGGTATCATCGTCGTCAGCAAAAGCGGATGTGGCGGCCAGAAGTGCGGCAGCAATGAGTGCATAACGCATGAAATACTCCTTTATTTGAGACATTTACGGACGCATGGCTGCGCCCACGACACTTACGGGCGCATGGCTGCACCCACGATATTTATGGGCGCACTGCGGCGCCCCAGGGAAACCGCCCCACCTTGATGGTCTTGACCGGCTTGCGGGAGGCGACATCGATCACGGTGACATCGCCGCTCACCCCGTTGGTGGTAAAGAGCTGGCTGTGATCCGGCGAAAACGCCATGTGCCAAACGCGACGCCCGACGAGGATGTAGTCCTCGACCTCAAGCGTCTCGGTGTTGACCACGGCGACATGGTTCGACGGCCCCAGCGCCACGAAAGCGGTCTTGTGATCCGGCGTCAGTTCGAACCCCACGGGTTGGATCAGATCGGGATGAACGCCCTGAATTTCAAAGTGAATCTTACCGGTCTCGCTTTGATCCACCGTGTCAAACACCGTGATCGTGCCGCCAATCTCTGACGACACCCAAAGCTCGCTGCCATCTTTGACAAATTCCGCATGACGGGGCCGCGCATCGACCAAGGTGTTGGCGTAAATCTCATGCGTGCCCGTGTCGATCCAATGCGCCATATTCGTGGTCTCAGAGGTGGTGATCACCGTCTTGCCATCGGGCGACACGGCCATGCCTTCGGGCTCGATGCCGACGTTGATCTGGGCCACCACTTTGCGCGTTTCGACATCGACAACCGTGGTCACCGCGTCGTCCTCATTGGCGATCCAGAGGTGCCGGTCATCGGGATGCAGCACGAATTGCTCCGGGTCTTCGCCTGAGGGCAGATCGTGCAAAATCTCGCCCGTTTCCGGGTCCATCACCTGCACTGCATCGCTGTCGGAGGCACAGATATAGAGCCGCGTGTGATCCGAATTAAAGGTGATGCCGCGCGGGCGTTCGCCCACTTCAATCGTGCGCACGACCTCCAAAGTGTCGATGTCGATCACCGACAGCGTGTCGTCTTTTTCATTGCTAACCCAAATCTCTGACGCCGTCGCAGGCAAAGCAAACGCGAGCGCCAAAAGACTGGCAGACATCTTAGTTTTCAAAATCATGGCAGTCACTTTCCATTTGATCCAATCCCAAAGTGTCGAGCGGATTTCGGGCATGTTCAAAGCCGTCCGGCGGCGCCGAGGCTACCTGCGCGTGGGCGTTCACCACCGGGATCGGTTGGCGCATCTGGCCGTTCCAGGTGCGAAAGCTCAAAGGCCTGCCCTGAAAAGCCGCCAGTTCAAACCCGTCTGACAGAATATAGTCGCGCAGCACGTCGGGCGCCGCCGATCCGGTCCGCGTCACCGCCTCGCCAATCACCCGCACAGCGGCCCAGGCGGCGTAATCCTCCGCCGTCATGTCGCGCTGCGCGAGGTCTTGAAACCGGCTTTGCAACTGCGCCGCGCCCCATTGTTCGACGACAGGCGCCCAGGCCTCCGCCACCAGCCCCACGGCCCCTGCGACCGGGCGCGGCTCCCATGTGTTGTGTTCGATGTAGCGGGCGAAATCGTCATGCGCGTCGGCGACAAGCACCACGTCATGCGCCTTGAAATCTTGCGTGAACAGGGGCACTTCGCGGGCGGCGGCGCGCCGCAGATCGGTGTCAAAAGACCACTTCGTCTCCGAGACAATCTTGAGGCCGAATTTCCGCGCCGCATCGCGATAGCTTTGCGCAAGTGCTGCGTCTTCCGCGCTTGGCCCCTCAATCAGCGCCAGTTTGGTCCAGCGTTTCTCCATCAAAACCTGCATCAAGGCATCCGCCTCCATGCCCAACTCCGGCGCGGTGTGAAACAGGTTGGCGCGACAGTCACCGTCGCGCAGGGCCGGGGCTTTTTCCGCGACATTGAACAGCAAGGCCGACTGTGCGACAGGCAGGTCCGCCACCTGCAACAGCGCCCTCGCCGCCATGTCGAGCAGCACGAGATCATGCGTGCCGAACATCGCCTGCGCGGCGGCGATCACATCGCCTTCGGGCGCGAGTGACACCACATCCATCGTATAATGATGCCCCAGAAACCCGCCCGTCGTCTGATTGTCCTTAAGCGCCAATTCCGCCCCAATGATACCACGCGCAGGCGGGATCGGATCGAGCCCCGACAGAACCGCACGCGGTGGGGTCTCCAAGCGCAGATAGCCGATTGAAATCTCGATCTGCTCTGCCCTGAGATCAGCAGGCATCACAGAGACGCAGGCCATAATTCCTATGGCACACCAAGTCCTTATCATCGTCGTCCTCCCTCCCAAAACCCTATGCGGCGCAGGGTCAGAGGCGAACCACGACCAAAGTCGCATGGCTGTTTCGACAGTGGCACCAAGGTCTAATGGCGCGCGCCTTCGCGGCAGAGATATTCATGGGAAAACGATGGGAGGACCCAATGAAAAACGCTGTAAAACGCACCGCTTTGCTCGCCGCACTCACGACCGCAATCGCAACCGTCGCCTTCGCCCATGGCGATGTGACGCCGCAGCCGGTGAACACCGATGCCCTGCCCGATGTGGGCGAAGAATGGCTGACCGAAAACCCCTACCGCGCGGAGGAGGCGGGCGAAGAGGTTTGGCTCAAGGCGATTGAAATCGGCTCGTCCGGCTACAACCAGAACTGCGCGCGCTGTCATGGTCTGGGCGTTGTGTCGGGCGGTCTGGCCCCCGATCTGCGCTATCTCGAGGCCGAGGAATATGGCGACGAATGGTTCGTCGAGCGCTTCCAGCACGGCATGACCCAGAACGGCGTCACCAAGATGCCCGCCTTCGGGGAGTTGCTGGGTCAAAAAGCCGCCTGGGCGATCCGCACCTATGTCGAAACCCGCCCCGACGATGGCGCGTTGGATGATCACATGGCGCGTCTGACGGAAATTCGTGACCACCTTCTGGCCGGGGACGTCGAAAACCCGACCGCCGTGCAGGAAGAGCTTGCCAGCATCGCCGACGATGTCGAAACCGGCTCCGGCGCGCCGGTCGCCGACAGCGTGGCGTTTGAGGCCGCGCGCAACATGACCGACGATCCCGCGACGTGGAAACACACCGCCGATCTTCTGACGGTGGGCCTCTCTGCGGCGGAGTGAACCACCATGCGCCGTCACATCACATCGGGCCCTCTCGTGGCCCTGCTCGCCGGTCTCGCTTTCGCGGGGCCGGCTTTCGCGCGCTGTGAGGACTATGTCCCCGGCCCGAAACCGCAGAACACTTTTGCGCAGGATGTCGGCCGCGAGTTCGACCGCATCATCGACGAGGGCTGGATCGAATTCGCCCTCTACGAAGACTTCCCGCCCTGGTCCTATGAAGAGGGCGGTAAGGCCATAGGGATAGACGTCGAAATCGGTCGGATCATCGCCGAAGACCTGGGGGTCACGCCCCGCTTTCGCCTCGTGCAGGCGGATGAGACCCTCGACGCGGATCTGCGCAATTACGTCTGGAAAGGCGCCACAGTGGACGGCCGCGTCTCTGACGTCATGCTGCATGTGCCCTATGACAGCGAATTGACCTGTCGGATCGAACAGGTTGTTTTCACGGGACAATATGCGGGCGAGGCCTTGGCCATCGGCTATAGTGAGGCCGACTATCCCGACGCCAAACCGACGCCCGCCTATTTTCGCTTTGACACAGTGGCGGTGGAAAACGACAGCCTGTCGGACTTCTATCTGACCTCTGTCGGGCGCGGTGCCATCGGGGACGCCATCCATCGCTACCGCTCTTCGGATGCGGCCGTCGCGGGCATGACCTCGGGCGAAACCATGGCCGTCATGGCACCTCTCGCGGTGATCGAGGCGGGGCTGAGCGAGGGGTTCGGCGTCCATCAACCGCCCCTGCCCGGTCTGGTGCGCAACAGCTGGACCGTGGGCGTCGCCGTCAACCAACAGCACCGCGATCTGGGCTATGCGGTCGATTACGCGATTGAAAAAGCGCTGGCGGATGGGCGGATCGAAGCCATTTTTGCCGAACATGGCCTGAGCTTTCTGCCGCCTGAGCGGTGAGGGTCACAGCGAGCTCAGATTGCCCGCGACATCGACAAGGTACACCCGAGACAGGCCGAGCTTTTGCTTGGCCGTCGCAATCTCAGAGCGCGGCATCAGGCAAAAGGCGGTCGAGGCCGTATCCGCCAGCGCCGCTTTGCCCGCGCCTTTTGCGAGTACGGTCACGGTCGACCACATGGGCGCCCCGCCTTTGGGATGCAGGATATGGGTCTCACCGCCCACCGTCATCGCGCTCGGGCTCGAGGTTGCCATCGCGCCTGCGTTCAGATGAACCGCGCCCAGACGCCCGGCTTCGGGGTCCTCAAAACCCAACCGAAATGGCCCGCCCAAAGCGGTGAATTCCCCCATGTTGATCAGCGCATCGTCATATCCGCGCGCAGACAATAGAGCGGCGATGCGGTCCGTCGCATAGCCCTGTGCGATGCCGTTGAAACTGAGCTTTTGCCCCGCACCCAGCTTGATGTGATCCGCCTCACGCGTGACACGATCCAGACCGATCAAATCGCGCGCTACTTTGACATCTCCGCCCTGCGCCAAAGCCTCCCAAAGCGGCTGGATTGTTGGATCGAACAGACCGCCCGTCACAGCATGAACCCGATGTGACAGCTCTAAAATCTCGCGCATTTCCTGTGACAGAGCCCCCTCCCCACGCGCATTCAGACGCGACAGATCGGAGGCCGGATCATAGAGCGAAAAGCGCCGCTCCAAGGCACGGATTTCCCCGATCACCGCTTGTAAATCCGCCTCGATCAGCCCCGCCGCACCACGCAATTCGAGCGAGACTTCCGCGCCAAAGGCATAGCCTTTCCAACGCCCCGTCTCGGCCCATGCGGGTGTCGCCAAAGCACAGGCGGAAAGCGTGATAAACCGACGTCGGGACAGTGTCATGCGGCAATCTCCTGTGATTTGTCACGACGTTTTGCCGCCAAGACCAGCGGCACACATTGGGTCGGGTCGTCATGGATTTTGACGCAGTCAAGACATTGGAAACATTCATTATATTGGATTTCTCCTGTCTTCTTGATCGCCCCGTAGCGGCATTTAACACGGCAGAGCTGGCAGGGGCTGCCGCAGTCCTCGCGCCGCGCGATCCAGTCGCGGCCTCTGAGCAGGCCGCCAATCGCCATGAACGCGCCCAAGGGGCAGACATAGCGGCAGAATCCTTTGAAAAAGACCAAACTCGACGCCAGCAAAAACACCGCGTAGGCGACATAAATCCACTCTCGCCTGAAATAGACTGTGATCGCAGTTTTGAACGGTTCGATCTCGGCGGCCTTTTCGGCGTGATCCGGGGCCGCGAAGGCCACCACGATCAGCCCCGCCAGCGCGATGTATTTCCCTTTCTTCAAACGTCGATCCCAGAGCGGCTTCGCCTCGCGTTGACGTAGTCCCAAAGCCTTGCCGAGATGATGCAGCACCTCCTGCATCGCGCCGAACGGACAAAGCCAGCCACAAAACAGCCCCCGTCCCCACAGCACGAACCCAAGGAGGCTCACCGCCCAGATCATCAGAGAAAACGGGTCATACAGAAGCACAGAGAGGCTACCGTCACCCACGGCGGCGCGCAACACGGCGAGCACCGTCACGATGGACAATTGCCCCTGCCCCCACCAGCCGATGAAGCCGATCACAAAGCAAAGGATGCCAAGCCGCATCGCGGTGAAATACCTCTGCGCAGCGAAGCGATGCATCAAGGGGCCGACAAGCACCAAAAGCGTGGTCAGGAAGAGCGCCAGAGCGATCAGGTCGGCCTTGCGATTGAACGCCGCTTCAAGCCAGGCGGGCAGCGGTTTATGCACCTCGGGCACGCTGTAAAACCGCTCTGGCGCTGTGTAAGCCAGCTCGAAATGCGTGTCGCCGATCTCTGGCTGGAACATGCCGTGTTCGCGCACGGCCTGTACCTTAAGCACCCACTCCGAGATCGGATCGAACCCCAGCCGCCGGTCGGCGCGCAGGATCATCGCACTCGCCGGTTCGGGCACATCGGCGGCCAGTTCGACCCAGATGTCGGCATCGCGCAGCGCGACGGGAAAGCCGCCCTGCTCCGCCGACAGCCGATCCGGCGCAGTGTTGCGCACGAACTCCTCCGACACCAACCCGTGCCGTCCGGCGTCCATGACCAACAGAGGCTCGGCCTCGGGCGAGACCTCGAGAAAGCGCTGCACCTCGGCATAGGTGCCGGGGGACAGAACCGCCCGCGCCACCGAAGGCGCACCGATATCGACAAGCCATAGATCGAGATAGCGGCCCTCCGGGTCGGCCTGTGCCTCCGGGTCGTCATTGGCCCAAAGCGTGCCGGCAAAATCGGCGTCCAGCTCAGCGTTGGTGACGGAAAGACGCCGCGCGATGCCTTGGTCCACGAGATCGGCCCATGTCAGCACCTCCTCAATGTCCGGATCGGGGCGCGCGGGCGTGGATGTCGCCAGCCCCTGCATCTTGTCGCGGGCCACGATCAGCGTGGCAGCAAGGATGCTTTCATGCGCGATCCGCACGCTGGCCGTGGCCTTCGTGACACCGTCGAGATAGACCAGATCGGATCCGCCACCGCCCGCACCATAAGGCACGCCGACGACGAGGCTTTGGGTGATCGACAGGCCCGGATATTGCGCCAGAAACTCGCGAAACGGCGCCTCGCCAAGGCCCGACACAAAGACCGGCTCATATTGCGACAGCAATCTCACATCAATAAAGACACCCGATTTATCCAAAAGAACCAAGGCGTTGATCGGCTTTCCTGAGAAACCGGGCAAAGGCGCCAGCGGGCCGGTTTCGAACACATAGCCCACCTCGGCGCCGCCGGAGTTCAAAAGCTGATAGACGCCTCGGTTGTCAATTTCCTCCCCCAACGCATAGGGCGGGACAATCAGCTCCGCGATCTCGTCGCGCGGCAAAGGCTCCGGCCCGGCGGCCATGACCGACAGGGGGAGTGAGGTGAGCACGATCCAAATCAGCGCCCGAAATGAGACAATAAGCCTGCGCATCTGATCACGCTAACAACGCCCGTGCGCGCGGCGAATACGACCAAAGTCCAGCACGCCCTGCGACCCGCCCCGCGCTACAGTCACTTCGGGAGGACGTCATGCAAAACCCGCGGATCACGTCAGTGAAATATACGGCCCTGTCCTTGGGCGGGCTGGTCGCGCTCTGGGCCTTTGCGGCTTGGGTCAAAGCCGACCCGGAGATATTGCCGTCGCCCTTGGCGGTCATGACGGTGTTGGCCGATCTGATCGCCAAAGGCACGCTCTGGCCGCAGATGCAGGCGACGCTCACCCGCGTGATCCTGTCCTTCACGGCGGCCATGGTGCTTGGCACCGCCCTTGGGATTTTGCTCGGCCTGTCACCGCGTCTCAATCGCCTGTTCGACCCTTGGGTGACGGTGTTTCTGAACCTGCCAGCGCTGGTGGTGATCGTGCTTTGCTATCTCTGGATTGGTCTCAACGAGGTGGCCGCGATCACCGCCGTCACGCTCAACAAACTGGCGCAGGTGACGGTGACGCTGCGCGATGGAACAGCCGCGCGGGATCGGCGGCTCGATGAAATGGCGGGGCTCTACCGGATGCCCCGCGCGCGCTACCTGCGCCATGTCGTTCTGCCGCAACTGGCGCCCTATCTCGCAATCGCGGGACGCAACGGTTTGGCGATGATCTGGAAGATCGTGCTTGTCGTGGAATTTCTGGGCCGTTCCAATGGGATAGGCTTTAAAATTCATCTACATTTTCAGAATTTTCAAACCGCGCATGTGCTGGCCTATGCGCTCAGTTTCGTGGCCGTCATGCTGGTGATCGAGGTCGCGGTGATCCAGCCGTGGGAACGCGCCGCCGGGCGCTGGCGGGGCACTGCAGAGGGGGGCACAGGCGGCCTCACGGCTCGGACTGCGGCGCCATGACAAAGCGCTCAAGGTCCTGTGGCGCGATGGGTTTGTAGAGGATTTTGACGCCCGCCCCCGCGCTGTGCTGCACCACCTCGGGCGAGCGGTTCGCGGTCACCAGACGGGCCGGAATAGCGCCGTACAGTCCCCGCATCTGGCGGATCACCTCGATGCCGTCGATGCCCTCGCCAAGCTGATAATCGACCAGCATGAGATCGGGCACCACATCCAGCTCAGCCACCAGCGACAGCGCCTCTTCGCCGCTTTCCACCGCCACCACCGCAAGCCCCCATTTTTCGAGCAAAAGCGTCATGGCACGGCGCACATCGGCGTCGTTTTCGACCAAAAGCGCGATCAGCCCAAAGGCCTGATCCGGGGCCGTGGGGGGCGATTGAAAACTGGCCAGATTTTGCGCCGCCACATGCCGGGTCACAGCGAGATCGATGCCGAACACTGTGCCCTTGCCCAGCACACTGTGCAGATGGATCGGATGACCCAGCTGCGCGCAGGCCCGATCCACGATAGCAAGCCCAAGCCCCATGCCGACAGAGGCCGAAGCCGAGGTGCCAAGCCGATGAAATTCCTGAAAAATCGCCTGTTGCGAGGCTTCGGGAATGCCCGGTCCGGTGTCGCGCACCTCAAGACGCACACGCCCGTTCGGCTTGTGCCGTGCGCCCACGAGCACCCGGCCCTCCTCGGTGTATCGGATCGCGTTGGACATCAGGTTCTGCAAAATCCGCCGCAAATACGTCGGGTCGCTTTCAACGATTTTATCGGTGCGCAAAACACGCAAGTCGATGCCCTTGGCGCGCGCGGCGGGCAGGTATTCTTCGCGCAGCTGCATCAGCATCGGCGCCAAGGGCACCGGCATGATGTCAAGCGCAGACCGCCCGGCCTCCAATTTGGAAATATCCAGCAGCGCGGAGAGGATGTTTTCGACACTGGCCAGCGCATTTTGCGCCTTGGCCAGCGTTTCCTGCGCCAGCGGGCTACTCACATCGTCCTCGGCGGAGGCAACGAAAAGCTTGGCGGCGGACAGAGGTTGCAACAGGTCGTGACTTGCGGCGGCGACAAAGCGCGAGCGCGCGGCATTGGCGCGTTCCGCTCGCCCCAGCGCGTCCTCAAGATCAAGCGTCCGGCTCATCACCCGCGCCTCCAGCGTCTCGTTGGCCTGCGTCAGCTCGTCCATCGCTTTGCGTTCAGCGGTGACATCCATCACCGACATCACGAAGCCACCATCCGGCAGATCCTCGGCGGAGACCACAAGCACGCGGTTGTCGACATGTTTGAGCTCGAAACTGATCGGCACACGCGGCGCCTGTCCGTAGACCCAGGTGAGCAAGGCCTCGGGCGTCATCCCGTCACTCAGTGTCAAAGCCGTTTCGGCCCGCTGATACATGGTGTCAAACCGCGCGCCGATCCGCATAAAGGACATCGGCAAGCCCATCAGATAGCCAAGACGTTGATTAAAGCCCGCAAGCCGCGCGTCCTTGTCAAAGATGCACACACCCAAGGAGACATGCTCCAAAGTGGCACGGATCATCTGGGCCTGATCGTCCAGCATCCGCCCTCGGGTCTCGCGTTCGGTCATCACCAGATCTGAGACATCGGTCTGCAAGATCACCGTGCCATCGTCAGGCGTGCGCTGTTCGGAAATCTGGATCCAACGGTCGCCATCCACATGAATATTGAAGACCACATGCCGGTCCCGGTGCCGTTCGACACGACGTTCGGCCCAGGCGTAGGCCGTATCCGTTTCGGTCA
This sequence comes from Celeribacter sp., assembly GCF_048270365.1. Classification (NCBI taxonomy): domain Bacteria; kingdom Pseudomonadati; phylum Pseudomonadota; class Alphaproteobacteria; order Rhodobacterales; family Roseobacteraceae; genus Celeribacter; species Celeribacter sp. The sequence goes on from NZ_JBLWTA010000001.1 coordinate 348,226, forward strand.
GATCGAGATGTTTGGACTTGCCGACCAACTCGGCATATTTCGAAAAGCTGATCCCCTCATGAAGGGCTTCGCGCACATCCGGCAAAAAGCTCGCAAAGCGCGAATTATACATCACCAGCACGTCGTCTGAATCGAACAAGGCAAAGCCGTCCTGCACCGTCTCGATGGCATTGGCGAGGTTGCGCCGCGCGGTGTCGAGATCGCGGTTCGCCTCGGCCAGACGCGCGTTCGAGACGTTGAGCAGATCGAGCGCATATTCCAGATCGACGGTGCGCTGCCGGACCTGTTCCTCGAACATGGCGGCGCGCTGAAACTGGGCATAGGCGGCGCTGTGTTCGTTCGAGCGCTGTTCCGTCTGGCTCATCAGCACATCGACGATTTTCAATAGTTTTTCGCGCGACCGCTCCGGGGAATCGGCGGGATTCAGGACAAAATCGGACGGGCGGGTCATCTGGGCGCCCCCTCTTTGGGCGCATTTGCGGATGTGGCCCCGGAACAGGCCGTCAATTCGCCCTCGTTCATCGCCGTGCCCGGCGGATAGATCGCCACCCCGGTGAAGGTCTGGTTGACATGGATCGCGCCGATCTGTTCGCCATAGGTGGAAAATCCGCGCACCTTATGTTTGCGCAACAGCGCGGACACTTCGGTTTTCTTCTGGGTTTGCTCCGCCTCGATCCGGCGAAAGATGCAATCGAAGGCCAGCACCATCTCCGGTGCCGCAGGCCGCGCCAGCGTGTCGAGCGTATCGGTCAGATGGCCCACCATGTCCTTGGGTTCTGCCAAAGTCAGCACCAAGCCCTGATCAATCGCGGCAAAAAACGACATATCGCCATTGGGCTCCACCGCTTTGATCGCACGCACATGGTGTTTGCCTCCGACCTGCACCACCACAGGGTTCGCGGCGAAAACCCGATCATTCAAAGCCGCCGGGTCCTGACCGATCAGACGCGCATATTCCACCGCGGCGGGTTCGGCGTTGATCTCATTGACGACACGGGTGTCGGGTTCGGCCTCGGTCACGACCATGCGCTTTTCGGTGACCTGAAAATGATCGCAGGAAAACACCCGCACCGGGCAATGGGTGCGGAAAAACGTCAGCATGGCGGCGTTCTCGGTGATCTGACGACCATTGAGCAGAAAGGTCTCCTTGAACCGCACCCCATCGCCGGCAGAGCCGCCGAACAGCGGCACAGGCCCCAGCCCGGAGGAGAGCGCAGCGGTCAAGGCGTCTTCGCGCTCCGAGAGCCCATCGACCAGAAGCATCGCGAATTCATGTTCGAAATGCGGGTAACGTTGCGCCAGGATTTGCCGCGCGCGGATCAAGCCGCTCATCAGGTCCTGCGACAGGCAGGTCTCAAGCTCGGGCACCAGGATCGTCTCCACCCCGAAATGTTCGACCGGAAAGCCGACCGCGAGGATTTTATCCTCGTCATAGCCCTCCGCCGTCAATTCGCCCGCCGTCGAACAGCCCATCACCCGGCCCCAGGGCACCTCGGCCTTGATCTGGCGCGCCAAAGCCACGCGATCCACACTGGGCGCGATGAACATCAGGACGATGGAAAACGGCCCCTTGCCGAGCTTTTGCACCAACTTGCGGATGGCCTCGGGGTCCTGCGCCTCGACCTCGGCCGAACGCACGATGGGCGCGCCCTCGCCAAAGCTCGGCCCAAAGCCCGCGCCATACCCCGCACCGAAAGCTGCGTTCTGATGTCTCATGATGTCCTCCCTCAGGTGAGGGTGACGCAAACTCAGGTGTCAGGCAAGAGGCTGTTGAAGTTGGCTTCCTGCGCGATGAGCACGGCCTGGGTGCGGCTTTGCACGCCGAGCTTGCGCATGATCGCGGTCACATGCGCCTTGACCGTGGTCTCGGCGATGGACAGCTCATAGGCGATTTGCTTGTTCATCTGACCCTCGCAGATCAACTGCAAAATCCGCGCCTGTTGTTTCGTCAGATGCGACAGACGAATGAGCGCCTCTTCGCCGGAACTCAGCGGCATATTGGCGTCGCTCTCGGAATAGGCCCCTTCGGGGGCGTAAATCTCGCCATTGGCGATATGCTCGAAGGCCTTGCGAAACACATCGCGCGGCGAATGTTTCGGCACAAAGCCCGCCGCCCCCACACGAATGGCCGAACGCACCACGCGCGGCTCCGCCATCGACGACACGATCACCACCGGCGTGCGTGGGCAAAGCTTGACCAACCGCACCAATCCATCAAGCCCGTTCACATCGGGGAGGTTCAGATCGAGCAGGATCACATCGGGCTCGAGCCCCCCGTCCAGCACCGCCATGGCGTCCTCCAGCGCGCCTGCGGTCTGCACCCGCTCAATGCCAAGCCCCGCCTTCAAGGTCATCGACAAGGCATCGCAAAACAGCGGGTGGTCGTCGATAATCAAAGCATTTTGCAAGGCACCTTCGACGCGAATGGAGGGTTTGTCGTTCATTGGAAAACCATTTCTCACCTGTTTCTACCTCAGCCTAACAGAGACAAAACTTCTCTGACATTGGCGGAAAGTCTATATTTTATTGCAGGAATTTTTATTTCCGCGCGCGGCACACTGCGGCACCACAACCGGAAATCCCCACGCAACCCACTGTAAAACAATATATTTCCACCACCGACCCGGGCTCAATTCGGCAGGCAAATATCCCGGCACGATGGGACCGGTTGCGGCACCGATTGCCACCCCCACAGGGTTGAGACGAATGACACAGCGGCCTGAGCGCCAGCCTGACAAGATGGGATCGTCACCACCTATAGAAAGATCCGCAAATGACCGACAAAGACCGAGACTTCGATACGTTCATGTCCGACGCGCTCGTCGCATTGGCCGACGCCAATCCTGGCATCACCGCCGTTCTGCAAACCTCGGCAAGCCGCTGGAGTATTGGGTTCGAAACCGAAGAACAGATCGACCTGGAACTCTTCGAGATCGGCCAGCGCGTGATGCTTTCCACCACTGTGCCCGCCACGGGAGACGAAACGCTGGAACGCGCCAAGGACGGGCTGTTGGCCTACAACCTCATGTGGCGTGAAAGTGGCAATATTCGCACCGCCCTTGCCGGGACCGAGATCTTCCTGATCACCGATCTGCCGGTTGCGACCATCGACAGCGACAGCCTGAACATCGGCCTCGATGCGCTGCGACTGGCGCGAGCGCAATGGGCCCGTTTTCTGACGCAAAACGCCGCCGACCCGGTCGATTTCACCGCCGATCATATTCTGCGCGCATAAGGAGCCTTCTTATGGGACTGAAACCCTCTTTGACCGTCAACAGCTCGACCACCGCCGCCCAGCTCGACCAATTCGCGCAGGGGCTCAACGATGGCATGCGCCTCAAAGGTAAGCAAAATGACGATGGCTCGATCACGCTCTATGCCTCGCACAACAAATCCGGCTTTCTGTCAAAAATGTCGGGCCGTGCGCAGGACCGGATCGATCTGGCCAAACGCGCGATCACTCAGGTCGGCGAAAACGACGTGCGCTCTGCCGATAAAAGCCTGATCAGGAACTTGACCCAGCATCGGCAATTCGCCAAACCGAACAGCACCGCGCTTAAGGAAATTGCCTCCTTCGCCAATGCCATGTCGGGCGATCTGGCCAACCAGCGCGCTCAGGAGAACAGCAAAATCGGGCTGAGCGAGTTGCCCTTCGACGCCCGTGTCGCGGTGCGGGACGCCGGGGACGCGATGATCGCACGCCTGAACGACGACGGGCTGGAAAATTACAGCACGCAGGGCATCGCTGACACGCTGTCCGACTCGCTGGCCGCCGCGCTCAGCTCGCCGGAGATGCGGGCGCTCCACCCGGATTTCGAACTCAGCGACGGCAAAGACCTCGTGGCGGCGCTCAACACGAAATTTCGTGATATGGCCAATGCCACCGGCGAAGGCAAACTGCCCCGGATCATCAAGGACGAGCTGCGCGAGCTGGCCCAACAGACAGTTCAGCAGACGATGAACAAAATGCTGGGCGGCGAGATTTCCGACGACATGGCGGTTTTTACCATCGACGGCAAGGCCTATGACCGTGGCCCCAAACTCGCTCAGGGTGGCTTTGGCGAGGTGGTGCGCTACGATGCGCAGGACGGCTCCGGCAGCCTCGCGGTGAAATTCGAGCTTGAGATCAACGATTCTTCGCATGACAGTCTCGCCCAAGAGATCAAGGCCCATCGCCATGCCGCCGCCGAGCCAAACGACAATATCCTGGGGTTTTCGGGGGCGGCCCGGACACGCGAGGGCAATTTCGTCATTGCCACGCCGCTGGCGGGGGCCGGCGACGGCGCCCAGGCCCGTGATGCCATTGCCGGCGCACTGGCGGATGGCAAAATCTCGCAAAAAACCGCACAGACCGTGGCCCTAACCGTCATGGTGGATGTGATCAAGGGCATGCAACACCTGCATGACACCGCCGGGATGACCCACATCGATTTCAAAGAGCCGAACCTTTTCATCTCCGAAGACGGCACCAGCAAAATCGCGGATTTCGGCACCACGGTGATGACGGAAACGCCGACCCTGACCGACAGCAATCATGTCGACAAATACATCTGGAAAGACCCCAAGGTGCTCTACGCGTCGAACTCGTCGCAAGAGCTTAACGCCCTGAAACCCCAGTCCGATGAGGCCGGGCGCGCCTTTGCCGAAAACTTCTTTATGCCGGGGGAGCGCAGCGTGGAGGATAAAGCGGCGTTCAAAAGGATGAAATCCGCAATCGCACAGAGCTTCTTGGACGTCTCGAAGGCCGATTATTTCGAACAAACACAATTCGATGGCCGCAGCTACGACATGTTCGCCCTCGGCGTGACGACCGCGAATATGTTGAGCGGGGACTTCAAGCTGTCGGAAACAAATTTCAACTTCGACGCCCCGGCGGAAAAACAACAGATTGGCCTGCATGAAAACAGCGTCGCCCCCATCGGGGCGCATGACGGTGCGGTGCGCACCACCTTGGGCGACCGTTATGTCGATGATCTCGTCAACCTCATGACCCACCCCGATCCCGACAAACGCGCCACGGATTTCGGGGCGCTGCTCGATCATGATGCCTTCCAGCGCATCGACATCGGCAGCCAAAGCGCACGTCAGATGTTGGTGGCGCTCATGGCCGGAGACGATGCCGCGATCCGCCGATGGGGAGCCGAGCTCGACACCTGATCCCGACCCGACAAACCCAAAAAGCCCCGCATGTTGCGGGGCTTTTCATGTCAGGACATGGATGCGTCAGCGACGCTGCGCCTTGTGATCCTCGCGCTCCATGTCGAGATCCCCGTGTTTGAGCGGGCCTTGATAGAGCTCCGCCTCATGGGCTTTGACCCAGGCGAGAATTTCCGCAACCACCGTAAAGGCCTCATCCGAGACATAGCCATCCACGGGCGTGTCCGCGTAGAGGCTGCGCGCCAGTGGCACATTGCAAAAAATCGGCACACCTGCGAGTTCCGCCTCCATGCGGATCTCCTGAGCGATCTTTTCGCGGCCCTTAGCCACCACAATCGGCAAAAGCGTCTCCCCCTCCTCATAGCGGATCGCGACGGCGAGATGGGTCGGGTTCACCACCACGGCGGAAGACTGCGGCACCTGTTTCTTGACGTCAGACATGACCAGTTCGCGCGCCAATTGTTTGCGCTGGCCTTTGACCACAGGATCGCCTTCGCTCTCCTTATATTCGCGCTTCACATCGTCCTTCGACATCATGAGGCTCTTGGTGTGGCTGTGGCGCTGGTACATGAAATCAAGCCCGGCCACGACGACGAAGGCCACCGCAGAGACCATCAATAGCTTTAGCGTCACCACTTTGGTCACCGCCCAAACGCAGATCGTGCCGCAGCTGATCGAGCTTAGAAACGGGCCGATGGCCTCTTTCAGAACGATGTACAAAAGCAGAGAAAGAAACAGGATTTTAAAGATGGATTTGAGCATTTCGACGACCTGTTTCATCGAAAAAATGCGCTTTACCCCTTTGGCGGGGCTGATCTTTTCCAGTTTTGGCTGAATCGCCTGCAAGGAAAACAAAGAGCCGACCTGAACGTAATTGGCCGCGATACCAAAGGCCATGACGACGCCGAGGATCGGCAACATGATCGACACCGCCATGTTGAAGGTCGCGGCCAACCCGTTTTGCAGCGCCATGTCATCGTTGCGCGCCGCAAGGCCGGCGACGATGTCCATGATCGCGACCAACTTTTCCCAGATCATCCCGCCCATCAGCCAGATCACCGCGATCACGCCGAAAAGCGACACCGTGGTCACAACCTCTTGCGAGCGCGCCACCTGACCTTTCTGTCGGGCGTCGCGCTCTTTCTTTGGGGTCGGTTTTTCTGTCTTTTCTCCGCTCATCGCAGCCGATCAGACGCGGATCGTCGTCATGAGGGCATCCTCGGGCGCGAATGTGCTGGCGGACTGCTGCCCCAAAAGCCCCGCGCCCATGGTCTCCCAATAGTCCGCATAGAGCAGCAGATCGACGATGCGCATCTGAACGTCGTCCTTTTCCAGTGCATCGAGTGCAATGAAATCGACCATCGCCAGACCGTCGCTCTCCGGGCTCAGCGCCAGCTGTCCCGTCCCGCTCTCGATGCCAAGGCAATTGCCCTCCAACACCCGCGTCAGCGCCGCCGCATCGGTCGCTTTGAGCGACAAGGGCACGTGAAGCCGAAGGATATTGCCCGGAAACGCCAGAGCGCCAAAGGGTTGATCCCCGCCGAAATGATAGGACATCTCGCCCGTTTCCAGCGCCTGCACCTGATCGACACCGAAGGCATACATCAACATATTGAGAGTGTCATTCAGCTTCATGACAAGCTCCTTTACGAACGTCGACACGGGGGGCGAAGGGGGTGGAAGAAACGGCATGGTGAGACATGGAGCAGGCAGATATGGAAAACTCAGACATGTGCTCAAAACTCTCAGGCTCAAATCGCTGCGTCTCAAAACTCATGGCGCAATCCCTCCGGCATGCCCATCGCCGCACAAAAATCTTCGACGCGCGGTGCGAAGGTTGCGAAAAGGTCGTTGTAGAGCGGCGCCTGCACCGGGTCTTGCGCAATGCCGCCCGGCTCCTGTGCCCCGGAAAAGACGCTTTGGATCACGCTGACGGCAAAATTCAACGCCGCGCCGTCCTGTTCCTTTTCAAGCCCCGCGCGAATGGTCATGAACTCAGGATTGAGCCCGCGCAGGACCGTCTCGGAATTGATGAATTTATGCGCCACCGCCTTTTGATCCTCGGGCGACAGGCCAGAGCGTTCGCCATCCGCAATCAATGAAAACCCCATGCCGGTGATGTCTTTGGCCTCGTTCGAGAACACATCCGCCAGCCCGCGCGTGCCGCTGCCTTCGGCGGGCAAAAGCGCGCCAAGCATCTCGCCCGCCGCCTGATAGACCAGCGCCTTTTGATCGTCGCTCAGATTGTCCCGCTTGAGAAACAGGAAATCTTCCGCGCCCTCAACTGATTTACTCAATTTTGACAAAGACTTATCCGCTGCAATCAATGCATCTGTCGCGGCCACGTCGTAGCGCGCATGGCTGCGCAGGAAATCGGCCCCGGCATTGCGGCTCTTGTCATTGCCACGCAAAAAGGTGCCCACATCGGTGAACGCCTCAAGATGCGATTTGAGGTTCTCATGAGAGGCATGACCTTCGCTGATCGGCTTTTTTCCGGGATGCGTGATCTCCGCCCCCTGCGGCAGCGCCTCGCGCGCGCGGGTGGCATGAAACTTCGGCTGATCATTGGCCCCACCGAGTTTGGCAAAGGCATTTCCAATCGACTTGGCAATGCCTTTGGCCAGTTTCGTGATAAAGTCGCCGACCGTCTCTTTGCGCTCCTTGGCCGCCCCATCGAGACGCGGTGCGCCCTCGCCGGTGCCCTTGGACATCTTCGGGCGCTCTTTCTGTTTGCCGCCGATCCCGGTGAACGCGAGGATCTCGTCCATCGACGAAAAATCCACCTTGGCTGTGTCCCCCGCCGATTGGGGCAGTGCGGTGGTGTCGAATGCCGGCGGCAGCGCCCCTCCGCCAATTTTATTGACCGTCATGATCCGATCCTTTTCGTCAGCTTGGTCTCTCAAACTCTGGAATAGACCTGCCTGAGAGACGTTGCGGTATTGTTTGATATGACCGTGAGAGGTCAGGCGCGCAGCATCGTATCATGCAGCACAGCATGATCCGTGAAGGGCACGTCTTGTGCCGCCCGCGCCAAAAGCGCCTCTGCCGCATTCATCGGGGCGTTGTCGGTCCAAACCGCGGCCGCCCGGATGAAATCGTCGACACGGTTCAGCAAGGTCGCGCGCGTCAAATCGGCGATCATCAGACGTCGTCCGAAAAACACCCTCCCCGTGCCCGGCTCCATGCCGAGACGACCATTGGGCGAGGTCGCATTCACCGCCAGCATCTCGCGCAGCGCCGCAGGATCGTTTGTCTTGCGCAACGCAGGCACTTCGACCGACAGTTCGAGAACCTCTTCGCCCTCAAAACGGAAATAGACCGACAACCGGTCGGCCACGATCAGCTCAAAGACGCCCTCAGCATTGAGGGCAAGATCGTCGAGGCCCGACGCCTCGGCGATGGTGGAAACGACATCATGCGTGCAGCGCAGGGTCATGCAGGCTCCTTTAGATATTGATGATCGACTGGATCAAGCTGTTCATCTTGTTCAGAACATTGCTGCCCAATTCGTAGTGACGGTTCTTGATCTCGCCCAATTGCGTCAGCTCAGACATCCGAATTTCGGTGTCCTGCCCGATCAGAGTGGTCATTTCCCCGATGTTGGTGGCAAAGGCGTTCCACTCTTCTTTCGTGTAATGGGTCAGGGAATTGCCGTCTGTTCCGACCAGATCGAGCGTCGGACGCTTCAAGACTTTTTCGGCCTCAAGCGGATGCATCGTGTTGTTGTCCGCATCGACCAGCCGGGTGTCGAACATCGCCAGAATAAGCGCATTCCCCGCCGCAAGCTCCTTCAGCGCCGCCAGCGTCGTCACCCCGCAAAGCCCAACTTTGTCGCTCGCGCCGGGTTCGGAAAAGGCGCGCAGCGTCTCGTTGAGCAGCTCCTGCAGCTTGGCGTAATCTTCCAGAAGTCTGTTGTTCTGGTCCATTTCCTCGGTTTTGCCCTCGGCCTCCGCCTCGCTCACATAGGTCGCGAAGGTCTGGAACAGAAAGATCAGCCCGGGCGCATCCGTGTCGCGGCCATTGTAGTTGCCCGACAAGGACAGGTCGCGCGACTGGGTCAACGCGTCATAGATCCGGGTCTCGATGGTCAAAAACACCTCTGCCGCCGACGCGACCGACGCGCCGCCATCCAACCCGTTGGAATGGGTCGGCAATGTCCCCGTCCCGGCCTCCGTAATCGTCATCGTCATCGTCATATAGCGTTCGAGCCGGGTGAAACGATCGACAATATCGGCGATGGATTTCTCGATCGTATCGATGTCAAAAACCGCCATCCTGTCCAAACGAAGGGACAGCATCTCGAGCTGTTCGGTGAACAGATAGTGATAGAGCTCGCCCCGACTGGAAGGGTCGTTCAGAAACCTGTCGCGCGCTCCGTCGGTGTAGCTGTCCTGCGCCGCGATTTGATCAATCGCGTTCTGGATCACCGTCTGAAGCTCCATGCGGACCTCATCCGATGTGCCTTCGCCCGTGGCGGGAGACAGGTTATAGAGATCGGCAATCAACGCGCGAAACGCATCGAGCCCCGCCAGCACCATTTGATCCACGAGCGGCAGCGTCGCGATCTGTTCGACACTCAACCGGTTCACCACGATCACCGACTGGCCGTCTTGCGACAACAGCACTGTGACATTGTTCAACGGGTTGGCATCCGTCCCGAAGGTCGCCATGCGCACGGGTTGCCCATCGATCGTGGTCTCGGTGCCATATTCGCGGAGCCAGGCCAACTGATGCGCCGAATGCCATTTCAGAAAGCTTTCCGCCGTCGGATTGTCGAAATCGCTGGGCCGTCCGGCCATCACATGGGTCGCGCCATCATAGACAGGATAAAGCTCTGCCGCGTCGGAGGCCAACTGCGCGCCCAAGGCATCATCGCTCAACGCCCCCGCCAAATAGGTATGAGGCGCATCGAAGGTGTCGCCCAATGTCTCATCGAGCACAGGATCGTAGGCGCCGGAGTTTTGCGTGGTCCAGAAGGTGTCAATCGCCATGATCAGATCTGCCCGATCGACATGAGGATGTTGTTCATCTTGTTGAGCGCATTGTTGCCAAGTTCGAAATGCCGGTTCTGCTGTTTCGTCGCCGTATCGATTTCGTTCTGCTTGATCTGGTTTTGCTGGTTGAGGATCGTCACGCTTTCGGAGAGCGAGGTCGAAAAACTTTCCCATTGGCTTCTGGTCATCAAGGCCAGTGAGCCGTCCGATGTGTTGTCGGTCCAGTCAATAATGTCGATAGACGGCCGATCCACGCCGTAAAGCTTTTCGAGCGGATGCGCATTGTCCCCTTTGCCCAAAATGGCCTGTTCGACGAACATCGAAAGCACCGCCATCTGCGACTGATCGAGAGTGTTTCCGTCCCAATTCTGGGTCGCATTCGGCGCAATATCGGTCCTTCCCAGCTGATTGGCATAGGTCTTGATGTCGCTGGTGCCGTCGAAAATAAGGGAAAAATTGAACTTCGGCATGTCTTTCGTCACCGCATAGTGCAACCAATCGTCTGAGTCATAATCTTTGGGATCGATCCCGTGGCGCAGGTCGAAACTATCATAGTTCCCGTCGGGATCCGTGGCATAGAACTGAAACGTTGCCCCATAGGGGATGAGAAATTCTTCCACAGTGATATCATCGACACTCTGACGCAGATCGAGGTACTCGGTGCCATCGGCCAAGGTGAAAGAGCCAACATTCATGAACCGTCGCTGCTCTGACGCCTTGCTGGGGTCGTAAAAACTCAGTTGCTTGTTCACAAGCTGCTGCATCGCCGCGTAATCCTGCAACAACTTGTTCAGCTGCCGGATTTCATCCGTGCCCGAATCCGCAATCGCTTCGGCTTGCGATTCATAAAGCGTTTGATACCGCGTGATGAGCCCCGGCACGTCTATCGACGGGTCGGCGAAATTAGAGTGCGCCATGGCTGCGCGGCGTGTGTCGGAGGTCAGAATGGCACGCTCCGAGCGCATAAAGGCCTCATAGCCGTTTCGGATCGTCTCTCCGAAATCGGAACTGCTAGAATTCAAAACGAAACCGGACGATCCCTGCGAGCCATAGCTATCCAAACTGTCAGCACTGCGCCCATTGCGGCGCATGTAGGCCAGCAACCGTTCCGCTTCCTCGGTCTCGAAGAATGTGTTCGCACGCTGAAAGCGTTCCACAATGCTCGACAGCGCCTGCAACATGGTGTCTTCGGCAACCACTGCCGCGGACAGGCCCTGTGTGCCCTCCGTGCTGAACGTGCCACCCAACGCCTCGACCAAAAGCTTGAGCTGACCGAGAAACACCGCCTTGTCCTCCGCCGGGATCGACACGGAGCTGCTGTTGATGATCTCGATGATCTCTTGAATGCGCGCCTCGACGCCGCTCAGATCTCGCGTCAGGCCCAGCTCGGTCAACCGGCCCAATTCTTCCAATCTGATCGCAAATTTTGCTTGATCCGCCGCAGAGAGCGCACTGAATTCCGCCAAGGTCATGGTCATCAAATTGACCGCGCGATTGTCATCGGAGAGGACGTAATACGCGAGCGTCACCCCATCTACCTCGATCACGACCTCCTGAAGCCCGTCTACCCCCTCCGGAAAGCCCTCTGCATTGCGCGGTTGCAGGGCGAGATATTCCACCTGATAGGCCGAATGCCAGGTCGAGAAATCATGTGGGAAAACACCGTCTTCAGGGACATCGACCGTCCAGCTTTCCGGACGATTTTCCACCGGAAGCTTGTGGGTAATCCCATCGTAGATAGGATAAACCTCACGCGCACCGGACTTATAGCCGTCAGACCCAGACCCCGCCGAGGACCCAGGCATCGTGTCGCTCGGATGGTCCTGATCATCCCCGGTGGTGCCGGAAATGCCGCCTTTTTCCTCCCGGAAATATTCCCAGAAACTGCTGTATCCAAGCTCGCTTACGTCCACCATTGTCTCGTCTTTCTTAGAATGTTCGCGGGCACATTCGCGTCACAGCCGAAGCCGGCCGCGCCGGTCGAATGTCTCAGGTGTGCCAGACGCCGTGCCCAGTTCAAAATCATCGCCTGACGGCCCGGCAACTGCGGCGCGGCGCGCCTCTGCCCGGCCCATCGTCGGCCCCGCGATCGAACGCGACGGCGGCGGTGGCGGCAGGCCTTTGCGCCGGGCCTCCAATGCGGCCTGAAAATCGCGCTTTGCGGTCAGGTAATCGGCCAAATGATCCGTCGCCTTGTCGAGGGCCTCCAGATCGCGCGCCCGCAGCATGGCACGCAGCCGACTTTCGGCTTCCAAATCGCCACGCAGGAACGGATGGCGCGCCAAAATATCAAGCTGTCCCCCCATCTGCCGCAGCAGGGTGGCCCAGTCTTCTTGCCGGACTTCTTGCCGGACTTCTTGCCGGATGGTCTGGCGAGAGGAGGTCTTGCGGTCAGACGGCAAGGCGCACCCGCCCGTCTTCTTGCGACGACGGTCCCATGGCCCCGGCGTTCTGCGGCACGGCGGTGGCCATCACCTGCTCCAGTCCGGCCGCCACGGCCCCCAGCGCCAATGCGAAAGCCGAGGTGCGTTCCGCAACTTTTGTCGCGTCGCCTTCGTTTTCAGGAATGGCGACAGCGATGTCATCAAGGCTCGCGATGTCCCGGCTCAGTTGATCGTCGAACAGCCCCTCTTCCGTCTGCAACGGACGCCCAATGGCCGTCTCAATGCCACGTTCGGTCGACGTGTCGGTGGTGTCCACCGCCCCGGAATTCTGCGCCGTGTCGGAGATCATGCCGAACACCGCATTGAAGAGATACACGACAAAGCTCACCAAAAGCGCAAGATCGTCTTCATCCTCGACGAAGGGCGACATGGAGTTCAGAGCCGCCCCGGCCTGCCCCATCACACTGAGATCGCTGGCCTTTTTCGACAGATCCGCCGCCGCCGTCAGGTCGCCGTTCTGGCTGCGCGTGGCGTCAATCTCGCTTGCGACCTGCGCGTAGGCCAGTTCCAGATCCTGCACATTGCGGGGTTGCGACAATCCAAGCGCCGCCGCCGTGCCGGCGACATTGACGCCAAAATCATAACTCGGCGTCGGAAGCGGCGACTGAGCACCGGATGTGACCTCGGCGGTTTCACCGGGCTGAAGCGCGGCACCCGTCGCGCCGATGGATGGGAGTGGCGTCGTCATAATCTTCCCCTCGTTGATCTGAGATCACCTTAGGGACATCTGCGTCCCGCCCGTGTAACAAATGACACGGGCGAGGATCAGCGCGAGGATCAGGGCAAGGATCGGGGCCGGGATAAGAGGCCGCACTCAGGGCCAAAATACGAAGACCGAAAACGGTCGTCCTCAGTGCCCCACGACACGTTTGCGCGTGCTGCTGGGCGCTTCGCCGAAATGGTTGCGATAGGCGCGGGTGAAATTGCCGATGTGGGAATAGCCACAGGCAAAAGCCGCCTCTTTCACATGCACCCCGTCGTTTTCAAGCAGATTGCGCGCTGCATTCAGCCGCGCGCTGCGCTGATAGGTGGCCAAAGAGATGCCGTATTCGGTCTGAAACAGCTGACGCAAAAGCCCCGTGGAAATGCGGTTTCCGTCCTCAGAGATCGCCTCGGCGAGATCGATCGAGGGGGTCTGGTCGATCCGCCCCTTGATGGTCGCAAGGATCTCCTTGCGCAGCCCCGAAACAGTGGGCGCCTGGGGCAATTCCTCGACATTGTCCTGCCCGTAGAGATCGAGCACCTCGATGAGAAAACGGATCGCATTGGTTTCAGAGCGAATACTGTCGAGACCGCTGTCGGTTTCCGAATTGTAAAGCTCGTTGGCGAGATATTTGAGCTGCTCGGTCACACGCAGGGAAATGCCGACATCGACAGGGCCTTCGCGCTGAATCAACGCTTCGAGCGACGGCGGCAAAACCGATTTGATCCGGCTCTGGATATTGTCCCGATACATGGAAATACAAACGTGACGCAGCACCTGTCCGGCACCGATCTTGAGGTGAAACCCGGGCGTGTCGGAGCGGATCACCATCGCAGTGTCGCTCAACCAGCGCCGTACTTCGCCATTGCCGAGGTGAATTTCTGAATCTCCAACGATGAAATACTGGGCCGACACCTGACATCCCGTCGGGTCCGCCGCAAAATTGATCTGGGTATCCTCATCCATCTGGATGGCCGACATGGCCAGAGAAATACCGCTGGGATAATAGCGAAATTTCATATGCCCCGCCCTACCGGGAAGGATCATATCCCCATCGCTTCCGACCTGCCAAGCCAACTGCCGCATGTCGCCTAAAACTCCTGTTGTGATATTTTACCGGTTAATCAATTTCACAAATCAACATCATTCAGTGTGATAAGCAACACGCGAAATGATAAACTTCCTGATAAAAAGATAAACCATTCGGATAGAAAAAAATCTCCAAATTATTTAACTACTTGGGAGATTCATCTGTGCGCCGAAAGAATGAGCAACCGCAAAACCTGCGGAATTTTAAGCATGCCGTCCTCGGCCGAATGGAGAGCAATCCGTGTGAAACCCTGCATCCTGACATCCCTCGATCAGGCCCTGAAAGTTGAGCCCGAGGCCGCAGAACAACTCGCACGGTTTTGCGAAGTGGTGCAGTATCCCGCAGGCTCGGTGATCTATTTCCAAGAAGACCCCACCACGCATTTCCACATCCTCCTGTCGGGCTACGTGCGCCTGACCTACATCAACGAAAACGGCATGGTGACGCTGATTTCTGTCGTCCCCTCGGGGCAAAGTTTCGGCGAGGCCGGTGTGTTCGACGCCAGCCCGAACTGCGACACGGCCTTTACCATCGGCCCGGCCGAGGTGCTGCACCTCGATCTCAACGCGCTCAAACATCTGGGCGATCTGTCCCACGGGGTGCACGGCGCCATCGCGCGGGTGATCGCGAAACGCTACCGCGAGCATGTGCATCTGACCCGCGCGCTTTATCTGCCGAACCTGTCGCTGCGTCTCGCCCATGTTCTGTTGCAACTCGCAAGCACCCTGGGCAACCGCATCCGCTACAAGGGCGAAATGCTTGAATGCCTCGGTCCGATCATCACCCAGCAAGATTTGGGTTCAATGGCGCGTGGCACACGTGAGAATGTGAACAAGACGCTCAGAAGCTGGGAAAAACAGGGCATCATTGCACTCGAAGACCGCCATATCCTGCTGTGCGACAAAATGCGGCTCGAAGACATCGCGGCCAACGCCGACTGAGGCCCCGATCTCAGCCACCGTCTAAGCCACCGTCCTAGGCCTCCAAATCACGGACGAAACGGTGTCATTTGATACAGCCCTTTCAGCGTATTCGGGGCAGATTACCCGCACAGTCACGTTACACAAATGAGGTTCGCGCGTGTTCGGCTTTTCGGAACTGGAAGAAAAACTGATGACGGATGAGGCACCCGCAGCTCTGCGCGACTGCCTGTCCCGTCTCGACACGCTCGGCAATGAGACCGCTCAGGCCATCGACGCGGGGCTATCCCCCGAAGATTACGCCAAGGCGCAATCCATCCTCACGGCCATCACGGCCAGCAAACATATATTGGCCGCACAAGGTCATAAGGAGAGATAAAATGGCGACAGGACACACGACAGCCTCCTGGGGGATCAATCCGAGCGATTGGGGCTCGGGCTCCAGCTCGACTGGCTACAACTATGCGGCGCGCGACGGCTTCGACCTGATCTGGCGTCAGGAGTATCTCCAGACCCAGACCGCCGCGATTGAGGCCGACATCGCAGAGATCGAACAGAACGCCAACCTCTCCGACACGGAGAAAATGTACGCCATGCAGATGGCGATGAACACCTGGTCGGCGGTGACGAACCTGCGCACCAACATGCTCAAAACCGTCGCGGATACGCTCAAGACCATCGTGCGCAACGTTGCATAAGCACCTTGGGTGATGGGTGCCACATGACCATCAAGGAACGGCCCCGGTGGCCGTTCCTTTTGCTATGAGGAGCGTGAAGATGCGCGGAGACATGATACCGATTCTGACCGACCTCAACTCGCGCGAGGCGGATTTCCTGATGATCGCCATCTTCGTGCGGCTGCAACATCAGCGCGCCGATGAGGCCAAGGTCCTGATCGATGGCGCAATGGCCGCCGGGCTGCGCACGCCTGAGATCGTCTTTGCCTCTGCCGTCGCCGAAAACACGCTGGGCAATCACGCCGCCGCCCTGGACGCCGTCGCGCTGTGCGAAGAGGTGGAACCCGCCAAGGTGAATCTCGGCGCCAAAACCCGCCGCCGCATCCGCATGCGCTCCTACATCAAGGCGCGCAGCCTCTTTGCTCTGCATGGAGACTTGAACGAAGAGGGGCGCGCAGCACTTGATTTCTACATGCGCCAAAGCGCAACGCCATAACGCGCGCTACCTGACCATTCTGGGGAAATTGTCGAACAATCCCTGTGTGAAGTTCAACATTTCAGCCCCCAAAATCCCCGCCATCGCCGCAATGGTGATCGCCACGGCGATCAGTTTGATCGCGAAGGACAGCGTCTGTTCCTGAACCTGCGTCAGGGCCTGAAGCAGGCTGACGACAATCCCCACAAGCGATGCCACCACGATCGGCGGCATCGACAGGATCATGACCAGCATCATCGCTTCGGTGATCTGATTTGTGGCCTCAGCCGGTGTCATCGCCCTGCCCTCCTACACCGCATAGGTTTGAATAAGACCGAGGATCAGCCGCGACCACCCATCGACCATGACGAAGAGAAACAGCTTGAACGGCAGTGAAATCGTGAGCGGCGAAACCATCATCATCCCCATCGCCAACAAGATGTTCGACACGATCAAATCAATGGCAATAAAGGGCAGATAGAGCAGAAAGCCGATCTCGAAGGCCTCGCGCAGCTGGCTAACGACGAAGGCCGGCAGCACCACGGCCAGATTGTCGGCATTGGCGCTGGCTTGCAGGCTCTCGGGCCAGATTTCTTTCGCCGCGAGGACAAAGAAGGTCCGTTCGCGTTCGTCCGAATGCAGATTGATCCAGTTCAACAGCGGGTCTTTGGCGGCCGAAAAGGTGCGCTGTACCTCCGCGACACTGTCAAAGCGATAATCGCCGTTGGACAGAATGTTGAAGGTCTCCACAAAGACCGGCGCCATGATGTAGCCGGAGATGATGATCGCCAACGCGTTGAGCGCCATATTCGGCGGAATTTGCTGTACCCCCAAGGCGTTGCGCACCAAAAGGAGCACCACGGAGATTTTGATAAAGGCGGAGGCAACCACCGCCAAAAAAGGCACAAGCCCCGCAACCACCAGCGCAAGGATCAGATTGAGCGGATCAATCATCCCCGCCCGCTCCAAACAGGCTCGCGATCCGCACCACGGGCTGCTCATCGAGGGTGATGATATGCCCCGTGCCGATCTTGCGACCATTCACGCTCAGCGCCACTTCGATCCCCGGCCCGGTCGCGGGCGGGCTCAAAGGAAACACACCGCCAGGCGTCAGCGCCGAAACGGCAGACAAGGGCAATTCGCCCTCCGCGATGGTAAAGGCAACGGTGACAGGGATGTCCCCGATCTCTGTCGCCACGCTCTGCTCGACCGGTTGGGTCGCGACCGGCATATCCTCGGGCGCATCGCTCATTCTCGTCACCTTCCACTCTTCTTCGTTTTTTTGCGCCTCGATCCGCCACCGTCCAGCGCGCAGACAACAGGCATCGGGCACCGGCCCTGCCATCAGGCAATCCCCCGGACGCAGGCTTTCCAGCGCACCCATCCGCATCTCAAGCCCGCCGCTCTCCAAGGTCACCGGCACCGGGATCTGCGCGGCCAGGCTCTCGTTCGAGGCGGTTGCCAGCTCCGTGATCCCGCGCGCGACCAAGGCCCGCACAAAGGCCGCCTGTGACCCCGCCAGCAGCACCGCACTTGTACCGCCGCCCGCATGGGTGATCGCCGCACGCAGCCATAGCTCCGCCGTTTCAGGCGCCTGAGCCACGCGCAGATCGCCCGCCCCCCAAAGCGGCAAAAGAGCCGCCAGACCCGCGCGGGCGATCTCGTCTGAGAGCTCGGGATCGAGAGCCGAAAGCGATGCCATATCAAAGGCTTCACCGGTCAGACCGGCAAAATCCAACATCTCGAGCCGGGCACAAATCCCGCTGCTCGCCTCTTCGGACCAAAACGCCGTCTCAGCGCAGGGCTCAGACAGGCGCAGCATCACGCTTGCGCCACCGGCCAAGGGCAAGGCCCGGCCCAGAAAACCGCAGGCGGCATTCCAGATCGAAAGCTGATCCGTGAGTGTCAGAATATCCATCCGCACATCTTTCATCGCGCACCTCTGCTGCCGGTCACCGGGCCACGGAACGGGTCAAACTCCGCCTCGCCGCGCACCTCTTCCTCTTCGCGATCCGACACCACACGCACGGTCTTGTCCGGGTGGCGCAGCTGCATTTGCGCCGCCATGTCGCGCGCGACGGCGGCGATCTCTGCGGGGTTCGCGCCTGCTGCGCTGTGCAGCGTCACGGTGATGGCGGAGGTCGTCATCGAGAGCGTTGCTTCGCGCAGCCCCGCGATCTCCGTCCCAAGCGAAAAGCGCAGCCCCCCCAGATCGGCCGTCGGCACGCTTTGTTTGGCCTCAAGCCCCTCCATCGCGACCTGCACCGCCTGCGCAGAGGCGCTGGGATGCGGGGCGTTTTGTGCGGCGGCCACGGCAGGCACGGGAACAGAAAGCGGCGAGGCAACCATAGGCGCCAACGTCACGAGCTCCTCGAGCGCGTCTTCCGCCGCACGCGCCGTCGCGAGAGGCTGGGCAGACAGCGCCTGCCCCAGAACCTCTGCAAATGCCGCCTGCTGATCCTGCGCGGTACGGCCGTCCTGACGGGTCATCCCCTGTTGCAGACCTTGCTGCATCGGCTGACGCGCCGAGCCATCCTGTTCCAGCCCACGCTCTTGTTGATCCTGCGGAGTCTGAGATCTCACTTCCATCAGTGCAGCCCTCCCATGCCGCGCGGGCGGCTGAACACATCTTCGATTTCGGCTTCTTCACTTGCGGTGAGCGCGTCTTGCGCGCCCCGCCACATCTCGTCCAACAGCGTGTCGATCTTTTCGCACTCCGCCTCGCGTTTGCGCAGTTCGACACGTGCCGCGCTGAGCCGCTCATGGCAGCGGCGCACATGATCTCGCGCCCTGTCGCGCCGGTCACTGAGCCGCTGATGCTCCTCGATCAGGGCCAGCACCCGGGTTTTAACCTCATCGACATCTTCCGTGCCGATCGCCTTGCCAAGGATCGGCGTAAACAACGCCCGCTCACGGTCCGGCAGGCTGGCGGCGCTCTCCTCCACCAAACGGCTCAGCGCCTCGGCGCGCTCTTCGGCCTCGCTGAGCGCCCTGCGCGCCGCCTCAAGCGCCCGCATCGCCTTGTCCTGACGCAGGGTTTTGACCTCTCGCAACATGCGAAACTGGATGATCATCGGGTCAACTCCCGCAGCTTGGCCAGCGTCTCGTCATAGGGCATCAGATCGTCCGTCTGCTGACGCAGAAAATCGCGGATCGCATCGTGTTTCTCGATCGCCTTATCGGTGCGCGGATCGCTGCCCTTTTGATATTCGCCAATCTTCACAAGCAGTTCGACATCCTGATACAGTGCCATCCACTCGTTGACCTGCCCAGCCATGCTGCGATGTTCCGGATCGACGACCTTGGTCATCACCCGGCTTTTCGAGGCCAGAATATCAATCGCCGGATAGTGGTTTTGCGCCCCCAGTTTGCGCGACAAAATGATGTGACCGTCGAGGATCGAGCGCGTTTCATCCGCCACCGGCTCGTTCATGTCGTCGCCCTCGACCAGCACCGTGTAGAGCGCCGTGATGGACCCGTGTTCGCTCATCCCCACGCGCTCCAGAAGCCGCGGCAAAGTGGCAAAAACCGAGGGCGGAAAGCCGCGCCGGGTCGGTGGTTCGCCAGCCGCCAGACCGATCTCACGCTGCGCCCGGGCGAAACGCGTGACGCTGTCCATAAGGAACAGCACCCGCTTGCCCTGATCGCGGTAGAACTCGGCAATGGCCGTGGCGACGGAGGCGGCTTTGGCGCGTTCCATCGAGGATTTGTCAGAGGTCGCGACCACAATCACCGCACGTTTAAGGCCCTCCGGTCCGAGATCGTGCTCGATGAATTCGCGCACCTCCCGGCCCCGTTCACCAATCAGCGCCAGCACCGTGACATCCACATCCGCGCCCTTGACCAGCATCGACAACAGCGTCGATTTCCCGCCGCCCGCCGCCGCGAAAACCCCCATGCGCTGGCCCTCGCCACAGGTCAAAAGCCCATCGAGCGCCCGCACGCCCAACGACAAGGGCTTGTCGATGATGCGGCGTTTCATCGGGTCGGGCGGCGCCCGGTACACCGGCACATGGGCCTCGGGTGTGAACGGTGTGTCGAGCCCGTCGATGAAATTGCCAAAGCCATCGAGCACACGCCCCACAAGCCCCGCGCCCACCGCGACGGATTGCACCTGACCCGTGGGATAGACCTCGGTCGAGGGCGAGATGCCCTGCGTGTCGCCAATCGGCGACAAAAGTGCTTCGGCGCCGGAAAACCCAACCACTTCGGCGGCCAGACGATGGCCGGTCTCACGGGTGTAAAGATTGACCAATTCGCCAACCTGCACCTCGGGGGCGACCGCGTGAATGATCGTGCCGACGACCTTTTTCACCCGCCCCGTCAAACGAAACGGCTGACAGCGCATCGCCCGCGCCCGCAGCCGGTCGGGCGCTGTGGCCAGACGCGACAGGTCGGCTTTCGGTCGATGCGGCATCTCGGTCTCGTCCAACACCCGCTTAGCCCTCCTGCATTTCAAGAAGGCTGCGCAGCTGTGCCAAAGTGTCGTCGAGCACGAAACTCACCACGCCCAAATCGGTCTCGAGCCGCAGGTTCGGGCTTTCCAGCCCCGGATCGGAAATCACGTCGATCAGTTCGATCTCAGGAAATTCATCCAACACCCCCGCAAGCGCAGCCCGCAGTTCATCCACCATATCGGGGGACACGAACAATTGCCCGCGGCGCTGGTTGCGCATGGTCGCAAGCGCCGAACGGGCCAGATCGAGCGTCAACTCGTGATCGGAGAATTGTTCGATGACACGCGTGACACAGTCATGCACCAAATGGCCCAGATCGCGCTCCATCGTCGCCAATTGCCGGTCGATGGCCTGTTGTTCGCTCACCATCCGCCCGGCGGCCTGACGCTCCGCCTCAGCCATACCTTCGGCGAAACCACGCGCTTTCTCGGCCTCATAGACCTCTTCAGCGGCTTTGCGGATCGCCGCAGCTTCGGCCTCGGCCGTGCGGATCAAGGCCTCAGCGCCCGCGATCTCAGAAAGGGTTTCGGCGCGCAGGATGCCGTCGGGCGCTGCAATGGAGAGGCCCAAAGAGTTCAAACGATAGACGTCGCTCATGCCGCTCTCCCCCGCTCCATCGCGCGGAGCGCCTGTTTGATCTCAAGCTCTGTCAGCTCCGGCAGATCGCTCAGCGGCGCCCCCGTGCTGCGCAGCGCATAGACATGGCCCGCGACCGGCAGGCTTGCGGCGAGGCTCGCCGCCATCAGCCGATGCGCGGTCTCAGCCACCGGATGGGTCGCAAAATCTGCGCCGGTCAGCAGCGCCCTCTCGTCGAAACGCGCGAGATGATGACAGAACACCGCGCCTTCGCGCAGCGCAAAATCAAAGGCACCCGCCCCGAGCAAAGCGGTCATAGCCTCGCGTTCGGTTTTCAAAAGCGCGGCGCGCAGACGCGGCGCATGGATGGCGGCGGCGAGATAGCGACGGGCCTTGGCCTGTTGCCCCTCGGGCGCCAGGGCCAAGGCCAGCGCCTGCGTCATCTCGGGCGCCAAACGATCCGGCAAACGGCGCGTCGCCTCGGCAATCTCACGTAGCAAGACCCCTGCGGATGTGCCGGCCAGTGCCTTGGGGGCCAAAGCCCGAAAGCCCGGCGCCCGAAACAGGCCCGGCACGGCGACGGCACCCTCCGGCAACACGGCGAGCGGATCGGCCAAAAGCCGTGACAGGCGCAGCGTCGCGCGGCCCCTCTCAGTGTCGAGCGCCAGCGCCATCATGCCTCCTCGGCGGCGGGAGCAGCCTTGCGCAGGCGATGGTTCATCACAGCCAGCGCCGCCACCCCGGCCAGCGCGGCAATCAACATCAGCGTCCCGAGGATCACCCCCGTGCGCAAGGCCGTGGCCGATCCACGCCCGATCTCCAACCCCATGGTGCGCACGGTCGGCACCGCATCGGGCATCGCGGAAATATCCTCGGCGGTGGATTCGACCAACACCACGGTGATCGCCTCATAGTTCACGCCCTCGATCGAATTGGCGACCAGACGGCGGATTTGCGGCACCAGAAAATCGAGATCATAGCCCGCTTGTTGTTTGATAAAGACCGCCGCAGAGGCGGGTTTCGCCTCCTGGCCCAGCGCCGCCTCTTCGGGCATCACGATATGGACCCGCGCGACCAGAACACCGTCGATCTCCTGCAGGGTCTGAGCCACGTCCTCCCCCAGCGCATAGATGTAGCGCACGCGTTCCTCGAAGGGCGAGGACACGATACCGCCGCCGGAAAACACCTGACCGATGGTTTCCCGCGAACTGCGCGGCAGACCTTTGTTGTCGAGGACGGTCAAGGCCCGTTGCAATTCGCTTTCTTCGACGGAGAGCGAAAACACACCGTCGCCGATCGCGGTTTTCGAGGCGGAAATGTTCTGCGCCAAAAGCGCCGCGAGCATCTCATTGGCTTCGCGCTCAGAGACGTTGGAATAGATCTCAGTCTGACAGGCGGTCAGCAGGAAAAGCGCCGTCAGGGCCGTAGCCGTGCTGCGAAAAAGCGGGCGTCTCATACGGTCACTGGCCTTTCATCAGGCTGTCCATCGCCTGTGTCGACTTGCCCGCCAGTTTCGAAGACACATCCACAAGCACGGAATATTCCACCACCTCGGCCTGCAGGCTGACCATGGCCTGAACGCTCATTTCGGTGTTTTCCATCCGCGCGCCGACGCTTCCGATCTTGCCGTCAAAGGCCCCGCGCAGGCGTTCGAGCCCGGAGAGAATGGTCTGTCCCGGCGCGCCCTCGGCAGCCCCCACGACACCCAGTCCGCTGGCGGCGCGGGTGTCGGCGGCGGTGGCCCCCTCGATCCGTTGCGGCGCAACGGGGGCGTTCAGCGGGTCGAATTCCGCAGCCCCAACGGGAGAAATCGCCCCCGCCTGCGGCACGTCGGTCAAAGGGCCGGTCTGCGCCAGTTGCACCGGTTCGAACCCGGCAGGCGCGACCTCATCTTGCGAGGCCAAAGCCTTGCGCATCGCGGTTTCAAAATTGGCAAGACTGCCGCCCGAGGCCGAAGCTCCGGAGGCAGGTTGCGTGAGTGTCAGGACGGACTGTCCCAGCTCAGTGGTGATCGTCATCCAACCTGTCCTTCTAATTCCTGATCCGCGCCGGGCCCGGCAAGCGCCGCCTCGGCCATGGCCACAAGCCCTGCGTCGGGATGCATGGCGCGCAGGTCCTCGAACAACAGATCCGCCTGTGCCCGATCCCCGCCCATCGCATGGGCCATGACGGCAAAGGCCACCACAGCTTCGGTTTGAGGCGCGCGCGCGAGAATGTCCTGTGCCTGATCGCAGGCCCCCGCCCCAAGCGCGGCAAGCGCCAGACCGATGGGTCCGGCATCGTCCCGAGGGCGCAGCAGGCGCAGGGTCGCGAAAATATTGGCCGCAGCGGCACCTTCGCCCCGGCCTATTCCCAGAAAACCGATCTCGGCCAATAGCCGTGCGGCGTCGCGGTCAAGGTTCATACCCACGCTCTTTGTCCCGTTCGTTTACGAATTATGAACCCGACCTGCCACAGCTCCCGAAGATCGGGAATGAAGTTTGACACACTTGCGCAGAGCGCAGCGCGGATACACCGGCCGAAACAGGGGCGTTTCGCGCCCAGATTTCCTATGTTTCAAGGACGGGCCCCGGTGCAGAAATTTCTGACCAAACTTTCGCAACGCAATGACGTTATCCTTGCGTTTCTGCTGATTTGTATCGTGTTCATGATGATCCTGCCGCTGCCGACGCAGCTGGTGGATGTGCTCATCGGGATCAACCTGAGTATTTCCGCGATCCTTCTGATGGTCGCGATCTACCTTTCCGAGGTGGTGGCATTCTCCGCCTTTCCCTCGATCCTCCTGCTGACCACGCTCTTTCGCCTCGCCCTGTCGATCACCACGACGCGACTGATCCTGTTGCAGGCGGATGCGGGCAAGATCGTCGAGACCTTCGGGAATTTCGTGGTCTCCGGCAATCTCGTCGTCGGCGCGGTGATCTTTCTCATCCTGACCATCGTCAACTTTCTGGTGATCACCAAAGGCTCCGAACGCGTGGCCGAGGTGTCCGCGCGTTTCTCGCTCGACGCCATGCCCGGCAAACAAATGTCCATCGACAGCGACATGCGCGCCGGCATGATCGACATTCAGGACGCCAAAGCCCGCCGCAGCAAGCTGGAAAAGGAAAGCCAGCTTTACGGCGCCATGGACGGGGCGATGAAATTCGTCAAAGGCGATGCCATCGCCGGGTTGATCATCATCTTCGTCAACATCATCGGCGGCGTTGCCGTCGGCACCACCCAACACGGCATGAGCGCGGGCGACGCGGTGAGCGTCTATGCGATCTTGACCATCGGCGACGGTCTGGTGAGCCAGATTCCGGCGTTGTTCATCTCGATCACCGCCGGTTTCATCGTCACGCGCGTGACCTCTGACGACAATGAAAACCTCGGCACCGACATCGGTCGTCAGTTGATGAACGAGCCCAAGGCGCTCCTGATCGCCTCTGGCATCCTGTTGGGCTTTGCCGCCATTCCCGGCTTTCCCACGATGGTGTTCCTCTGTCTGGCCGCGCTCACGGGCGTCGGCAGCGTGCTGATCACCAAGGGCCGCAAAAAGCTGTCCGACATGGAAACCAGCCAGTTCATGCCCGCTCTGGCCCCTGCCAATCAGCCGGACAAACTGCCGACCCTGCCGAAAGACAGCAAGGCCGAGCCGATCGAAAAGGTCGAGCCGGTCACCTTTGCCCTCACCGTGCCGCTGATCGTCGACATTTCGACCTCGGTGCGCAATTATATCGAACCCCGCCGCCTCGATGCCGAGGTCGCAAAGGTCCGCCGTGCGCTTTATTTCGATCTCGGCGTGCCGTTTCCGGGGGTACACCTGCGCCTGAACGACCGGCTCGACGAAGACGAATATCGCATTCTGGTCAATGAGATACCCGTTGCCGTCGGTCGCTCTCGCCCCGGCTACATGATCGTGCGCGAAACACCTGCCAATCTCGAAATGTTCAACATTCCCTTCGAGCGCGGCGACGATTTCCTGCCCAATATGCCAAGCCTCTGGGTGGCGGCGAAACACGAGCCCTTGCTGCAAAAGGCCGATATTCAGACCCTCACCCTGCCCGCGATCCTGACCTATCATCTGGCGCATATGCTGAAATCCCACGCCGGGGAATTCATCGGCGTGCAGGAGACCATGTATCTCATGGGCGAGATGGAAAAGAACTTCGCGGAACTGGTGCGCGAGGCCAATCGCACCTTGCCGGTGATCACCATCGCCGATGTCTTGCAGCGTCTGGTGATGGAGGAAATTTCCATCCGCGACATGCGCACCATTTTGGAGGCGCTCGTCGAATGGGGCCAGCGCGAAAAGGACCCGATCCTTTTGACCGAACATGTGCGCTCGGCTCTGAGCCGCTACATCACGCATAAATTCGCCGGCGGCCAAAGTGTGATTTCGGCCTATCTTTTGTCGAAAACCATCGAGGATGAGGTGCGCGGCGCGATCCGTCAGACCTCGGGCGCCTCCTATCTGACGCTGTCGCCGGATTCGCATAAGAAACTGGTCGCGGCCCTGCGCAAGACCGTGGGCGATCTGAGCCGTCACACGCTTAAACCCGTGGTGCTCGCACCGATGGACATCCGCCGTTTCATGCGCAAGATCGTCGAGCGTGAATTCCCCGATTTGGCAGTTCTGTCGTTTCAGGAATTGAGCCCGCAGGTGAACATTCAGCCGCTCGAACGCATCGAGCTGTCCTGATGTCGGCGCGCCAAGCCCCCGGGCCCAGCCCAAACGATGCCCCTTTTCGGGTCGGTTTTTCGGCGCTGGCACTGATCTTTTACGCTTTGGGGCGCGGGCTGGTGCCGGACCCTCTGCGCGCGGGCCTCGATGCCTTGGCGCTTTTGGCCGTGATCGCCGAAATTGGCGGGATGCTCTGGCGCCCGACCTTGCAAAACCTGACCGATCACCTCTTGGCCCTGCTCGCCATCGGGGCCGCCGTCGCAATGCTTTGGGGCACGACAGGCACACCCGCGCCGGACCTGTCACGCTTTCAGGCCTGGCCGCTGTTTCTCTTGTGTCTCACAATCTGGCTGCCCCGCCTCACGACGCAGGCGCCGCAACCGCGCGACGGGGGGGTCCTTGGCACCGCGCTTACCCTCGGCCTCGCCACCCTCAGCAGCCTGATCGCCCCCGCGCTCTTACCCTACATGTTGAAAACCCCGGTGCATCTCTGCCTCTGGCTCACCTTTCTCTCGGCACTGTCGCTCACCGTCACCGCATCGCTCGCAGGCCACTGGACCCCGCGCACAGAACGCTTTGCCACTGTGCTCTCAAGCCTTCTGCCGCTTTTGGGATTTTTCGGCACGATCTTTGGCCTGATGACCGCGCTGTCCGCCCTGCCGGAGATTTTCGCAGGCGGCACACCGGATGGCCCCGCCCTGACCGAGATGCTGCGCGGGCTGGGCAGTGCATTTGAAACCACGCTGATTGGGCTGGGCGGTGCCATGGTCTTGACGCTGGTCGAGACCTTTGTGCCCCAAGCAGATCGAGAATCGGATCGAGAAACGGATCAAGATGCGGCGCAAGAGTGACGCCTTCCCCACGCTGATCGGCGCCGATGTGATGTTGGGGCTGGCGGGCGTGTTGATGGTGCTCATGGCGCTTTTGCGCGTCCTGCCAAACGGCGAAGCCCCCGCCCCCACCGCCTCTTGGATCGCCAGTGAAACCGGGCTTTGGCTTTCCCCCTCCAAGCACATCCCCCTCGATGCGCTCAGCACGGCCCTCCTCACAACCGCCCCCGTCACATTGATCATCGACCCCGACGGGCGCGAAGCGGCGTTTTTGACGGAATCGCGTCTGGCGCAGCTTGGCGGGCAAGAGATCACCTTGATCCGCCGCAGCACGGCCTGCGAGCGTCATCTGTCCGAGGGGCACTTGTCATGCGCGCCGTGACCCCGCCCCAAAGTTCGTGGCGCTGGCTTCCCGATATGGCGGCCAATCTTTTGGCGGTCTCGATGGTGGCCCTGACGCTGGTCGCGCTCATGCCTCCGCCTAACAACGCGGCGGGCCATCGGCAAACGCCCCAAGGCCCCGCCGCCTTGGTCGATGCCCTTTGGGCGCGGTTGCACCCCGGTGTGACGGTCTACGATCTCGATGAGACGGGTCTGCACCCGGTGTCAGAGTGGCCCGATCCGACGCAACCAGGTCTCCTTTTCGTCCTCTCGCACGCGCATTACGATCAGGCTGCCGCAACCCTGCAGGGGCAGGAGTGGATCGAAATCACCGTCCCCGAAGCTCTGGCCACACCCGCAGGCTGGCGTCAGGGGTTTCTGGCCCTCGCGAACAGCGGCGCCTCGCGTGACGGCTTCGAAGCGCGTCTGGCGACCCTCTTGCATCAAGGCGCAGGCGATGTGATGCCACGTGAACAAGAGGCATCCGCCTCGCCCGCACTCTGGCCGCGGCTTCAAACCCTTGTTTTCCGTCTGAGCAACCTCTTTGGATGTGCTCTTGGGCTTTGCGCCCTGCTCTGGTTGATGAGGCGGCGCGCGCTCAAAGCCGGTAGCGATGCCGCTTAGATCCGGGGCCTTGCGGCGACGGGTTGGCCAGCGCCAACTCCTCAGCCACCCGCAGCCCGGCATCTTTGAGGTCCAAGGCCTCGCGCACCGCCTGCGCCACCATGCCAAGCATTTGCATCAAAGCCCGAAAAGCGCCTTCCGCCTCCGCCGGGTCCAGCCGTTCGATGTCGCGCAACAGCTTGCGCAGCCGCAACAACGCCTCGCGATAGGGGGCCATGAGGCTGGCCAGATATTGTGTGCGCTCTTTCTCTGACATTTCGCCCCCCGGCTCGGACACCACGGGTTTCACAGGCAGAGGCAGCATCGGCGCATCGCGCAGCAGGCTCGACGCGAAGGGCCAGCCGGGCACCATGGCGGCGTTCAGCACCACAAGCGTTTCCATAAAGGCCGTCGGCGCCGCACCGTCCGTATCGCGCCAATCGACGGGCGGGCTTAGCTCGGAGAGGCTCAGGGCCGCCCCTTCGGAAAACCTCTCCATTGCGGGAAAATGTGACACGAACAGCGCACCGAGACCGGGCGCGATCTCAGCGGTCGCCCCCTCCTCTGTCTCGATGTCGGCCCTCTCAGGCCAGTCGTTCTCAGGCCAGTCGTTCTCAGGCCAGTCGTTCTCAGGCCAGTCATTCTCAGGCCGGTCATTTTCAGGCCGATCGATGTCCAGCCGGTCAATCTCGCGCTGAAGCACGGCGTGCAGCAGATCGGAAAGCCCCTCCGGCCCGCTCATGCTTTGCCTTTGCGCGTCAGTTGCGTTTCGAGCAGGGTGGCGAGTTTGCGCATCTCCGGGATCAACCGAAGCCGCGCCGCCGTCTCGGGCAAAGCGATGAAACGTTTGAGATGCCCCTCGGCCCCACGCCAGTCCCGGCGCTGGCACATCAGCTCGGTCAGGTGAAACTGCACCGCCGGATCGTCGGGGGCGATCTCTTCGGCCCTGAGAAACGCGGCCTGCGCCGCCTCGGGTGCGCCCTTCGCCTCGCCCGAACGCCGCAAGCAAATGCCAAGGCCCAACCAATGATCCCGCACCTCCGGCGCGATCAGCGTGAGCGCCAGAAACAGGCTCTGAGCCGTCGAAATATCGCCCGCGTTGAACCGCGCGAAGGCTTGAGCATAGAGTAAATCGACAATCTCCGGCGGCAGGTTCAGCGCCTCGACAAGGCTCTGCCCCGCCGTGAGAGCGTCGAACACACGGTCATAGGCAAACCCCGTCTGCCCGGCGAGGCCCACCAGAGCCTGCCGCATCGCCACCTGCTCCGCCGGGGTCAGGTCATGGGTTAAGTCCTGGGTCAGATTGAGATCAGCCATGCGCCATCAAAGCAGTCTTGAGCGCGTCCAGACAGCTCTGCGCCACTTGGCCGATGGCGGTCTGGCTTTCGCCCTCCGGCGTGGTGGTGGCAGCGCGGGTGACGGCCTCCGCGAAATCCTCCTCGGCCGCGCCGAACTCTTCGAGGGCCAGACAGGCACGGCCCGACAAAAGATAGCCATCCGCGCGGGTCGGCTCAAAAACGATGGCCGCCGTCGCAGCCTGAAGCGCCAGCTCAGGCTCGTCTGAGGCCAGAGCGGCGTGGGCCAGACCGATCTGAAAATCGCGATCATCGGGGCAGCCCAGCACCAGCTGACCGAACAGCGAAAGCGCTTCTTTCGGCTGGCCGCTGTTCAATTTCTGGCGCGCTTGTCGGGCGACAGGCAACAGATCGTTGCGGGACAGGCCAAACTGAGCGGCGAGACCAATGGGCAGGGTATCAGGGGACATGTCAGAGTTTCTCATCGGCAGGGGGTTCAAGGTTGGAAAATGACCATATCGGCAGGGTCAGGCGCCTGAGGGGCCACAGCGGCGCCCGCGTCGGGGGACTGGCCCACCGGCGCGATGAGATCCCCGGCAAAACTGCGCCACTGCATCAACTCGCGCAGCGCCTCGACCGCCTCTGCGGCCTCGGCGATCACGATCTCCGCATAGACGGCCTCGGGCGCATGATCCGGGCGCGACAGCTCGGCGATCCGTGCCGCATCCTGCCCCGCCGGAAAACTCAGCACCGCACGGTTCACGCCGACCAGCGCAAGCGAGAGCCGCAAAAGCCGAGACAGCTGATCCTCGCACAGATGCGGGTCGCCAGCGAGGTGACCGAGCGTGGCGGTGATCCGAAGCGCCGCCCCATCAGGGGTGCGCGCAATCTCGACAGGCGTGTCCTCAAGTTCGAAATCGAACCGCGCGCCGATCGGCTCCATCGGAGCGGAGAGGCCCAGCACCTGCCAGATGTGGGTCACGGCATCGGCAACCTCGGGGCCTCGCGAAGACGGAAAACTGCGTTGCATCTCAAATCCGGGTGGTTGTGGCCATGCGATCGATCTCGGCCTGTTGTTGATCTTTCAGGAACTGAATGATGGAGCGCACCAAGTCCTTGAAATCGTCCATGACGCTCTTGCCCAATTCGGCATTCGATTGTTCGGTCTGCGCTTTTGCGGCCAGTTCCTGCCCCCCGGCTTCGATGTTCTTCGAGATCATACTGCCGCCGCCTTCGCCCGCAGAGGAGCCCGCATTGATCAACCCGGACACGGCCTGTGCCCGCGTGCTGACATTCTGGGCCTGCGTGTTGAGCGCCGTGGACATCTCTGATGCCCCTTCCATAGAAGCGTCTTTCGCAGCGCCAGCCAGCTTGCCGGCCTGCCCCGCCCCTTTGAAGGAGACGACCGACGCCCCAACGGCGGCGGCGGTCGAGACGACGGACACCACGAGCTGCGTGACGGCGGCCTCGCGCATGGTTTGCGCCTGTCCCTCCAGATCGGCCCGCGCCTGATCGCGCGCGCTGAGACGTTGATCGAGCGCGTTTTGACGCCCCATGGAGGCAAATTCGATCATCAGCGCCGCAAGATCTTCGGCGGCGCCCAATTCGCCCAGAAGCTCATTCAACACCTCAAGCGGATCCATCCCGGCTTGGGTCAGTTTCTCTGCGGCCGCTTCCAACCGTCCAAAGCTGCCGTTCAAATCGAAATCATTGGGGTCAGAAAAGAGATCGCTTGTGCCCCATTCCGCGCCAGCACCGCCCGCGGCCCCGTCTTGGCCCGCGCGATTTCCGTTGTTCAAGAGAGCGGACTCGAACAGGGCCCTCATCTCCTCAAGCGGAGAGCTCGAACTCAGCGCCCCTGCGCCGGCTTGTGCATCCCCCTTTGTCGGGGCCATATCTTCGGATTGCGAGGGCTGAGCACCGGTGGTTGCGCCAAGGCCGGGAATGAATTGAATAGGCATGATCGTATCCTTTCGTGATGTCTCACCCGGCGAAACGGGTGCGTGACAGGCTGTCGCCCGTGTCGCGGTGCAATTGCATGGCGCTGTCGAGCAAGGCGTTGACTTGGTCCGTGGAGGTTCTCAGGAAATCCATCAGTTCTTCCATGAGGCCATCGATCTGTTGGATGACCGCTTGCGACTCTTGGGTCTGGGCGCGCATTTCAGCGGCATCGGATCTCAGCGCATTGGCGACAAGGCCAGAGGTGCTGGTCGCGACCGCCGTGACGCTCGATGTCGCGGCGTTGACCGCATTGACCAAGGTCAGCATGGCCCCCACAGCCGCAGGTGCCCCCGCGCCCCCCGAGATCGCAGTCCCGACGACGGCGGAGACCACGGCCCCCACGGCCAAGGTGATGGTCGCCGCCATATCCCAGCCCGCAGCCACGTCGTCCTCCACCCCGATGGCGGTCAGAAAATTGCCAGTCACGCCCATGCCACTGTCGCTGGCCCCTGCGACAAGACCATTGATCGCCCCCGCAGCCATAAACATGCCGCCGATGAACATGGCCCCACCGAGCACCTGAAGCCCCGGCACGGCTGTCACGACCGCCCCGACGACCATCATGGCCGCAGCGCCGAGGCCCGCCGCCACAGACCCGATGATGGCGCTGACACGTCCCGCATCATCCGCCACAGCCGAGCCTTCCATCTTACCCTGCGCGGCATCGAGCCGGTCCCGGTTTTCCTGGATTTGGTTGCGTTTGGTTTCCTGTTCGTTGCTCAACCGATCCATATCGGCCTCGCCTTTCGCGTCCTGCATTTTCTGAGCGATTTCTGCCAGGCGTGCTTCGAAATCCGTGCCCAGATCGGTGGGCGCAAAGGCGGCGAGGCCCTCCAGCATGCTGGCATAACTCGGGCGCACGGCGTCCGGGACAGCACCGCTCGCCCCCGACGTCCCTTTGGAGCGCACCTCGCGTTCTTTTTCCGCATCCGGGCCGAGCGCACCGGTGCCGCCGAGCGGCCCCCTATCTTCAATCCGCATTCTGGTCTCCCGTCGTCAAGTCAAGCATCGCGATCCGGGCCTCTGCCGCATCGCGCGATTTCGCCGTGCCATGGCCTTTCTCGGCCTCTCCGAGCGCCAGCCGGAACGCATCGCCAGCCGCCTCGCGATCCCCCTCCGCCAGCAAACATTCCCCGAGCCGCATCAGCCCCTCGGGGTTGGTGGCGTCCAATGCGATGAACGTCGCAAAAGCGTCGCGCGCGGTGCGCATGTTGCCCTGCTGTTGCAGGCAGGCGCCAAGGCAATAGTGATTGCGCGCTTCCAGCGGATCGATCAGCGCGAGATGGCTGAAAATCACCAACGCCTTGTCGAGAAACTTCTGGGTCAAAAGCGTGTAGCCGTAGCCGTAGAGCACCTCGAGGTCCTCGCGGCTCATCCCTCGGATCTGTGCCAGGGTCCGGCCCTCTTTCAGCCCCTGATAGACGGGGTTCTCGGCCATGCCGGACTCGACCTCAAACCGTTCAGTGGCGGCGATAATGGCCTCGACCGCCTCCCGGTTTTCGGGGGCGAGGAGTTCGGCCACATATGTCTCTGCAGTGCGCTGTGTCATGCGGTCACCTTATCTGCGCGCCAAAAAATACCGGGTGACATTGGTCACACCAAAGCCTCACCACCCGAGCGCTGCGAACCGCCCGTCGAGATCGGAAATCACGGTTTCGATGCGCGAGGTCTCAAGCTCTTCTTCACGCAGTCGGGCAATCAGCACCGGTTGGTCATAGCGGTTGCGCGCGGCATGGATCACCTGCCCGTCGAGATCGGAAATCCCCGCCTGCCCGGCCAAATGCGCGAGGTTCTGCACCCCGTCGAGCAATAGCCGCCGGGTCAGAGACACCAACACATCGCCGCTCTCCGAGCCGGTGATCGACACCCGCCCCATGCGTTCGAAATCGAAGCCAAAGCTGCCGTCCGTGGCGGGCAAAGCGGTCAGCCCCATATTTTCGGCGAAACGGCTCACGGCGGAGGTCGCCGGTCTGGAAAGCGTTGTCATACTGTGTCCTTATGCCTCGTAAGCGGCGTCTTCGGCGGCGACGAGCCGATCCGAGAGTGTCATGAGAATGCGCGACTGGCCGAGCCGCGCCGCATCCGAGGGCATCACCGCATCGGGCAACTGGCCATGCAGATCGCGCAACAGGTTGATCGCCGCGACCGGCACCTCGGCCTCTTCCGCCTCATAGGGCTTGATCAATTTCTCGGCCTCGGCCATCGACGGCGTCGGCATCGTGGAAAAACCAAACATCCGCGCAGCGATCTCTTCACCATCGGGACGGGCGGCCTTGCCGTCCGGTGGGCACATGCGATCCAGCGTGGCCCCCACCGTCACGGACATATCGAGCACAGTGCGCAGGGTTTTGAGCTTGGACAGCTCGGCGACCACGCCGCCCAATTGCACCGCATCGGTCGAGGGGCCGAAACTGGACATATCCGCCCCCGCTGTGGCGATGAAACTGTCGATCACCTGATCGTAGTTCTGCGTCAGATCGAACTGGCGCAACGCACCGAACAACCGCCCGAGATTGGGCGTCTCGCGCAGGATTTCGCGGTAGGAATTGCGATAGGCTTCTGGCTCTGTCCCAAGCTCACCCGCCAGTTTCTGCGCCTGTCCAGCCGAGGCAAACCCCGCCATGATCTCGCGGGCGTTTTCCGGGCGGCGCATGTCTTCGCGCAGGGTGTCGAGCACCGCGACATAGGCCTGAGGCGCGCCGGATTGCACCGCCTCTTCACGGATATTCTCAAGCGCTGCGAATTGATGTGCAATGTCGCCATCGAAGCTCTGCAACAGCTCGCGCAGGTCTTCGGCGGTCGGCAGATTCGAGCCGTCACCGCCATTCTGGAACAGTTCCTCATAGCCCTTAAACTCCCGCACCAACTCACGGCGCCGGTCGTCGGATGGCATGTCGGGAAGCTTGTCGTAATACTCCGCGATACGACCCAGCGCATCGAGGTTGGCCGCCGCGCCGCGCCGCATTTTCATCTTGTCGAGATCGGATTTGCCACGCGTGGCCGCCGCCATGCCCAGCTCTTCGAGCGCATCGGTGATGTCGGCCTGACTGGGCGAAACCTGCACGCTTTCGCCGGACAGACGCGACTTTCCGGCCTGCCCTGCCATCACGTCACTGCCGACGGGAGATGCGGCATTATGGGTCGCGATTTGACTCTGAACGGTTTCTCT
Organism: Celeribacter sp.; assembly: GCF_048270365.1. Classification (NCBI taxonomy): domain Bacteria; kingdom Pseudomonadati; phylum Pseudomonadota; class Alphaproteobacteria; order Rhodobacterales; family Roseobacteraceae; genus Celeribacter; species Celeribacter sp. The sequence continues at coordinate 382,661 of NZ_JBLWTA010000001.1, forward strand.
GGCGGAGGTGATGCTCACAATGGGTCCCTCATTTTGGTCGCCTCAGGCTAGCACGCCCCTGACCCTCAGCGCGGTGTCAGACGACACAAGTCACGCGCGCGCGCGCGTGCATGATGCAGATGTCAAAAAGGGACCTTTAGCTTGGATCAGATCGTTGCCCTGTTTCGCGAGAGCGAACACATGCTGGCGGCATTTTTGCTGTGCCTGCCCCGCGCCTATGCCTTTGTCGCGGCCTCGCAATTGCTTGCGCCGACCGCCGTGCCGCGCATGGCGCGCAATGTCGCGATTCTGGTGATCGCCCTGCCACTCACGCCGCTTGCGATCCCTTTTGCGCCAGCGCTGCGCGACAACACCGGGTTGTTCATGATCTATTTCGCCAAGGAGGTCGCTCTGGGCTTTGTCATGGGCTATCTGGTGTTCTGGATGTTCTGGGCGATGCAGGCGGCGGGCAATTACATCGACAACCAACGTGGCGCCGCGATCGCCTCCTCCATCGACCCGCTTCAGGGCCATGAGGCCTCGCCCCTCGGCATCCTGTTTTCGCAGGCTTTCATCACTTATTTCTTCTCGGTCGGTGGCTTTCTGGTGATGATCCAGATGCTCTACCGGTCCTACACGAGCTGGCCGATCTTTCAGGCCCTGCCACTGGCCATCACCGATTTTCCCGAGCTTTTGCTCACCGTGCTCGACCACGGCATGATGCTTGTCGTGCTTTATTCCGGGCCGGTGATCGCGATCATGTTTCTGGCCGAATTCGCGCTGGCCATGGTCAGCCGCTTTGCGCCGCAAATTCAGGTCTTTATCCTCGCGATGCCGATCAAAAGCGCCATCGCCGTGTTCATCCTGATTTTCTACATCCCGCTCCTGTTCCGCTATGCGCTGGGGCAAGAGGATCAGATGTGGGGCTTTCTCGAGACCTTCTACACCATCATGCGCGTCGCAAGTCAGGCGCAATAAGCCCGACCACGGCACGCCCCTCTCAAGACAGAGGCGTGCCGATCAGACATCCGTCCGCGATCAATTCGCCGCAGACATCAACTGCAACTGACGCGTCAGGTCGTTGATCTGGCTGTTGTTGCGGGCCACGCGCGGGGTCAGGAGGATCAACAGTTCGGTCCGCACCTGGGTGTTTTCCGTCTGGTTGAACGCATTGCCCAGCACCGGGATTTTGCGCAGCACCGGCACACCGCTTTCGTTGTTCTCCGAGCGCTCCTGAATAAGCCCGCCCAAGAGGATCGTGTCGCCCGATTGCACATTGACCTGGCTCTGCACGCTGCGCTGAGACACGATGGGGTTCGCCCCGGCGGCCGTTTCGATAGAGGCGGCGCTGCTGATTTCTTGCGAAATATCGAGCGTCACGCCATTGGAGGGCGAAATCGTCGGCTGGACCTCAAGGATCACACCGACATCCTTGGCCTGCACCTCTTGTGTCACGACCACATCGCCGCCCGAGCTCGAGGTCTGGGACGCGGTGACATAGGGGATCTGATCGCCCACCGCGAGACGGCCCATGGAGCCATTCGTCACCGTCAGATAGGGCGAAGAGATCACTTTGACATTGGTCGCAGATTGCAAGGCGCTCAGCACCAGCTGCCGGTTCCTGTCCTTGCCCAAAATGGCAGAGAACCCAGCCCCGCCACTGTCAGAGGCCGCCGTCGAGCTGGAAGAGCGCACGGAGACGCCGCTGGTCTCGAGGAAGGCCTGAACGCCATATTGCAGCGCATCATTGATCGTCACCTCGACGATGGTCGCCTCGATCACCACCTGCGATTGCGGCGTGTCGAGCACCCGCACCACATTGTTGATGCGTTTGAAATCGGCATAGGTCGAGCGCACCATCAGGGCATTGTTGCGGGTGTTCGCGGTGATCTGCACCGGCGAGGTGACGGCATTGCCGGACACCACACGGGGCGCAGGCGCGGCCTCGTCCTGGTCTTCGCTTTCACCATTGCGCAAGAAGCGTGGCGCATTGGCGCCATTCCTGCTCACCCCCCGCGCCGACGTTCCCGAATTGGCGATTTCCGAGGCCGCCGTCACGATGTCCGAGATGTCACCGGTGGTTTCACTCGTGACCCCCGCCTGCCCGGTGCCGCCGAAAATCTCGTTGAGCTGATCTGCGGCTTCCGTGGCATCGAGGTGCGCCAATTGGATCACCCGAAGGCCGATCTCGTCGCGGTTGTTCACATCGAGACCGACAGCCAGTTCGCGCGCGGCATTCACGGCGGCTTGGCTTTCGGCCACGATCAAAAGCGAATTGCGCTGTTCAATCGGCAGGAAATAGGCGTCGCCCAGCCCACGCTGTGCATAGACATCGCCCATTTGCGTCGCGACAATGTTGGGCGCGGCATGGCGCAGCGGCAAAATAGCCAGCTTTTGCGACCGCCCCGGACGCCCGGCCAGCATCCGCACCATGTCTTCGATTGACTGGAATTGCGACGGATCGCCCCGCACCACAAGATTGTTGCTGCCCGGCACCGCGGCCACAACATTGCCCGGCGGCACCAAAGAACCCGCCACTTCGGCAAGGTTTTCCGGCAAAGGTCCTGCCAGTTCAATAACATAGGTCTGATCGCTCTCAAGCGTGCTGCGTCCGCGAAGCCCTGTAAGCTGCTCCAACTCTTCGGGCAGCCCGATGTGATAGACCGAGTTGAAATACTGGATCAGATAGCCGCGACTGGCGAGAATGTCAGAGAGGATCTGCAACAGCTCGGATTTCGAAAATTCTCTTTCGGAGCGGAAGGTGACCGTGCCCTCTACCGTGTCGGAGACGATGTAGTTCACGCCCAGAATGCCGCCCAGAACATTCTCCGTCACGTTGCGCAACGGCTCGTTGGTGTAGTCCAGCGCCACGCGTGGGCCACGGCCCAGATCGGCCTGCCATTCGCCGCCGATGATCTGTTGCCGACGCAGCGGTTCGATCACCAACATGGAGGTGTCGAAGTTGAACTGCTCCTCGGCATTGGCGCCGGTCACCCCCGGCGCATTCAGTTGACGGGTGTCGAGAAAGCCGGTCGGCTGGGCGCCTGAGGAGGCGAGGCGCGGCGTGGGCTGGGCGGAGAACACGGTTTCGCGCAGGTTCTGCGCCGAGAAAAAGCGTTTGAGCGCGGTCTCATCGCGGGCGACCGTGATCACCTCAGGCCCGCCGCCACGCGGATGCGCCGACACCAGTTGCGGCGCGGCACCGGAAGAGCTTGTGCCCGACGTCGTACAAGAGGCCAGCAAAAAACAGACGCCCACGACCCCATATCGCAACGGCCGGGACATTGCCCCGAGAAACCGCAAACCGTTCATGCCCATATTCTCAACTCCTGCCACGACGCATGCACCACTAGAAACAGCGCCCGTTTGTTTTGCGGCAACTATATCGGCCTCTGGGGAGGAAAAAAGTGATCCTACGGTCCCCGGCGCATGCCGTCGGTCCACAAGTGATATTTGTCACCAGCGGTCGCGCGAAAAGGGACAAGACGTGGACGCAAGGCCCCGCTTTCCCTAGCTTCAGCCCGCAAATCAGCCCGCAATGCGCCGTCGCGCAGCACCCCGGAGGGGGCGAAAGATCACCATGTCAGAGACCGACCGCACCATCATTCTCAAACTTCTCAACGGCACCCAATCCGGCGCCGAGGTCGCGCTGTCCGATGGCGTTTACAGTTTCGGATCGGGCGAGGATGCCGACCTGCGGCTGATCGACATCGCCATGCCCGCGCTTCAGGGGCGCATTCGAGTGAGCGGCAGCAAGATCGCGCTGCAAGCCTTGGGGACACCGCTCTCCATGGCCTCGGGTCTGGTGATCGAACCGGGCGGCGAGGACTGGCGCGAGATCGCCCAGCTCGACGTGGTGACCGCCGCGACCACGCGCTTTGCCTTGGGCGTCGAAGGCGCAAATTGGGCGGAACTTCTGATCCCGGGCGCCTCAGCCGCGCAGGCTTCGAAAAACGCAAAATCCTGGTCGCTGCCGAAACTGGAAGGCTGGACCATGCCAGCCTCGGCGGCGGCACTCGTGGTTCTGTTGGGGCTCGGCGTCGCAGGGGTCGCCTTGCAATCCCCGCAAGAAACCTCGCCCTCCGCGCAATCGGCCGACACCGCAGGCGAGATCGCCACGCTGCGCAGCGTGCTTGCGTCCCTGACCTTCCCGGCAGAGCTGGACGCCGCCGCCGAAGCCGACGGCAGGCTCATCGTCACCGGCTATGTGCCCGGCGCGGCAGAACGGCGCGCAGTGGAGAATGCCATCGCCGAGACCGGATTGAACGTCCACAGGCGGATCTGGGCCCTCGACGCGATGCAGGCCGACATCGACGGGCTTTTGAGCGCGCAAGACCCCAATCTCACGGCCTCCTTGGCGCCGGATGGTGTGGTGACGCTTGCAGGTGTGCACCTCGATCCGGCAGAGACCGATGAGATCGTCACGACCATTCGCACACAGGTCTTTGGCCTCAGCGCCGTGCAAAATGACATCCGCACCGCCGGCACCTATCTTGCCGAAGTGCAAGCCTTGATCAACCGGCTGTCCCTGACCGATCTGGTGATCGCCCGCCTCGATGGCATGCTGATCGAGACCACCGGCGTGATCCCTGCGGAAAAGGCCGACAATTGGGTCGGTTTCGTACAGGCCTACGCCAAACGCTTTGCCAACGACGTGCCGCTTCGGTCTTTCGTGACGCTGGAAAACGCGCCGGTCAGCGACAACTCCGTGCCTCTCGTGGTCGGCAAGAGCGAGATCATCGGGGCTCTGGGCGGACGACAGCTTTCGTCACAATCGCTCACCGATGGCGTGACCCTTGGCCCGGATCAGGTGTTTGGACCGTTCACGCCAGACAGTGACCCGCAGCTTTCCGAGGCAGAGAGCGCAAGCGGTGGCGCACCGAACAGCCCCCCGACGCGCACCACAGTGCCGCCGCTGATCGCCTCGGTGATTTCCGATTACGCCGCAAACAACCCCGATGTGGTCGATGCCATCGTCGCGTCGGCAACCAACGGCCGGGTGACCAGCCTGTCGGCACTTCAGGCCGGGCAATTCTCCTCCGCAGGTATCCCCCCTCAAATTGCGATGCCCGGCTCCGCCGCCGCGGGCACGATTGCCGCCCTGCTTCAGGACAACACAGAGGCGCAAACCGGGCTGAGCGCCCTGCCCGCAACGGGCACCGATTACGAACGCTTCCCGGTCGGTGCGCCCGACGATCCGCGCTCAAGACAGCTGATGAGCGCAAGCGCCCGTCTCTTTGCCGCGACGGACACCGGGGATCTGGCGCTGTCTGAGACGGCGCAGGCCCTGTTGCCCGGGCTGGCGCAGCTGTCGCCGGAACTGTTCAATCTGGCGCAGCGCCAACAGGCGGCCTTGCAAGACGGCCAAACCCTTTTGCGGGGGCCGCGCCCTCTCTCCGCCCAGCCGTATCGCGACCTCTCCACAGAGGGACAATGTTGGCCCGGCGCCAGCCTGCACGCCGAAACGCTCCCCGCCGTCATGCTCTGGCTCGATATTCTAAGCCTCGGGAGGGATGCCGATCTGTCGGGGTTCGACGACGCGACCCGTCAGACAATTCTCGAAGCTGCGCTGTCGCCGGATCGCCTGCGCGCCTGCCTCATGCAGGAGGTCAGCCCCTTTTCGATGCGGCTCGCGACCTCCTCGACCTTTTTGCAGGAAACCGAACGCAACGACAGATTTGCCGATTACATCTTCAGAGACACGCCGCGTTTTCCTCTGGTGATGACCGGTGTCGATCTAAGTGGCGCACGTTACGTCATGCTGGAAAACGGTCGCAAATTGCACGAAGGCTCGGCCCCGACCCTCGACAGCCGCATCGTTTCGATTGGCGAACTGGGGGTGCTGTTGCGGTTGACCTCGGGATATCAGGTCGCGCTTTACCCGGATAGGTTGAGCTGGAAGGTCAGCACGTCCGAATAAGCGCCGCACCGCCCACGCCTTGCGGAACTTATCGACGTCGGGGTGTGTTAAATGATAAATATAGGACAGATGAACTCTGACAGTGTGATGATGCGAAATCATGTCCGAACCGCCGGTTCCATTCAAACAAGGAAATGGACATATGCTGAATACCATGCTGGACAGGGTTCTGGATCCCGGAGCCTTGACGGACTTCGAGGGATTGGACATGCCCGATGTCATCAGCAGCCTTTTGCCTGAGCACGAAACCCCTGACCTGACGTCAGCGACGGGCGTGCGATTTGAAAGCGGGGCGACGCGCCTCGAGGTCTTCGAGCTTCTTGACATGTTGCGCGCCGCAGAACCCGATGTCTGGAATGACGCCAACTATTTCACCGCCTGCGAATTGGCCGCCGCCGGTCAGGCCGAACAGGCCGCGACCGCTTTTTTGTCCTCGGCGGCGCTGGCCGAACATAAAATTCAGTCTTTGTATGGTCTTGCCACGCAATTGCATGCGATGGGCCAGAACAAGATGGCACATAGCGTGGCCAGTTTCCTGACCCGCGTCTGGCCCGAAGAACCGCGTTCTCTGGCGCTTTTGGGCACCATCGACGGCGCGCTCGGTCATCTGAAAGAGGCCCGCAAGCACCTGTCGGGGGCCGCGCATATGTCCCGCCGCAACCCGAAATTCGTGAATGTGCTGCGCTATTCGCAAAAGCAACTGTTGCAACAGCAATTCTCCGATCGGCGCACCCGTCCGATTGCCGATGCGCTGAAAGGGAGCTGACCCTTGGCGAGCTCTACACGCATTGCCGGGATGCACATCGGGGTCAGCGGCATCGACCGGCTGCGGGCCGAAGACGATGTGCATCTGCCAACCGACAGCCCCGTCGCGCGCGCGATTTTCCTACCGCAGGTGCAGGCGCTCGATGCGATTCTGGCCCGCCATACGCTGGATGAACGCCTCGCACTCGATGTGGTGCCCGAGAGCATCTCTGCCGATCTGATCACCCCATCCGCTCTGAGCGCCACGCGACTTGCGCTGGCGGAGAAATTTGCCTCGGGCGACGGGCCCGCGATGCAGGCCGCCGGAGCGCTCTTGCAGCAAGAAGCCGGGCTGGACGAAGAGGTGCAAAAGGCGCTGGCGGAGCTGATGCGGGGCTAAAACGTTTCGCTTCGCCTCAGGCCCTTCGCCTCAGGCCCCTAGCCTCTCACCCCCAAATGCCCCATCTGCGGCGCCTGGAACACTTCGCTGAAATAGTCAAAGAACATGCGCGTCGCCTCGCTCCATTCCTGCCCCTTGCGCCAGGCCAGACCGACGTCCATCGACGGGATGTCGCGATCCACCACCACCGTGCCGATCCGCCGCCCCTCAAGCGACCAGGGCCGATAGACCATATCGGAGAGGATCGTCACGCCCTGCCCGTTGGCGACCATGGAACGCACCGCCTCGGTCGAAGAGGTCCGCAGCTTGACCTTGGGCACCAAGCCCGTCGGCCCCCAATATTTCATCGAGGTATGCGCCGCCTCATCGACCGTCAGCATGATGTAATCCTCCTCGGCGATCTCCTCGAAATGCGCCTGACCTTTGATTTGCAACGGATGGTTTTGTGGCACCCACAGCCGGCGCGGTGAACGCAACAGGGTTTGCGTGTCCAATTCGGGACTTTGCGTGTTCGAGGTCAAAAGCACCGCCATATCGAAGCGATTGGTGACCAACCCCTCCTCGATGCTCTCACGGTTCAACTCGCTCAGGCGAATGTCGAGTTTGGGGAACCGATGCTTGAGCCGGTCGAGGTGGAAGGGCAGGAAATATCCGATCACCGTATAGGTCGCGGCAATGTTGATCGTGCCTTCGATCTCCGAATGCCCCTGCACCACATTGCGCGCCATTTCGACCTTTTCCATGATCTCGCGCGCCGCCCCCAAAAGCTCGCGCCCCGGCGGCGTCAACTCCATGCCATGCGCGGTGCGCACGAACAGGATGGCGTCGAGATCCTGTTCCAACTCGCGCACGGCGGTGGTGATCGAACTTTGCGAAATCCTGAGCTCGCTGGCGGCGCGGCTGACCTGACCGAGCTCGGCGGTGGCGATGAAATATTTCAACTGGCGCAGATTCATGGTGCTGTCCCTATTCGGAGTCTCCGATACCCATCGGCGGTTTATTCCGAAACATCCTGTCGCAGGAGCGCGGAAACGTAAATTTCGAATTTGTAGATATGCATTATCTTTAAAACAGAACAACTTTCAGGCGACTTCGTTTCAATTCTGCTTATTTTGGCGCCAAACCCCTATTTCAAGCGATTTCCAGATGATCTCTTTGCCGCTCATTCATTCTGATTTTTAGATAATGCACAAACAATATTTTGAATTTTACAACAGGAAGGTTTTTTTCAGAGGATGGGTCCAAAGAAATTAAGGACCGAACATGCGAAAGATCATCGATTTGAATTGCGACATGGGAGAGGGCTTCGGGCATTGGGTTCTGAGCGACGCCCCCGATGAAGAGCTGATGGCTCTGATCTCCTCGGCCAACATCGCGGCCGGGTTTCATGCCGGCGATCCGAACTCCATGGATCGGGTGATCAAACTGGCGCAGACCTACGGCGTGGGTCTTGGCGCGCACCCCGGCTACCGCGATCTTCAGGGCTTTGGCCGCCGCTACATCAAGACAACGCCCGAAGAGCTGGTCAATGACATCATCTATCAGGTCGGCGCGGTGCGCGAATTCGGGCGCCGTCACGGCATTCGCCTGCAACACGTCAAACCCCACGGCGCGCTTTACATGGAGGCCGCCGTCAACGAAGACCTGTCGCGCCACATGATCGAAAGTCTGGCGGCGATCAGCGGCGATCTCTTGATCTTTTGCATGGGGACCTCGAAAACCTACGAGGTTGCAAAACGTCTGGGCCAGCCGGTGATCCGGGAATTCTACGCCGACCGCGACTATGGCGACGACGGGTCCATCGTCTTCACCCGCCGCGTGTCGCGGCCCGATCCCGAAGAGATCGCCCAGAAATGTTTGCGTGCCTGCGTCGAAGGCAAGGTGACCACCGTCACCGGCAAAGATATCGACATCGCGTTCGAGTCCATCTGTTTCCATTCCGACACCCCCGGCGCGGTTGAGATCGGGCGCGCCATTCGCGCCGCTCTCACCGAGAACGGGATCAACATCGCACCGGCCTCCGCCGTGCTCGAGACCGCGTGAAGCGGTCCAAACAACAGGGAAAACACATCATGAGCGACATCCAATCCCCCCTCCCCGGCACTTTTTACCACAAGCCCTCCCCCGAAGAGCCGCCCTTTAAGGTGCCCGGGGATACGGTGGCCGTCGGCGACCAGATCGGCCTGATCGAAGTGATGAAAACCTTCATCGCCGTGACCGCCGAAATCGCGGGCACCTTCAAAGGCTACAACGTCGACGACGCCACCCCCGTCACCGCAGGCGCCGTCTTGGCGGAGCTTGACTGACATGGCGATTGAAAGATTGTTCATCGCCAACCGTGGGGAGATCGCAGTGCGCGTGGTGAAAGCCGCGAAAGCCCTCGGCATCCACACGATTCAGGCGCATTCCGAAGCGGACACGGAGATGTTGGCCGTCAAACTTGCCGATGAGGCCATCTGCGTCGGCCCCGCGCAATCGAAAGACAGCTACCTCAACATCCCCGCGATCTTAGAGGCCGCAAAGGCCACCAAGGCGGACGCGATCCATCCGGGATACGGCTTCTTGTCCGAAAGCCCCGCCTTCGCCCGCGCCGTGGAAGAGGCCGGACTGATTTTCGTCGGCCCCTCCGCCGACACGATCGAGCGCATGGGCGACAAAGTTGCCGCGCGTCAGGCCGCCGAGGCCGCTGGCGTGCCGGTCGTCCCCGGCTCCGACGGGCGCATTGATGTCTCCGAGGCGTTATCTGTTGCCGAAAAGATCGGCTACCCGGTGATGATCAAAGCAGCCGCAGGCGGCGGTGGGCGCGGCATTCGGATTGCGAAAGACGAAACCGAACTGAAAACGCTGGCGCCGCAAGCCAAGGCCGAAGCCGAAGCCGCCTTTGGCGACGGTGGTCTCTACATCGAACGCGCAATCCTCTCGCCCCGCCATATCGAAGTGCAAATCTTGGGCGATGGCGAGACGGCCGTGCATTGCTATGAGCGCGAATGCTCGCTGCAACGCCGCCGTCAGAAAGTCTGGGAAGAAGCAGGTGCGATGTGCCTCGACGACGAGACCCGCGAAAGCCTCTGCTCCTCTGCCGTGGCGCTGGCCAAAGCGGTGAACTATCGCGGCGCGGGCACCTTGGAATACCTCTACGACGAAGCGGCGAATGAGTTCTATTTCATCGAGATGAACACCCGCATTCAGGTCGAACACCCCGTGACCGAAATGGTCACTGGCGTCGATCTTGTGGCCGAAATGATCAAGGTCTGCGGCGGCGCAAAGCTGTCGATGGCGCAAGATGAGATCAAAAAGACCGGCCACGCCATCGAAGTGCGCCTCTGTGCCGAGGACCCGTTCCTGAACTTCATGCCTTGGCCCGGTGTCGTGTCCACGCTCAAGGAACCCACCGGCGACGGCGTGCGGTTCGATCACTTCCTCTCCGAGGGCTATCAAATCCCGCCCTTCTACGACTCTCTGCTGGGCAAGGTCATCGTCCATGCCGAGACCCGCGAGGCCGCCATCGACAAACTGGTGGAGGCGCTCGAAAGCATGGAGATCGGTGGCACGAAAACCACCGCTCCGCTGCATCTGGCCTTGGCCGCCGACCCGGAGGTGCGCAAAGGCGCCTTCCACACCCAATGGCTCGAGCCCTGGCTTGAGGCTGGCAACCTGTCCGCAACCAAAGGAGACGCCGCATGAAAACGCGTTACACATATGGCGGGGACGAACATATCTATGTCGAGATCGACGATGAAATGTCGCTCGACGCCTTCTTCATCGCGCTCTCTTTGTCGAACATGGTGCGCGAGGCGAATATCCCCGGCGTGACCGAGATTCTGCCCGCAAATGCCTCTTTCGAAGTGCGGTTCGACCCCGATGTGATCGCGCCAGACGCGATGATGGACAAGATCAAAGCCTTCGAACATCAGGCCGAAGCGCAGGAAAAGCGCCTCGACACCCGGATCATCGAAATTCCGGTCTATTACGAGGACCCCTGGACCCACGAGACCCTGATGCGGTTCCGCGAACGCCACCAAGACCCGACCGGCAGCGATCTCGATTACGCCGCGCGGATCAACGGCTATGATACAGTCGCCGATTTCATCGAGGCGCATCACAGCCAGCCGTGGTTCGTCTCCATGGTGGGCTTCGTCTCCGGCCTGCCGTTTCTCTACCAACTCGTCGAGCGCGAAAAGCAGCTCGAAGTGCCGAAATACCTGCGCCCCCGCACCGACACGCCGAAGCTGACGGTGGGCTATGGTGGCTGTTTCTCCTGCATCTATTCCGTGCGTGGCGCGGGCGGTTACCAGATGTTCGGCATCACCCCGATGCCGATCTACGACCCGGAACAAAAGATCAGCTATCTCAAAGACTTCATGGTCTTCTTTAAACCCGGCGACATCGTGAAATGGAAACCCATCGACCGCGCCGAATACGACCGCATCACGCAGGCGGTCGAGGATGGCACCTACACGCCGCGCATTGCCGAGGTCGCTTTTGATCTCGACGCGTTCAACGATGACATGACCGGCTTTAACGCCAAGCTGATGGAGGCCCTCAATGACGCTTGAGATCATCAAACCCGGTCTGGCGACGACCATTCAGGACCTTGGCCGTCCCGGCTATTTCCACCTCGGCATTCCCGAAGGCGGCGCGATGGATCGCCTCGCGTTTCGGGCCGCGAATATGCTCGTTGGCAATGACGAAGGAGCGGCGGGATTGGAAGCCGTCTTCATGGGGCCGGAGATCAAATTCCGCGCCGAGATGAGTGTGGCCGTGACAGGCGCAGAGATGCCCATGTTCCTTGATGGTGAGCCGCGCGAAACATGGACCTCATTCACTGTGAAACCCGGTCAAGTGCTGTCCTTCGGCTTTCTGAAAACCGGCGCGCGCATCTATATTGCGGTCTCCGGCGGCATCGACACGCCGCCCGCACTTGGCTCGCGCTCGACCTATCCGATTGGCGCTTTGGGTGGCTTTGAAGGCCGCGCCATTGCCGCAGGCGATGTGATCCCTGTCGGCGACGGGTCGGTGGTGGCGGAGGGGCGCATGGTCCCCGATGCGCTCCGCCGCCGCCCCGGCACCCCGGCCGAATTGCGCGTCCTCACCGGCCTCTATTGGCACCGCTTGACTGAAAAGAGCCAAAAGGCGTTCTTTGACGACGATTGGGTGGTCGCGCCCGAGGCCGACCGCATGGGCTACCGCTTCCGTGGCGGGCATCCGATGGAATTCGTCGACCGTCCGCAGCCCTTTGGCGCAGGCTCCGATCCGTCGAACATCGTCGACGGGTGCTATTCCTACGGCTCCATTCAGGTGCCCGGCGGGCTTGAACCCATCGTGTTGCACCGCGATGCGGTGTCGGGCGGCGGGTATTTCACCCTCGGCGCGGTGATCTCCGCCGATATGGACCTCATTGGGCAATTACAGCCCAACACGCCGGTCAAATTCAAACGCGTCGAGATGGATGAAGCGTTGACCGCCCGCGCCGCACGCAAAGCCATGATTTCAGAAATTCGTCAGTCCCTCTCCTGAGGGGCCGACGTCCCCCCGGGGGTGCAAGCCCCCACACCACCCTAGGGGCTTCGGCCCCACCTCGAAAGCCAGACCACAATAACAAGCGGCACAAAGCCGCCTTCCCTGATGAACCAACAAGGAGTCAGATCCATGAAACTCGCCCTGATGACAGGCGCGGCACTGGCCGCGCTGGCCACCGCCGGCTTTGCCGAAGACTGGTATCCCTATGAGGCCGAAGAGGTGACCCCCGCCTTCTCGACCGACGGCACCACCAGCGCCGTGACTTACACGCCGCTTGAGAAAGCCGATGAAGCCTATGACATCTGCGTGTCCTTCCCGCATATGAAAGACGCCTATTGGCTCGGTGTCGACTATGGCGTCGCAGAAGAAGCCAAGCGCCTCGGCGTCAAGATGAACCTCGTCGAGGCGGGTGGCTACACCGAGCTCGCCAAACAGGTGAGCCAGATCGAGGATTGCGTCGCAGCCGGTGCCGACGCGGTGATCATCGGCGCGATTTCTTACGATGGCTTGAACAATGTGATCAAAGAGACCGCCGCCAAGGGCATCCCGGTGATCGATGTGATCAACGGCGTCTCCTCGCCCGACATCTCCGCCAAATCTCTGGTGTCCTTCTACACGATGGGTTTTGAGACCGGAAAATATCTGGCCGAAAAACACCCGGCAGGCAGCGATCCGGCCAAAGTCGGCTGGTTCCCCGGTCCGGCAGGCGCAGGTTGGGTCGAGGCGGCGAACTCCGGCTTTATGGAGGCCGTCAAAGGCTCCGCCGTCGAGGTTCTGGAACCGCGCTACGGCGACACCGGCAAGGAAGCCCAACTCAAACTGGTCGAAGACGTGCTGCAATCCGACCCGGATGTGAGCTACCTCGCGGGCACCGCCGTGACCGCCGAAGCCGCGCAGGGTCTGTTGCGCGAACGCGGTCTGACGGATGAGATCGGCCTTCTGGCCTTTTACATGACCCCCGGCGTCTACACCGGCATCCAGCGCGGCATGATCGCGGCGGCGCCGGCGGATTCCATGGTCATTCAGGGCCGGATCGCCATGGATCAGGCCGTGCGGATCATCGAAGGCAAGGACTACGTCAAACACGTCGGGCCGAAGATCTTTGTCGTCGACAGCGACACCATCGGCGATCTGTCCCGCGACGCGATCCTGCCGCCGGAAGGCTTCCGCCCCGTCTTCTCCGTCGAGTGATCGCCTGATCTCTCTTTGATCCGAAGACTCGGGTGAGGCCTTGCCGTCTCACCCGATAGGAGGCCCCATGACCCTTCCTCTACTCACGACCCACAACCTCACCAAAACCTACCCCGGCGTGCGTGCCCTAGATGGCGTGGATTTCGATCTCATGGCGGGCGAAGTGCATGTTTTATTTGGTGAAAACGGCGCGGGAAAATCCACGCTGATCTCCATGCTCGCAGGCGCCAACACGCCCTCCGAGGGCAAGATTTACCTCGATCATCATGAGGTGGCATTTGACTCCGTGGCCCGCGCCAAGGCGCATGGCGTCTACACGGTGTTTCAGGAATTCTCCCTCATCCCCACGCTCACCGTGGCCGAGAACATGTTTCTCGGACAGGAACCGCGCATGGGGATTTTGGTCGATCATGCCGAGATGCGCCGCCGCGCGCAGGAGATTTTCGACGAGCTGGGATTCCCGATCTCCCCCACCGCGCAGGTCTCGACCCTGTCGCGCGCGCAACAGCAGATGCTGGAGATTTCCAAGGCGTTTCACGGCGATCTGAAGGTGCTGATCCTCGACGAGCCCACCGCCTCTTTGACCGAACGCGAGGTGGATCACCTGTTCCATTTCATCGAGAGGCAAAAGTCCAAAGGCGTCGGCATCATCTATATTTCGCACCGGATGCAGGAGTTCAAACGCATCGCCGACCGCATCACCGTGCTGCGCGACGGGGCCAAGATCGGCACGGTCGAAATGGCGGGCACCGATGAGGCCGCTTTGGTCGAAATGATGACCGGACGCCAGATTGCCGACATCTATCCCACCATCGCCACGGAGCCCGGCGAGGTGGTGCTTGAGGTCGCGGATCTCGCCACCCCCGGTGTGGCCCCCTCTTCGCTCCGCCTGTGCCGAGGCGAGGTTCTAGGTGTGGCGGGCTTGGTCGGCTGTGGCAAATCGCGGTTCTTCCGCGCCATGATGGGGCTTGGTCCCCGGCGCTCCGGGACAGTCCACCTGAACGGGCGCGACATCACCGGGTTGCCCACGCGCGAGATCATCCGCGCAGGGCTCTATTACCTGTCGCCCGATCGCAAACACGAGGGGCTCGATCTGGCAAAGACTTCGGACGAGAACCTCGCGCTCAATGTCGTGACCTCCGGCGCGCCCGTGAAACGCGGCTGGATCGACTGGCGCAGGGTGCGTGACACAGTGGCCGGGATCGCCACGCGGGTCGAGCTGCCCGAGGATTACCGGACCCGGCGCGTGTCGCAACTCTCGGGCGGCAATCAGCAAAAGGTGCTCTTCGGCAAGGCCTTTGGCCAGGAGGCCGATGTCTATATTTTCGACGAACCCACCGTGGGCGTCGATATGGGCACCCGCGCCGCGCTTTACCTGAAAATCAAGGCTCTGGCCGAAGCGGGCAAAGCGGTGGTCGTGATTTCCTCCGACCTGCCCGAAGCGATCAACCTCTCCCACCGCATTCTTGTCTTCGCCAATGGCCAGGTCTCGGCAGAGCTGCCGCGCGCTGAGGCCAGCGAAGACACCGTCCTGAACTATTTCTTCACCGAAAGCGAGCCCGTCCAATGAGCGATGCAACCGCACCGGCGCAGGTCACACCGCGCGCCAACCCGATCAAAACCCTGTTCATCCGCGTGGGCGTCTTGCCGTTCTTTCTGGGCATTGCGCTGGTGGTGTTCTCCTTTATGTCCGACAAATTCCTGACCGGGCAGAACCTGATGAATGTCGCGCGCCAATCTGTCTATCTGGTGCTGGTCTCCTTGGGGCAAATGCTGGTCTTGGTCTCCGGCGGGTTCGATCTGTCGGTCGGCACCGCGATTGCGCTGACCTCTGTGGCCTCCGCCCTGTCGATGACATGGGCCGCGGGCGTCTTTGACAGCATGTTCCTGATCATCGCGACCGGCATCCTCGCAGGCGGCTGTGTCGCGCTGATCGTCGGGCTGATCAACGGCGTGGGCGTGGCCTATTTCGAGGTCTCGCCTTTCATCATGACGCTGGGCGTGTCCTCAGTGGGCGCAGGGCTTGCGCTTTTCATGACCGGCGGCATCCCGATCTCCGGCCTGCCCTTCGCCTTTGGCGACACCTTCGGGTTCGGCAAATGGTTCGGCGTGCCCGTGCCGGTGTTCATCGCGGTGATCTGTATCGTCGTGATGTGGCTGATGATGTCGCGCACCACGCTTGGCACCCGCATCTATGCGGTCGGCGGCAACATCAAGGCCGCGCATCTCTCGGCCATCGACACCAAGAAGACGCTGGTTCTGGCCTATGTGCTCTGTTCGCTGATCGCCGCGCTGACCGGCGTGCTTTTGACCGCCCGCGTCGAGAGCGGCGAGGCCAATCTCGGCGGCACTATGGCGCTGGAATCCATCGCCGCCTGTGTCATCGCGGGCGTCTCTCTGAGAGGCGGTATTGGGCGGGTGCAAAACGTGGTCCTGGGCGCGTTTTTCATCGTCATGGTGCAAAACGGCATGAACATCGCCCGCGTCAGTTCCTACATGCAGATGGTGCTGCTGGGCAGCTTGTTGATCCTTGCGGTGATCTTTGACCAGATGCGCTACCGGATGATCATGCGCGGCGCGTGACGCCCCGCTCACAGACTGTCAAAACCCGCGCGACCTTCGATGTGGCGCGGGTTTTATGACCCAAAGCCCCGCAAAATCTCGTAAACCTTTGTGAGAAGGCCCCATCTGGCGCAGCGGCTATGACGGGTCTCCCAAGCGTACCGGAAGAGGTTTTGGAAAAAGATAGCAGTCCGTATTCGGGCGCCGTCCAACAACACGGATTTCAAGCTGCAAATACGCCGCACGCAGATGTTCGAGCGCCGGAGGACGCAGGCCGAAACGGTCATAATAGATTTCTCCCGCCTGCCAGCGGGAGGTTGGCTGCATCCAGTCACAGGGATCATGCGCCGAACCGAGCCCCCAGATCGCGCGATGCTCCCCGCCGGGCGGAACGGCCCGATACTCGAGTTTCAAATCATCCGGTGGCACCGGCGTGGCGCGCCACCACGTCTCCACCCAAAGCATCTCGCGGCGGGTGATCTGCGTCGGATTGAGCCGAACCCCCAAGAGCTCAAGCCCGTTCACGATCTGAGGGACGACCCGGGCGTCGCGGGGCACATGTGTCGCCTGTCCGAGACGGACGGCGGGCGCAAAGTCCGACAGACGTTCAAGCCGACGGGGTTTCTCCTGTTTAGCAACGGTTTCGGTTGGGGCGTTCGTCGTGTCTGTCGGTTTGGCGGAACGATCCGCAGGCGCATCGACATGGATCACCACAGCCTGCTCCGAGGTCTCAACAGAGGTTCCGACCGCCCGACAGCGCGCAGCAAAATCGGCAAGGACGGGCGCGGCGGCGGCCTTGGGCAAAGCCTCGCAAAAACCATATCCGACACCGATGGGAAGAAACTCGACCCAAGCCACGCGGCCACGGTCAAGGCCAAGACGAAACACGCCGCCCGGTTTGATGTCGCTTCGCAAGGCTTCTGACAAAATCACCCCCAAGCCCGGCAGGATCGGCTTGGATTTATAAATTTCGACGCCTTCAAGCCGGCTGTCGCGCGCGCCAAAGACCAGATCGGCCCCCGCGTCGATCAGGGCCTGCGACAGCGCACGCTGGGTCGCCTTAGCGACCTGGGTCCCCCAATGCACGGAGACGAAAACGGCATCTGCCTGCTCTGCCGCTGCTTTGAACTCCCGCGTCAGGCGCCATGCATCCGGATGGTGGGGAGAGAGATAAGCCGTTCCTGCCTCAGCCTCGCCTGCCGCAAAGCGCTCTTGGGAGGCATCGATACCAAACAGCGCAACACGCAGTTCGCCCGCCTGACAATAGGTCGGCTGAAAGGCCGCTTCACGATCAGATCCGCCGCCTGCGCTGGCGATACCGACCGCATCCAGAATGTCTTTTTGTTGCAAAAGCGCCGCTGGACCGTAATCGCCGCTATGCGCATTGGCGACCGTCACCGCATCGATCCCAGCATTGGCGAGCACCTCGATCATCTCTGGCCGGGCGCGCCGATAGAACGGCCCCTGCTCGCCCTTGTCGACCCCCTGCTGACCCAATGTGCTCACCACACAATCAAGGGTCGCAATCGACAAATCTGCCTCTTTCAGCACGGGAAGCTCAATCAGTTGATCCAGTCCAAGCTGTCTGGCGCGGTCATGCACGCGCCCGCCGAGATTGAGACTTCCCGCCAGTGCCACAACAGCCTGTGCCGGATGCGGCAAACTTGGGACCGAAGCCTGTGGCGCAATCTCGATTGCGGCTGTCGCTTGGGCTTGGGCTTGGGCTTGGCCGAGATAATACCGCAGATAGGCAACAAAGCCCGAGAGGTAATGTTCCACATCGTCAATGCGCACCCGAAACGCGTGATGCCGGATGAAGAAACTCCCCAAGATACGCGCAGGATTTTTGAAATACATCGCAATCTCGGGCCAGAAAAAACCGTTCAGCAGATGATGCGCCCGGGTTTCCAGGACCCGGTAAAATGTATCACGATCCAACTGCTTCAGGAGATGACGATGCTCCGCGCTTTGATCGAGGCGACCGATCATCTTATGCGCGGCCATCATCAATTCGAGCAGCGTCGGAAAGGTGGTGATCCGGTCGAGCACAAAGTCGAGATGCCCGACAACATTCTGAAGTCCAAAGCGAAAATAGCGCTCCTCTGGCCGGTAGAGTGTCAGCTCGTTGACACAGTAGCTCAGCCAGTGATCATGGATTTTCCAATGCTCCTGCGCGATGAAATAGTCGAACGCTTTCTCAACCGTCGCGATCCAGCGCGGGTCCTTGGTCAATCCGTACAGGCGCATCAAACCAAAGGCCGCTTCGCCATCGTAATAGATGATGCGAAACACCTCCTTGACCGAAAGATCATCGGCATTGAGCACATGCGCCAACTGTCCCGTCTCTGTGTCCTGAAGCCGCACAATCCCCAAGGCCAGCGCCTCAAGAAGGGACAGATGACGTTCATCGCCGGTCAGTTCGGTGTATTTCACAAGCGCCAGAAGACAGACGGCACTTCCGCCCAGTTTGAGCTCATTGTTCATGTCGCGCAGATAGGCGACCCGGCCCCCCTCCGGCGCCTCGTAGGGTTGGATCAACGTCTCGGTCAGAAAAGCAAGCCCGCGATCAATCGCCTCTTTGAGCGCCGCGTCCTGCGTCACCTCCCAGGCCTCCAGCATCGCATAAAGCGTGCTCGCATGGCGCAAGGTGTTGTAAGAGTTGATTTCCCGATCAAAACAGGGATGCAGCCCGTAGGTAAATTGGCCCTTCTCGTCGAGCTGCTCAGCCAAAAAACGGCTGGCGTCGTCAATCAACCGCGTGACGCAGGGCTGATCCAGATCCGCCAGTTTGCGCCGCCCGGTATCCCGCCCTTCGACCCCGCCTTCATAGCCATGTAGCGGCACAGGCGGCGCATCGGCCTCAAGCAAAAACGCCTCTGTCGCAAAAAGCTGCACGGGAGCCTGCGCCTCAGTCGGCAAGGTGAACGCCGCACCGAAACGTCGCGTGCCATAGGCCCTGAAGTTCTTGACGTTCAATCCCGCGTGTTCGACCGCATTGCCAAGATAGAGCATCGCATTGGCATTCAGTTCCTGTTCGAGAAACGCCTGAGAAAACCCGGGATCCAGTGCCACACCATAGCGGAAATAGTTGCGTTTGCTGGCTTGAAACGCCTGTTGTGCCTGCTCCCATGACAAGGCCCAGCTTTGGCTGACCCAATCCACGCGCACCCAACGAACCTGTCTGTCGGAGGCGTCCGCCTCGGTGCACCACTGTTCCAAAGACGTCCAAAGGGCTTTCACATCCGGCGCGGAAAAATGAACGACTGTCGCGCGTTCTGTGCCGTTGCTGATCGAGAAAAAGACCCGAAGGGGCGCGTTTTCTTCAGCGGATGACATCGCATAGGTCAGCGCCGCACGTGCCTGCGCCAAAAGTTGGCTTAGGGACACCAAAGGCGAGGCGGACAGGCGGGAGAGCGGGTCGCAAATGGTCTTCGTCATGAATTATATCCTGAGCAGGTTCATCCCGAACGGCTCAGACACCCTCACCTTTTGAGCATAGTAAATACGCCGAAAGGATAGGATCATAGCACCACGATCCAAGTCAACACTGGCGTCTCAGAAAAGACATCTCGGCACAGTCCTCACGACAAGACCATGGCGGCAAAGCTCTGGCTCAGCTGTCCTGGCCCGGCCCCGTTTTGAAAAGCGCCTGATGGTCTGCCGCCAGAGCTGCGAAGGCACGAGAAGTCTCTGAAAAGCCCAAAGATTCGGCAATGACACTTGCGTAAAGCGCGTCCGCAATCAAATTTCTGGACAGACCCTGTGTCGATGCATCAGTATGCCGGAGATCATTCAGGCTTTGGTTCACGTCGAACTCCTAAAGGAGAGAGGCAGATCATGCTGGGTGAGTGATATTGGGGGTGACACAATCCGCCTCTCAAGTGTCGGGTTGGTCCGGTGAGAGACCAGCCCTGCGTGCGGAGAAGTTATTTGCAGGGACTTCTCCTACACCATCCAATGGCCGTTGGATGGTGATCTCGATTTATACTACCGGCTTGGCCACGCTATGCCCCAGATAGAGCCCGGGCGGGCAAGTCCGCCCGGGTCTGCTTTGTTTAGATCGGCAGGATGTCGGTGACACCGCCCAGCAGGTCGTCGCCCAACAGATCACCGCCAAGCAAACCATCCGTCAGCCCACCAAGGAGCCCACCGGACGCCGCCGGGTCACCATCCGTCACCAGGACAAGCCCTGTCGCATCGGCGACAAGTCCTGCGTCACCGATCACTTCGCCAAGCACACCGTCATTGCCGGTGATGTCGCCCAAGAGGCCACTGTTGCCGGTCACATCGCCCAGCAGGCCGCCATCTGCGAGCACATCGTCGAGCAAGCCAGCGTCACTGCCCGTCAGCCCAGACAAAAGCCCACCTTCGCCGCCAAGGAGACCATCGGTCAGCCCGCCGAGGAGATCATCGCCCAAGAGGCCGTCTGTCAGACCACCAAGCAGATCGCCTTCGCCGCCGAGCAGACCGTCGGTCAGACCGCCGAGGAGATCACCGCCAAGGAGGCCGCCATCCGAACTCCCGTCGGTTGCGCCTTCGCCGAGCAGGCCGGTGCCGATCAGATCGCCGACAAGCCCTTCAGAGCCCGTGATGTCACCAAGCACGCCATCGTTCGTCAACAGATCGCCCAGAAGGCCACCGGAGCCTGAGACATCGCCCAGCACACCGGAGTTTCCGGTCAGATCGCCGAGCAGGCCGGTATCGGAGACGAGACCGTCAAGCAAGCCAATGTCGTCACCTTGGACCCCGTCGCCCAGAAGCGGTTGCCCCAGAAGGTCGTTTCCAAGCGCACCAAGCACGCCGTCTTCACCGACGAGATCACCCAGAAGGCCTTCAGACCCCGTGATATCGCCCAACAACGCACCGTTGTCCGTGAGACCGGCCAGCAGACCGCCAGCACCGATCAGCGGATCGAGGAAGCCCTGAACATCCGCATCGGCGTCGGCGTCGGCGTCGGCATCAGCATCAGCGTCGGCATCAGCATCCGCATCCGCATCGGCGTCAGCATCAGCATCGGCATCCGCGTCGGCATCCGCATCCGCGTCCGCATCTGCGTCGGCATCAGCATCTGCATCGGCGTCAGCATCTGCATCGGCGTCAGCATCTGCATCGGCGTCAGCATCTGCATCGGCGTCAGCATCTGCATCGGCGTCAGCATCTGCATCGGCGTCAGCATCTGCATCTGCATCCGCATCCGCATCAGCGTCAGCATCCGCATCGGCGTCAGCATCCGCATCAGCGTCGCTGTCATCACCGCCGCCTCCACCGCCACCGGCGAGTGCTGCGAGACCGAGGGCGCCAAGACCGAGCGCCGCCACGGCTTCCTCGGGCATGCTTTCACCAAGGCCAGCCGCCGCGGGATCGCCTTCAATCACCATATCGTTGCTATAGACAATGCTATGAAGCGACCCGTCTGCAGCCGGGACGTAATAGCCAGCAACGGTGATCATATCCCCATTGCCAAGATCAATGATCAGATCATTGCCCGACCGGCTATATGTCTCAAGCCCGGTCTGGTCGATGTTCAGCGGAACGCGCACCTCATTCGGGGACGCCTGAATTGTTTTCATAGTCATGTTTCACTCCAATACCCAATTACACCCTTCGCACAGTAACGAACGCATACGTAAGTTCATACGAAAGACTTAAGTATGTATCTGAGATATTTTAGTATGCCTAGTCAAGTTTTCTCGCATCATATTCAGAGAAAATCCGACGACACGCACAACTCAGGCGCATTTCCCCCCGGCCTCGAGCTCACAAAGGGACATCAGAACAGAAAAACGCCCCGCCAAAGGCAGGGCGCTTCGTCGCGTTTCAGAGATCGATCAGATCAGAGAATCGTCACCGCCGAGCAGACCACCGGTCAAATCGCCCAGAAGACCATCCTCTCCACCGAGCAATCCGTCCGTAAGCCCGCCAACGAGACCACCATCGCTGAGCAGACCGCCGACCAGACCTTCGTCGCCGATCACCCCATCAAGCAGGCCATCCTCACCACCGAGAAGACCACCGGTCAGACCGCCCAGAAGACCGTCTTCGCCGATGATGCCGTCCAGCAAGCCATCAGTCAGGCCACCGAGCAGACCGTCAGAGGCTTCGTCCCCATCGGTCAGCAAGGTCAGCCCTGTCAGTTCCGTCACGAGACCCTCATCCCCAACGACGCCGCCAAGCAGGCCATCGTTGCCAGTCACATCACCGAGCAGCCCGCTATTGCCGGTCACATCGCCCAGCAGACCACCATCAGCCAGCACAGGATCCAGAAGACCGGCACCCTCACCGCCCAGGACACCATCCGTCAAGCCGCCCAGCAGGCCATCTTCGCCGCCCAAGAGACCATCGGTCAGATCACCCACCAGCGGAAGGCCGTCGAGAAGGCCGCCCTCGCCACCGAGCAGGCCGCCAAGCAGACCGTCGTCGCCGGTCAAACCGCCGAGGAGCCCATCTTCGCCGCCCAAAAGGCCATCGGTCAGATCACCCACGAGCGGGAGACCATCCAGAAGCCCCCCTTCCCCGCCGAGCAAGCCGCCCAGAAGTCCGTCGTCGCCGGTGAGGCCGCCAAGCAGCCCATCTTCGCCGCCAAGAAGACCATCCGTAAGACCGCCCACAATCGGAAGGCCGTCCAACAGGCCGCCTTCGCCGCCCAGCAGCCCATCGGTCAAACCACCGACCAGCGGAAGCCCGTCGAGCAAGCCACCTTCGCCGCCGAGAAGACCATCCGTGAGACCGGCCACCAGACCTTCGTTGCCAAGCAGGCCACCGACAAGGCTATCACCGCCGAGAAGACCGCCCACGAGACCGTCCTCCGACAAAAGCCCACCGACGAGCCCCTCATCGCCCAGCAATCCGCCCACGAGACCGTCTTCGGTCAGAAGGCTTCCGACAAGACCGTCAGCGTCCAGCAAACCGGCTGTGAGACCGGTGCTGCCGAGCAAGCCACCGACAAGCGAGCCCTCGCCCAACAGCGCATCGGTCACGCTGGACAGAGGATCATCGGAGCTTGGGCCGTCACCGAGCAGACCTGCGCCCAGCAGGCCACCCAAGAGACCTTCTTCGCCGGTCACGGCCCCCAAAAGGCCGTCATTGCCGATCAGGCTGCCCAGCAGGCCTTCGGATCCTGTGATCGCGCCAAGGCCACCTTCGTTGCCGGTCAAAGACCCAAGAAGACCGTCGTCATCCACAACAGAGTCGAGAATGCCCGTCGATTGGTCCGGCTCCGGCTCCGGCTCGGGTTCCGGCTCAGGGTCGACCGTATCGTCGTCATCATCGTCTGAATTGTCGTCGTCGTCATCCAAAAGCACTGCGGCACCAAGCCCCGCCAAGGCGGCCAGACCAGCGCCGGCTTCATCCAAGGAGAACCCCTGACCAAGCCCTGCGACCGCGTCTTCATCGTCCCAAACGCCTTCGACACCGCTGAACGTGCCATCGGCATAGAGCAGGCGATGCGCCTCGCCACTGGCGGTTTCGGTATAAAAATTGCTGAGGGTGAGCGTATCACCATTGACCTGTTCGATAACAAGGTCGTTTCCGGATTTCACAAAACGGCTCACGCTGTCCTTATTCAGATGAATCTGAACATCCACTGCGTCGCCAACAACAAATCCACTCATCGCCATTTCCCTAGTCCTTTCATGTGGCCCCTGCGGCCAGAATCGTTACGTAAGCAATAACCCCTCCCTTTGGTTATCAAAAGTATGTAGTTACATCAATAATAATATTTAAATCATCAAATTGATCAGAATTAAAACAATACGCAGCGAGAAACATTGTCGAAAAGTTGCTTCCCCCCTTCCTTTGCGCCAATCACTCAGCGACACTCAGCGCATGACAGATTGCACACGGCTAAGTTGCACATGACTAAATTGCTCAAGGCCAAGCAAAGAAATGACGCAAACAGCAAAGAATCTTCGTCGAGGACTGAAACACAGGTATGGTTAAGTATGACGTCTGACCCCCATGCATCGCCCTCTCAGAACAACGCAGCGATGCGACCGATCATTCAAACCATCGCGCGCCTCATCGCGACGGACCGGCGCCCTTCCGTACTTGCCACCGAGACCGGAAGCATCCTTCTGGCCAACGCTCCCGCACAGCGTCTGCAGCTTGATCAGGGGGATCTGCAAGACAAACTCGACTGGAAAGCCCTGTGCAAACAGGCGAATCGCGCCACCAGTGTCGCCACCTCACTCACGCTTGGCGCAACCGAGCTGGAGGGCGAAGTCGTCCATCTCTCTCTTGGGGCAGGCGACGGTTATCTTTTGCGACTGTCAGAAAATGATCACGAGGCCGCTTGGCTGCGCAACCGCTCACGCGCCGCCACGCTCATGCGCGTCGCGCATGACCTGCGCACGCCGATCCAGTCCCTCCTGGCAACGGCGGAGAATGTTCTGGACACCGCCACCACAAACGACATGGCCCAAAACCAACAGGCCCGCAATCAGCTCAAGAAAACCTCCGAGTTGGCGCTGGAGCATATCAGCAACGTGCTTGGTGTCATTCGCGGTGAGCAAAGCGTCAGTGGCCTGCGTCCGGACGAAACATTCAACATCACCGAGGAACTGCGCAGCCTCATGATGATGATCTCTCCGATCGCGCGCGCCCGTCATGTGAATCTCAAACTTTGGCTCGATCCACATGAAGATGTGTGGGTGCATGGGCCGGTGCGTTTTGTGCGGGCTCTCTTTCAAAATATTATCGACAACTCTGCCAAATACGGCGGGCAGGATGTCGAAATCGGTCTCTCCTGTCGCCCCATCGCCACGACGGAAACCGATGAGCCCTCGCTCAAACTTACTCTGACGGTCAAAGACATGGGGGGCGGCCTGCCCCCGGAACAAAAAGCGCGCCTTTTGAAAGCGCTCGGTCAAGCCGACGCAAAGCAGATCGAATCCTCGCAAGACAGCACCACCGCCCAATCCGAGCGCCCCTCGGCGGGATTGAATGTCCTCGCCCATGCCTTGCGACAACTCGGCGGTACGCTTGCATTCTCCGATCGTTATGCAGGCGACTGTGAGACGGCAACCGACACGGACGCCGCGGTCCTTGGCACGGTGATGGAGGTGACACTGGTTTTAGAAAAAGGAGAGCAGACGGGGCTGTTTCCCGAAACGCCAAACACGTCGCTGCCCGAAGAAAACTCTTTGCAAGGGATCTCCATCATTCTGGTCGAGGACAGCCCCGCAAGCCGGGACTGGATTTGCCATGTCCTCCGCTCCGCAGGCGCCCATGTCTGGCCGACTGGAACGGGCCTTGAAGCGCTTTCCTTGCTCACGAAATCGGACATTACCGACAAACTCGATCTGATCCTGACCGACATGACCCTCCCTTACATGTCCGGCGTCGAATTCGCGCAACGCGTGCGCAAACAAGAAGACGTCAACTGGCACGGCCCCATCGTGGCTTTGACGGCGCATGTGGCGGACGCCGTGCTCTCGGCCTGTGACGCCGCAGGTATTGCGAAGGTGCTTGAAAAACCCATTCGGCCGGCACAGTTGCGCGCGGCTCTACACGCGGTCTTGGAGGACGCCAGAGGGACATCGCAAAGGCTGTCGCCACCGGCCTCACAGGACGAGGTAAAGGCCGTTGCGCCGGAAGAGACAGAGGTTCCGCCGCTCAAAGACGAGATTGTGCACGAACTGCTGACACAACTAGGCCATCAGGGCGCGACATCTTTCATGACCCGCGCACATGCCGAGGCGGGCCATGTTTTGTCCAAGCTGCAAAAAGACGGCATTTGCCCCGATACGGGCCGCATGCTACATGCGGCGACAGGGGCCTGTAGCCTCACGGGTCTTGGCGCATTGGAAGCCTGCTTGCGGTGTATGGAAAAGGCTTTTGATGCTGGCGCCCCCCTAGAGGACTGTCAGAAACAATTGGAAAAAGACCTCGCGCGCACCCAAAAAGCGATTTTTGAACTACCCTAAGCTATATTGCTCTACCCCAAATTCAATCATAGATTGTAAAATGTGGATTTCGTGCAGAAATCTGGAACATAATGAGCATTTGCTCAGTTAAAGAGTGGCGAAAATATTTTAGTGATCTCTATAGAGCTTCATTGCGTATTGAAGTTCACCAGTGAGACGAACTGGGCCGCACAGGCTTGGATAAGAAGGAAAACAGATGACGGCGACCGCCTCTAAGACGAGAATTCTGATTGCAGACGACCACGCGATGGTTTTGGAAATGTTCGATCATTTTCTTTCCAACCTCCCAGAATTCGAGGTAACAACGGCTCCCGATCTGAATGTAGCCATCGACATTCTCGACCGCGATGGCCCTTATGATTTGGTTTTGGTCGACTTGAACATGCCGGGCATGAACGGTGTCGAAGGGCTGGGGAAAGCGCTTGAGAAAAATCAAGGCAAACCGACCGGGCTTTTGACCAGCGATCCGACAGCTCAGGTTGTCACCGAAATTCTCGCCATGGGTAGCTCTGGCGTCATTCTCAAGACCGCGTCTTTGAAAGATTTGGCCAACGAAATCCGCTTTATGGCGGCGGGCGGACGATATGTGCCGGTCGAGTTGCTTGATCTGCAACGCCTCAAATCACGCGGCACGACGAAATCACCGCTTTCGGAAAGAGAAATGCAAGTGCTTGAGCATTTGGCAGAGGGGCAATCGAACCGCGAAATCGCGCAAGGTCTGAGCCTCGCTGAGGCAACCGTCAAGATGCATGTGAAATCAATCTGCACGAAACTCGGCGCCAACAACCGGACACAAGCGGTCATCGTGGCGCAGGACAGGAACTACATCTGAGCCTTTTGTGAAACGCCCGCACCGCTATCCATTGCACAACGTTTTTCTTTTTCCCTGCCTCAGGTAAAAAGAAGACGCGTTAATGTAGCTGACGCAAGGATCGCAGAACCGTTTGCCCGCAGGCTTTCGCGGGCAAAACGGCGTGACAAATTCCAAGAGAAAACAGAACGGACTCCCCTTCCCAAATCTCGCTTTCAAGCGCGACAATGCGAATATCGGGATAGGTGCGTCGGATTTGCAAGCAGGCATCTGCCGCGGCCTCCGGCGCACCAAAAAAGTCCTCATCCACAACAAGAACATCTGGTTTCCAGGCGCCACCATGCAAATGGCTCAGCGCATGGTGCGCATTGTCGCTGTGCAGCAAGGACATCTGAAATCCTTGCCTGATTTGAGACATGTCCATGGGGATCGCGTCCCAATCCGTGAAGGCAATCACATTGATCACCAAATGCGCAGACCCGGCTGAAACTGCGACGGCATTTTCCGGTTTTAAAGTTTGCTGTAGCATGCGTGAGCCCCCGTCATCCCCAAACGCACTTTCGGCGTCTTATATTTACTCCAAGTATGCCAACCGCACCGGCCGACGCATTGCGTGCTTTCGTGATGGTGCAACCTCTTCCGTAAGCCCCGGCCAAACCGACAGATGGCGGTTCACCCGAAGCACTTGCACCAAATCTCCATTCGCCCCTTTTTGCTGCGCCGTTTTCCGGTCCATTTTTGCAAAAAGCCGATCTTCCAGACTGCTCCGCTTATTGCCGCTTGCCTGTTGTCGTTTGAAAAGCATGAAATCACCAAACACCTAACCGGGACCAACTCCCGACATCTCGAATCGCGCCGCCCCTAAATCCTGAGGTCTTTGCATCGTCTTAAGATATGAGATAGCACGAACGGATATTTATACCTATACTTATTTTTAAAAAATAATCTTTAGTATGTATTTCAAAATCAATCTCGGGGAATTGCATAGTAAACAGGCGTTGGCTCCGGTAGGTGCCAACGCCCATCAAAAATCCATACATGACACCGACGAAACGATGTCAAAAATCGTTTAAAAACGTGTGCTTAAGCTCAGACCAAAAACCTGCTCTTCATCGCCATCCTCTTTCTCGATCGGCTTTGCGATGTAGAGAGAGATGGGGCTTGTTCCCACCTCAAAGGACAGCGATAGCCCCACGGAACTGCGCTGGTGGTAATCGTCGTCAATCGCCCCACCCTGCGTATCGTCCAAGCCCCAAGCCGCGCCCGTTTGCCAGAACACGCCTCCCACCACGGGCGCTTCGACGAGGGCTTCGAAATTGTGCTGGAACTCGACGGAAGACACCGCAAACTTGTTGCCACCAAGTCCTTCACCATTGTCACGCGGCCCAACCCCGCGCGGCGCAAAGCCGCGGAACATGTCGGCGCCGGGCGCAAAGCGGTCCAGAACCCGTGTGGCATTGCCCTGTTGCCCCGAAACCGTGCCTGCCTCGAGAGAGATCAACATACGTGACTGTGCCCCAAGCGGCACATAGGAGCGGGTTTCAAAGCGAAAATCGGACAATTCGTCATCCGTGCCGAGGTTCCAGAAATACTGGTCCATGCCGAGATTGTATTCCCAGGTGCCCCAGCCACGTTCGCCATCCTCAAAAGAGCTGTGATTGAGGCCCAGTCGCACATAGGGCGCCGCTATGCTGTCGGTCTCTTCCGCCAGCAAAAGCGCACTGGCGTCTGGCGCCACATCGAAAAGCCGGTAATCACGGTATCCCAGCCCCGCCTCAAGACGCGTTCTCGCAGTGAGTGTCCAGACCAGATAGGCTTCGATCTGAGCCGCCTCGCGCGAGAAAGAGCGGTCGTCGTAGGAGATCTCCTCCCACCCCGTGCGAAAGCCCAAATCAATGTCGTCGCCGATGACATCGACATGATAGAGACGCGCGATGGCCCGTTTGACTTCGGAATTATATTCCAGCCGCACCGAGCCGTAGGTGTCGGGCAAAAGGTTGTAGCGTTCAAAGAACAGCCCGCCGATCACCCCGTCTTGCGACGCGTAACTCAGGCTCCCCTCGATCCGCCCCGGCTGGGTGTTCAACTCCTGCACCTCGATGACAAGCGTCTCCCCCTCGGGATAAAGCACAACGCTCTCGAACACGCCGGTGGACATGAGACAATCCTCGATGGCGCGCAGTTCCAGCGAGAGATAGGGCACATTCGGCACCGCCCCGCAGGTCATTTGAATGTCCTGTTCCGGGATGAACTGCGCCCCGCGCACTTCGACGCGGGCAAAGCTTTGCACCGATTGGGTCCCAACCGATTGCGCAGCACCCACTGTCGCAATCAGTGCCAAAGCAGGAAAAAGAACCGCCGTGCGTCGCACGGCAGGAGCAAAGAGTGGCGGCAGCATAGGTGTCTTTCTCTTACATCTCATCAATTGTTTCAGCTCTGCGTCTGCGTTTCAGATGCCCCCACATCCAAAACGCTCACCGCAATCTTGCGCGCATCAGCGGACGGGTCAGATAGCTCAGAACCGACCGCTCTCCGCTTTCGATATCGACCTGCGCGACCATGCCGGGCCGGATCGCGAACTGCTCCCCAAAGCGTTCGAGATAGCTGGTCTCCGTGCGCACCATCACGCGGTAGAAATCTTGCGGGCCCTGCGGTGTGTCCTCTTCGACCGTGTCCTCGGAAATCTGCGTGACCACCCCGGCGAGATCGCCATAGGTCGCAAAATCATAGGCCGTGATCTTGACGCTCGCGGGCATGCCCGGCGCGACAAAAGCAACGTCTTGCGGCTTGACCTTGGTTTCGATCAAAAGCTGATCGTCCGTCGGCGTGATCTCCATGATCGGCTCACCGGGCTGCACCACGCCGCCCAGCGTGGTGATTTCGATGTTGTTGACACGGCCGGCCACGGGCGAGCGGATTTCCGTACGTTGGAATTCGTCCTGCTTCTGGATCAGGTCCTGCTGCAAAGTGGTCAGTTTGGCACGCCGTGCCGCGAGATCCTTGTAGGCGTCCTGCACATAGGCGTTGCGCACCTCGTTGATCTTGCCGTCAAGCTCCGCCTTCTGCTGACGCAACTGCAAAAGATCGATTTGACTCACGGCCCCGCCTGCGACAAGCGGACTGGTGATCTCAATCTGACGTTCAATGGTGCCGCGCTCCTCTTCCAGCGAAGCCAGTGAAGCTTCGAGCTTGGTGCGACGCGCTTCAAAGAGGCGCAATTCCGTCGCCTCTGTTTCATTCAGCGTTGGCCCAAACTCCAGATGCGGCTGCTCCAGAACCTCCGCCTCAAGGCGTTTAACCTCTGCCGCCAGTGCGGTGATCTCGGCCTGCGTCGAATTGAACGCCGTTTGCGAGCGCGTAGGGTCGAGACGTGCGATCAGCTGGCCTTCCTGGACGATGTCCCCCTCGCTCACATGCAGTTCCGAAAGAATGCCGCCCTCCAAACTTTGGATGGATTGCAAACGACGCAGCGGCACAACACGTCCGTCGCCTCGGGTGATCTCGTTGATCTGGGCCAGCGCGGCCCAACCGATTGCGATGACCAGTGACAGCACGACCGTCTGGATCACCAAGCGCGCGCGTTTCACGGTCTGCCTGCGATAGCTGCCGTCGATATGGCTCGTTGTGATCAGATCGGCGTTGCTCATTTCACGGCCTGTACCGGTTTGGACTGCGCCGAATTTGCCCGCGCCGTATTGAGGATCTGAAGCAGATCCCCATCCCGCGCCACACGCCCGTCCTTCAACACAATCGCCCGCTCGGTGAGACCGAGCAACTCGCGCTTGTGGGTGGAAATGATCGTCGTGCGGCCTTTGAGCCAGTCTTTGAGATAGGCGATCACCTTGGCTTCGGTCACATGGTCAAACGCTGAGGTCGGTTCATCGAGCAGCACCACTTTCGGGTCCTGCAACAAGACGCGCGCCAAGCCGATGGACTGTCGCTGACCGCCGGAGACATTGGCATTGCTTTGAATCTGAAGATCGAGCCCGCGCACGTGTTGGCGCACGAATTTGCCAAGTCCCACGGCATCGAGCGCGGTCAAAAGCTCTTCGTCGGAATGCAGCCCGTGATCGAGCAAAAGGTTCTCGCGCAGTGTGCCCTGAAACAAAGCGACGCTCTGCGGCAGATAGCCGATCTGACGCCGCCGGTCGATCGGATCGATCTGGCTCAAGGCAAGATTGTCCAACAGGACGCTCCCCGTTTGCGGATCGGTCAAACCGGCCAGCAAACGCAACAGCGTCGATTTCCCGGCCCCATTGCCACCCAAAAGAGAAATCCGCTCCCCGGCTTCGATTTTCAATTCAGGGATGGCCAAGACCGGCGGTGCCTCGGGATTGTGGCGAAACACCACGTCCTGAAGCTGGTAATCGCCCTGCATCATCTCTGCGCGCACGAAATGCCGATCCGAGGGGCGCTCGACCGGCATTTTCATGATCTCGTCGAGCCCTTCCATCGCGGCGCGCACATGTTGCCACTTGGCGAGAAGCCCGGCCACCTGCCCCATCGGAGACATGGCGCGGGTCGACAACAAGGTACAGGCGATGAGGCTACCGACGGTCAAATCACCGGCGCTGATCAGATAGACGCCGGCGATCACCACACCCGCATAAGCGAGGCGCTGAACCGCGCTGACCAGTTGCGTCATCAACGTCGTCAGATTGCGGGTCTTCACCGCCGTCGTCGCCATCGTCGCCGTCAGCTGTGCGTGCGCCCGCTGAAGCCGACCTTCGGCGCGCGCCGCTTTGACCGTCTCGAGATTGGTGATGGTTTCGAGCAAAAGCCCATTGAGCGCAGCCGCCTCGCGTGTGTTTTCCTTTGAGGCCCGTGCCAATCTCTTTTGCATCAGAATACCGGGCAAAACCGTCAGGATCACCCCGGCCAACACCACCAGTGCGACGGAGCCACCGATGAACCAGATCACGCCCAGGAAGATCAGCACGAAAGGCAGATCGCAAATGGCCGTCACGGTGCTCGACGTGAAGAACTCACGCACGACGCCGAAATCGCGGACTTGGTTTGCGAAGACGCCCGGTGAGGCGGGCTGGTTGACAAGGCGCATGTTCGCCACCTTGTCAAAAAGCTGCGCCGAGAGACGCAAATCCAGATCGCGCCCGGAGACATCGACCAAAGACGAGCGCATCAAGCGCAAGACCAGCTCAAGCACGATAGCGATGCCAACACCACTGGCCAGAATCCAAAGGGTGTCCATCGCATTGTTGGGCACCACGCGGTCATAGACCTGCATCGAAAACAGCGCGGTCGCGACGGCCAGAAGATTGGCCGCAAAGGACGCGATCATCACGTCGCTATAAATCCACCAATTTTCCCACAGCGGTCCAAGCAACCAATGCCCTCGCCCCGCCTTTTTGCCATCCAGACGGTCGGACACGATATCAAGCGGCTTTGAGATCAACAGCTTGCCATCGTGCAAGCGTTCAAGTTCTTCGAGGGTCCAAACGGCGCGACCGCCGCCGGACTCCGGCAGGACGACTTTGGCCCGATGGCCCGACATCTCTTCGAGGATCAGAGTGCGGCCGTCTTTCAGAAAGAGCAGAACCGGAAAACTATGTTCAGGCAGAGTGTCCAGCGCCTCGCGGCTGATCCGGCAGCTCATATTGGCACGTCGCAACGCCAAAGGCGCCATCTCCGGTGTCAACTGGCTCCCCGCCTCAAGCGGCAATCCTTCGGTCAACTGGGTGACCGAGCTGGACACCCCCTGCAACCGGCAAAGTTCCAGAAGGCCCAGGACAAGAGGATCGTGCGATACCGTATCTTTCATGCCAACGTCCGTTCCCTAATTACTGTATCACCGTGGTGACGGAGAGCATCGTGCCAAGCACTCCGAGTTCCTTGGCCGATTCATATTCCGTGCGTTTGCGTTCATCATATGTGTCAATCTCATCAAGCTGAGCGTCATAAAGATCACGCCCCGTCGTCAGCAGGTCGAGAATCTCACGTCGTCCCGCGACGAATTGCTCTTCGTAGGTGCTCAGAACTTTCTCGGACTCGCGAAGCTGCACCGCTTTGGAGCTTTCGCTCCGCCGCAAAAGGCTCAGCCGTTCCAGCGCACTGCTGGCCGTGTTCATGAGTTGACGTTCGACCCCATTGAGCGAGGCTTTCGCGCCTTCGACCTGAAGCTGGGCCATCTGAATCTGGCGCTGGCCAAAGCCGCGCGAATTCAGGTCCACACCTGCGGAAATCCCCAAGGCGGTTTGTGTCTCGCCGCCATTCAAATCGACGCGCCCCTGCGCCTGAAGATTGATCGTGGGAAACCGCTGCGCTTTCGCGGTGGTGATCCCCGCCTCAGCTTCGGCCACGGCGGCCCGGGCGGCGACATATTCCGGCGCGATGCGAATGGCCGCGCGGATTTTTTCGGAACTTCCGTAATGCTCCGAGAATCCGATCACGGGCGGCTTATTGACGCTCGGCACCGGCTGACCAATGAGGAATTCCAGTTGGGCCATGGCGATTTGACGATTGGCCAAAAGTTGCGACATCTGCTCGTCCGCCCGCGCAATCTCAAGGCGTGCACGCGCCACTTCGCTGTTGTCGCTGACGCCCGCACGGGCGCGATCCTGCGCCTGATCCGCCAAACGGCGCGCAAACGCCATATACTCTCTCGTATAGGCGATTTTGCGATCCAAAACCTCAACATCAAGAAAAAAGCCCGCAATCTCGAATGTCAGATCTTCGATCGCAACCTTCAGATCGGACACCGCCTGGACGCGGACCTGGGAGGCTTCTTCGATATCCGCTTTTGTCTTGCCCCAATCAAAGAGCACCTGCGTGACGCTCATGGTAAGCCCCGGACCATCACTATCTGTCGTGCTTGTGTCGCCGGAGAGGCTGATGGACGGGAAATAGGCATCGCGCGCCGCCTGAATATCGACGGTTTTCATCGCAACTTCTTGCCGCAACGCTTCGACGCCAGGATCGTTCACCGAAGCAACCAAGACCGCTTCCTGTAACGACATCTGCGCCCATGCGGCAGGTGCTGAGAAAACTGTCAGAACACAAGCGGATGCGATGAGGCCCTTTCGGACGCGTTTCCCAAGGGACCGCCCGAGCGTGCATGTGGCTGGCAAAAGTCTCCTGCTTTCCCGCCTCATCTGAGAATACTCACAGCCGTGGAGATAGGAAGTGAACCCAGAATTAGGGTCGGCCTCCGCATCGCTACAAAAGTTCTTAACATCATATCATTGCTATCGATTCTCTCCTGCAAAAGAGCGATCGACCCCCCCAGAACAAACGTTTGACGTAGCCACATCCACAAAAGCGGATATGACCTCCTTATTATGCACCCTAAAGGTGAAACATTAAGCCTTATAACACCTAAAGGTATATATTTGATACATCAATGATTGGGGTGAAAATTTCAACCCTAGTTTACAGATTACTGTGCGGCATCATCATGCGAGAACAATCCATCAAGGAGCGTATCCTCGACACTGATCGTATCAACAAGTGCCCCAGCCAAATCGCCAGTCTCACCGAGCAAGCCGCCAATGAGATCGCCGCTGTCTTCAGCCACGTCACCCAAAATCGCATCCAGAGCATCGCCGCCCGCCATGACATCCGAGTTCGAGGGGCCGAGGATTTCACTCAACAGGCTATCGACTTCACCATCCAGCGGCAGGCCAACATCGCCTGCCAAGAGCCCCTGATCGGCCAACGATCCTGTCAGACTGTCCTCGCCAACAAGACCGGCAAACAGATCGTCGAACCCGCCCAGAGCCACCTCTGGAACGTCGATGTCAAAGACATCTTCATCGCCCAACAGGCCCGTCAGCACGTCATCGACGCCATCCAGGATTGTGTCCGTCACGTCGTCGAGAACATCTCCAACATCCCCAGCGGACAAATCGAGGCCGATCAGCGTATCGAGGAAATCACCCTCTTCATCGCCACCGACACCATCTGCCTCACCCGCGACATCAGATCCGCCGCCCAGACCAAGCAACCCGCTGAGCAGGCCACCGTCCCCGACGAGATCTCCGATGATCGGCAAATCGCCGACCAGATCGTCCAAAAGGCCGCCCTCGCCAAACAGGTCATCGACAACGTCCGAAATGATTCCATCGTCGCCCAGCACGCCGTCGAGCACCCCGTCACCCAAAATCGGGTCAAGAATGCTGCTCAACACACCATCTTCGCCGACCAGCGCATCCATGAGATCATCGATCACACCGTCTTCGCCGAGCAAATCGGCCAAAAGAGACTCATCTCCGAGCAACTCCGTCAGCGCACTCCCCAAAAGCCCATCAGGGCCAAGAAGCGCCTCCAAAGCGTCAAGATCGAGCAAGCCGTCTTCACCGATCAAAGTGTCGAGCAGCGTCGCGACAAGGCTCTCATCCCCAAGGAGCGTATCGAGAATTCCGCCTTCGCCCAAAAGCGCGTCTAGGAGCGCATCGACAAGACCATCATCCCCAATGATGGGATCGAGAACATCCCCGAGGAGACCGCCGTCATCGTCATCGCCGTCGAAAAAATCAGCCTTGGGGGGATCATTGTAATCGCCCCCCAAGCGTGCCGCCGTTGCTTCATCGGCCTCCGCCAAAATCTCGACTGCCGCCGCATTTGCCGAACCTGCATCGGATGTCTGTGCGGTCCGCCCCGCTGCGGCAACGGCTCCAGACACAGCAACGTCAAATTCACCCAACACATCGTCGGCACCCTCATCCGCACCGACATCAGGCAATTCTTCATTGAGTTCGCCGTCCTCCGGCGCGTCTGTTTCAGCTTGAGCAATCTGGACGACGTCTTCCGACCCATCCTGTTCGGCGACCGCTTCTTCAGGCGTGCCAGCAAAGGCGCTGAGGCCCTCTGACATTCCCGCCTGCAAGGCCAAGCCCATACCAATAGCGGTGGCTGCCGCACCGTTCAGGCCGGTTTTCTGATTCACACGTTCTTGTTGGGATGCGCCCACAGGAAAAGGGTGCGCGACCTCATCTACAAGGCGCTGTACCGGCTTATCCTGATCATTTTTCGCCATTTTCTGACGCACTCCACACTTCAAAATTCAACACGACACCCGCAACATCCACATCGAACACAAGAGGCTTCGTCGACGTTACTTACTATTTTATACGACAGAGAGAAACCCATATCCAGCATTTTGTATATAAGGACATACCTAAGTAAAAAAACGACTTCCTGAACATGACAGCAAAACCTTAAAGCGATGTGACCTTGCTGAAACGCGATATCAACAACGTGAAAAAGAATTCTTAAAAGAGCCATATTATTACATAAACTCAGACAGCAAACCTCAGCTTTCTCAAACACGTAAGGTCACACCCCCTACAAAAACACCCCGAATACATACTTTAGTATTGAAGGCGAAATTGCGCGCAATTGCAGCCTCCCCACGTCACAATGCACAAACCGCACTGAACAACATAAGCGGCCAATGAGTGAAGCCAATACGAATCACGATGACCAGCCCCTGCCAACTGGTCCGTTTCCAGCGCTTGTGCATGACCGGCCTCACGTCCATCGGGAGGGTGTTTTCTTGTGCCAGAGGGCATGAACTCAACACTCTGGTGTTTGCTTTTGTCGCGCCTCCTCAGCGACATCAGGCACATTCGAGCGCGCCCCACTTGGGCAACATAACCGTCGTCAGAGCTTTCTGAACGATTGGCCGCTTGTACTCGGAAAAGACCCACCTCATCTGCTTGGCTTAATCCTGCCTTTTGACTGCATGACAGACTATCGATCCAGCTCGATAGACCAAAGCGATCCCAATGCCATCGCAGCACCCTACCAACGCCCTCCCCCATGTGGGACGACATCAAATGAACGGGTTGGAACGAAACATACGTGAGAAAAGCATTCAGCGAAGCCCCCTCAACGGGCCACGAATAACTCCCGCTAAAGAAAGGGGAAATTCCGCCAACACGTTGCAGCAAGCACAGGTTTTCTTAGGGTAATGGCGGAGAGGAAGGGATTCGAACCCTCGAGACGGTTCCCCGCCTACACACTTTCCAGGCGTGCGCCTTCGACCACTCGGCCACCTCTCCGCCGGCGTCTATAGTGGAGATCATGGGGGGGGTGCAACCCCCCGATTGTCAGAAAATGAATGTTTTTTGACGTTGACCGGGGCGCCCCGCGCCTGAACGACATTTTTTACCTTAAAAACAAAGCAATACACTCAATCCAGATGGATCGAGACGCGGCGATTGTCGCGGCCTTTTTTCTCAAGCTTGCCGATGCGGATGCGCCCGATTTCGGAGGTGCGCGCCACATGGGTGCCGCCACAGGGTTGCAGGTCGATCTGATCGCGTCCCAGCCCGATCCGGATCAACCGCACGCGGCCCTCAGTCTGGCCCAGCCCCATCGGCGGCATGACCGACATGGTCTTGACGATGGCCGGATTGGCAATCAACTCTTCGTCGGTGATCCAATCCTCGGTGACCACCAGATCACGCTCAATCAGGGCGTTGATCTCGCTCTCAAGCGCCTGTTTGTCCGCGATGGGCTCCGGCATCTGGAAATCCAACCGGCCTTTTTCCGCGCCAATCGCCCCGCCCGTCACCGGATAGGGCAAGACGACGGACAAAAGATGCAACGCGGTGTGGATGCGCATGTGATGATGCCTGCGCATCCAGTCGAGGCGCTGGGTCACCGTGGCGCCAATGGGCGGCAGGGGCGCGGGTTCGGCGGGGATCAGGACGATCTCATCGCGGGCGCCATTCGGCGCGCCTTTCACCGTCGTGGCAATCGTCAGGCCTGCTTTGGTGCCGCCCTCAGACCAATCCAGCCGCCCGCTGTCGCCGGGCTGGCCGCCGCCCGTGGGATAAAAGATCGTGCGATCCAACACCACGCCGCCCTCTGAGGTGTGGCGCAGCACCTTGGCCTCGGCCTCTTGCAGATAGGCGTCTTCGCGAAACAGGAGCGCGGTCATGTGCTGTCCCCATCGGCATCGCCCTCCGTATCCTGATCGAAATCCTCGTCCTCCAACATCCTTGGGTCGGCCTTGCTCGGCGGCTCATCCGCTGCACTTTTCCCAGTGCTCTGCCCAGTGCTTTGCCCTGTGCTTTGCGGTTTCTGACCCTCAGTCGCCTGAACCGCATCCCTCGCCGTCGGTTGTGGCGACAGAACCTCAGGATTGCGCAGCCAGATGTCGCGCTGAGCAAAGGGAATCTCGATGCCTTCCTCGGCAAAGCGTTTCGCGATCGCGTGGTTGATGTCGTTTTTCACCGCCACGATATAGGTCACGTCCCGCAGGATGGCGCGGATCTCGAACTCCAGTGCATCGGCCCCGAAATTCAGAAACAACACCTGCGGCGCCGGATTCATCGCCACCATCGGCTGGTCCTCGGCAATCTCGCGCAGGATCGCCTCGACCTTGCGCGTGTCGGTGCCGTAGGCCACGCCCACGGGCACGATCACCCGACCGATGAGATTGCCGCGCGTGTAGTTGGTCACCTGATTGGAAATCAGATCGGCGTTCGGCACGATCAGGTCGGTCTTGTCAAAGGTCTCGACCCGCGTCGAACGCACGGAAATATCGCGCACAAAGCCCATCTGGCCATTGCCGACATCGATCCAGTCGCCCTCGGAAATCGGCCGCTCGATCAACAGGATGATGCCGGAAACAAAGTTCTGCACGATGTTCTGAAGGCCGAAACCGATGCCCAGAGACAGCGCGCCCGCGACAATCGCCAGTGCCGACAGGTCGATCCCCGCAGAAACGATGGCGATGATCGCCGACAGGAACACACCAAGGTATCCGGCGCCCGCGATGATGGCGTTTTGGCCGCCCTTGTCGAGCTTGGTCTTCGGCAGAACGGTGCTTCTGAGTGCCGCTTTGAACAGCCGCGTCGCGCCAAGACCGATCATGAAGACGATGACAAAGGTCACAAAAACGCCGGGCGAAATGGTGACCCCGCCCAAGGACACGCCCTCGTTGATCTGCACCCACAGCTCCCAAAGCTGATCCTCGCGCATGCCCCAAATCAGCGCGAAGAATGGCAAGGACGCCACGGTGATCAGGAAGGAGGCAAAGACCGGAATGAGCGCATCCTTGGCGCCCTCCTGTTGGCGCGTGACCAAGGCGTAGAGATCGTAGCAAAGCTTTGAGAGCACCGCGACAAAGCCCATGAGGCCCAGCGAGCGCAACAGCGGAAAGACGATGCTCTTGGCCGCTTCCATATAGCCAGCCGCCGCCAGCAACACGGCCAGCACGGAAGCGATCAACACGACGCGCGCGATGGTTTGCAGGATCAGCGCGCCAAAGCCCTGACCTTCGACGGCACTCTCAGGATGCTCTTCATCCGAGGCGGAGATTTTCGCAGGCGCCAGAATCCGCGCCAGACGAAACAGCGCAACCCCCGCCACCAGCACCAGAGGAAAGCTCAGAACCGCCAGGGTCGCGGGCGTATAAGCATCGATCTCCGCCAGCTGAATCAGCACCTCGT
This sequence comes from Celeribacter sp., assembly GCF_048270365.1. Lineage (NCBI taxonomy): Bacteria > Pseudomonadati > Pseudomonadota > Alphaproteobacteria > Rhodobacterales > Roseobacteraceae > Celeribacter > Celeribacter sp. The sequence continues at coordinate 422,130 of NZ_JBLWTA010000001.1, forward strand.
TGAGCACCGACATGATGCCCGCCAAGGCGCCCATGGTCATCGCCTCGACGCGGCGCACCGCCCCCAGATCGAGGATCGGCTCCTCCACCCCCGTCGCATAGAACAGGCGTCCGGCAATCCAGCGCCAGAAGAAATACACCAGACCGATTTGCGGGATCGCGGCCATCACCACGGCGGCGCGCGGCCCCAAGGCGCCGGTCAGCGTCGCGGCGACCAGAATGGCGATCAGGCCGATCATCGGCATCAAAATTTGTAGCAAAGAGGCCAGAAACCCCGTGACGCCCTTGCCCGCATCCCCCGACACACGGGCGCGCACCCAATTGGTGAGGCTTTCCGACCAATGCCGCCCACGCATGATGAAAATCAGCGCCACCAAAAGCGACAGGCCGATCATCGCCCCATTGGTTTTCAGCGTGCTGCGCCCGGTTTGCGAGGCGGCATTTTCCACGATGGAGGTCCAGCCCGCGACACCCGTTTGCGCCAGAGCGCCAAAGGCGGCGGGCCAAAGCGTCGGATTGAGCGGGCTCGGACCCAGGCTCATCAGCTCATCGGCCTGACGTTCGGTCAGTGTCGCGTCAATTTCGGAAATCAGCCCGTTGGCACGGGTATAGGCCTCTTCGGCTGTCTTGATCGGCGCCTGCGCGCTTTCAAGTTGGCTGTTCAGTTCGCGACGCCGCTGGGTGATTTCGGCGCTTTCGCTTTCGCCCTCTGCGGGCGCGGCCCCCAGCGCGTCGATCTGCGCCTTGAGCGTCTCGATCCGGGTGGAATTCGCGCCCTCTGCGGAAAGGAAACTTTCACGCCACGTGACAAGCTCACCACGAAGCGTTTCAAGCGCGGCATTCGAGGTGTCACTTGCGGAGATTTGCTCTTCCGCAACGCGCGCCTCACTTTCCCATTGCTTGTAATCGGGCGTGGCACCCTCTTGGGCCGCTGCCGAAAGCGGCAGGGCCAAAAGGACTGTCAGGATGAATCGACGTAAAAACTGGCTGATCATGCCCCTTCATATACGTCAGGCAGCGCGCGCGGTCCACGGTCAAGCCATTCCGGCACGGGCAGTTGTTTTTCCTTGAGAAACTCGGGGTTAAACAATTTCGACTGGTAGCGCGTGCCGTAGTCGCACAGGATCGTTACAATGGTGTGACCCGGCCCCATCTCGCGCGCCATGCGCATCGCGCCCGCGACGTTGATGCCCGACGAGCCGCCGACGCAGAGGCCTTCGTGTTCCAACAGATCGAAGACGACGGGAAGCGCCTCTTCGTCCGGGATTTGATAGGCGAAATCCGGGGTGAAGCCTTCGAGGTTGGCGGTGATCCGCCCTTGCCCGATGCCTTCGGTGATCGAACCGCCCTCGGATTTCAGCTCGCCGGTTTTGTAGTAGCTATAGAGTGCCGCGCCCATCGGATCGGCGAGACCGATTTTCACGCCTTTGGGCTGAATCGCCATGCCGACCCCCGCGAAAGTGCCGCCCGAGCCCACCGCGCAGATAAAGCCATCGACCTTGCCGCCGGTCTGATCCCAGATCTCCGGGCCGGTGGTTTCGATATGCGCCTGACGGTTCGCCACATTGTCGAACTGATTGGCCCAGATCACGCCGTTCGGTTCGCTTTGTGCAAGTTTCGCGGCCAGACGCTCGGAATAACGCACGTAATTGTTCGGATTCTTATAGGGCGCAGCGGGCACCTGGACGAGTTCCGCGCCTGCGAGCCGGATCATGTCCTTTTTCTCCTGAGACTGCGTCTCCGGGATCACGATCACGGTGCGAAAGCCCAAAGCAGAGCCGACAAGCGCCAGACCGATGCCGGTGTTGCCCGCCGTGCCCTCGACAATCGTGCCGCCGGGTTTCAGCGTGCCTTTGGCCAAAGCATCCTGAATGATGAAGAGCGCCGCCCGGTCTTTGACCGACTGGCCGGGGTTCATGAATTCCGCCTTGCCGTAAATCTCACAGCCGGTCGCCTCCGACGGGCCTTTGAGCCGGATCAGGGGCGTGTTGCCGATGCTGTCGATCATATCGCGTTTCAGGGCAGAAGGAGCAGACATAGATATATCCTTTAAATCTCGCAGTCCCTGAATGTTTAGGACGTCCATTCCGCGAACTCAAGACAGCGCCAAAGAGACAGGGAGGCTGTTCCGGTTTTTCACAGGTTGCCGGAACGCGCGTTTGCCCGAACAGCTTACCCTGTGAGGATTTTCGCCCTCAAAAAGCGTCCTGCCGAGGCGTGAGTTTGAGCCAGATGCCGTCTTTCGAGCGCACCGTCAGATGCGCGACGGGCACGGGCGTCTTGTCCGCGACGGTTTCAATGCGGAACGCGCGCAGCAAAAGCGCCAGAAACAATGGCCCCTCGACCATGGCAAAGCCCGCCCCGGTACAGACCCTTGGCCCCGAGGAAAACGGGATGAAGGCGTCGCGCAGACAGGTCTTGCCGTTTTCGCTCTTGAACCGATCCGGGTCGAATTCATCAGGCCGTTCCCAAAAAATCTCATGCCGCCCGAGGTGCCAAGGCGAGAGCACGATCTGCGCCCCTTTCGGCACGTCGCGTTCGCGAAACCGCACCGGACATTTGGCTTCACGCACCATCATCGGCACTGGCGGATAGAGCCTGAGCGTTTCGCGGAACACATCTTTGGTAAACCGAAGTTTCGAGAGATCCGAAAATGTTGGCGCGTCCGGAAGGCTCAGCGCCTCCGCCGCGACACGGTCCTGAACCTCCGGGTTGGCCGCCAAAAGCCAAAGCGCCCAAGCCAGCGCCGTGGCCGAGGTCTCATGGCCTGCGAGGAAAAAAATCGCCACTTGATCGACCATCTCCTCGGTGTCAAAACGTTCTCCCGTCTGCGGATCGGCGGTGGTCATGATCTTCGTCGCCAGATCATCCGGCGCGGTCCCCGCCTCGATCTCCGCCATACGCTTGGCGGTCAGATCGGTGATCAGCCTGCGGATCGCCTTGGCGCCGTCGCGTGTTTTCTTGCGATGAAACCGTGGCAGCCATTTCGGCAGAGGGATGAAGGCGGCGATGTTGAGAATGGGCTGGGCGCGTTGATAGCCTTGGAACTCCTCAAAGACTTTCGAGGCGGTGTCATGGGTGATCGGGATCGAGAACAGCGTGCGGAAAATCACATCCGCCGCGCCTTCGGAAGCATAGGGTTCGATGTCGAGCGGGCCGTCTTGGTTTTGCAACCGCGCCACCATCTCCTGCCCTGCCCCAAGCATCGCCGGAAACGTATCCTTCAGCCGCCCGCCCTCAAAGGACGGGTCGATGATGCGGCGTTGCTTGAGCCAGGTTTCGCCGTTGGTCAGAAACACCGAATTGCCCAGAAGCGGACGCAGCCCCTCCGCCACGCGCCCCGATTTGGGGAAATTCATCGGCTCCTCATTGAGCACGCGCTTCACCAAAGAGGGCTGATTGACCAGAAAACTGCGGAAAAACGGCGTCTTATATTCCGCCATCCAAGCACGGTAAAGCTTGGCCGGTTGCGCAGACAGGATGTCTTTGCGGAACAGTTTGACGTAGTTGCGCAGGCTGGTTTTTTCCGGGCGCGGGGTCGGTTTTGGCGGGATCATGGCCTGTCCTCCGGCGCCATTTCGATAAATTTATTGGCCGGCGTGTCGATCCGCGAGGGGCTTGGCATCGCCTCCGCGAACCGCGTGGCCAGAGTTTTGCCGCCAGCGGTGATTTTGAAATAATCGTAGTCACCGGGCCGATCAAACGCACAGAGATACTGAAAATGCCGCCGGAAAAAGCGGCGTTTCATGGTGGCCTGTTTCTCGGGGCTGAGCGTCTGGGTGAAGGCGGCGGAGATCACCAGCGGCCATTTTTGCCCCTCAGGCGCCACGCCAGAAACCTTGATCGGATCGCAAAGCGCGAAAGAACACGGATCGCCCGGCGCCGTGACATCGAGCCAGAAAAGCTCAGGACGCGTCGAGAGATAGGCCAGATCGCGGCGCAGCACCTTGGCCTTCGGGAGGTAGGAGACCATCGGGACCACATGGCCAAGGGTCAGGAAGGACAGAACGGGGCCTGTCTCGGGCACCTCGCCCGCGCGGATCAGATCGGCCAGAATCGACACGCCCAAATGCGCGCCGGAGCTATGACCGACGAGCAAAACCTCGTCCCAATCCTGCGTGAGCGCCTTGGCAATCTCGGCGCGAAACGCGGCCATACGGGCCTCCAACATCGGCGGATTGCCACCCCGCCAGCGCGCCGAAAACCCGTAGTCATGCATCAGATAATAAGCGAACAGCTTGCCGTCTTTGGCCTTGAACCAACGCAAAAGCGCATAGCCCGCGATCAGGCCGAGACCCAAACCGATCCAAGCCGCCCCCATGAGACCCGCGCTCCAGGTGATCGCCCAGACCAGCAAGAGCGCGATCAGAAGCTGCGCGAGCAAAACGCCAATCGGGTAAAGCGCGGCAATGACCGGCCCGCGCCGAAGCTTCATCAGCCGAAACAGCGCACCGGTGGAGATGTAGATCCAAGCGGTGCGCAGGAGGATCAGATAGGTGCGGAAAATCCCCGCCTCCATACTGTCTTGCACGATGTCGGACCAAATGAGGACGTCGATCTCGCTCTGGGTCGTCGCGCCGTCGATCTCTCCACGGACGGACCAGCCAAAATTGCGGCCCTTTTTCGGGGCGAGATTGAGGGAATAGCCGGAGATCTCCGCCTGTGCGGCGCCTTCCTTGCGGTACAATTCGCGATACCGGCGCGGCGGAATGGGATCGTAGCCGGGGATGTAGAACACCCGCCGTCGTTTGACCTCTTGCACCCGCTCGCTCATACCGAAAACCTTTAACGTTTTCGGTAGACTAACGCGGGTTTCGGGCGAAATTAAGCCCCTTTAACCCAGTTGGCTCAGTGCAGGGAAAGTTTCCAAAAGCCAATACGACAGGCGCGAGAAAGCGCCGGTGACCATCAAAAGCCCCACGAACAACAAAAGCCCGCCCATGATTTTTTCAATAAGGCCCATATGGCGTTTGAGGCGGTTCATCAACCCAACCGCGCGGGTGATGAAAATCGCGGACAAGAGGAACGGCAGGCCGAGGCCAATGGCATAGGTTGCCAAAAGCGTGGTGCCGCGCGACACGGACCCCTCAGACGCCGCCATCGACAGGATCGCGCCCAGTTGCGGCCCGATGCAGGGCGTCCAGCCAAAAGCGAAAGCAAGGCCCAAAACGTAAGCGCCCAAAGCCGTACCGCCCTTGTCGCCCGCGTCCAGACGCGCTTCGCGGTCGAGGATCGGAATGCGGAAGACCGACAGGAAATGCAGGCCCAGAATGATGATCACCACGCCTGATATACGCGCGAAAAGCACCTGATTTTTCAGGAAAAACATGCCAAACGCTGAGGCCGTGAAGCCCATGAACAGGAACACAGTCGAGAGCCCCAGAACGAACATCAAGGCGGGCAGGATCGCCTTACGCGAGGCCTTGCCCCCCCCGGTGAGTTCGTTCATCGAAATCCCGGACATATAGGCCAGATAGGGCGGCACGATGGGCAGGACGCAGGGGCTTAGAAACGACACCATCCCCGCCGCAAGCGCGACGAACATGGAGGGCAGAAGCGTGGCGTCAAAGAGATCAATTCCGAACATGTTTTGCTCATGCCACAGGAAAGCGGTTCTGACCAGCGTCGTGACTGTCGCAGCGGCTCACATTCTCGTTTGAGAGCGCATCGGAGAGGTCGCAAAAAAACGGCCGGGACTGTGCCCGACCGTTTCATGTCTTTGCGAGTGTGCTTCAGAGGGCGTGCCTCAGCGGCTCCACCAGCCCCGGCGCTTCGGCTTGTCCGATTCCGGTTCAGCCTCCGCGTTGGCGGGCTGCTCAGTCACGGGTTCTGGCGTAGGCTCCGGCGCAGGCTCTGCGGCGGGTTCCGGCGCTTCCGCAACCTCCACAGATGCCTCTGCCACAGGCTCAGGGGCCGTCTCAACAACGGCTTCAACCGCGGGCACCTCGGTCACCGGCGTTTCCACAGCCTCAGGTGCGACCTCAGCAACAGTCTCAGGAGCTGCCTCTTGCGAAGCCACCTCAGGCGCGGCCTCAACAGCCGGTTGCTCTGCCGCCTCTGCCGCAGATTTTTCCGCTTCAGCAGCAGCTTTCGCAGCCTTGTCAGCCTCGATCTCCGCCTTGGTGCGACGCTTACGCTTCGGCTTCGGCGCCTCTTCTGCGGCGGCCTCGGCGCCCTCTGCGACAGGCTCCTCGACCTTTTTGCGACGCGTGCGGGTGCGCTTCGGCTTTTCTTCGACCGGAGCCTCTGCGGCCGCCTCCGTGGTCTCTTTGGCGGCCTCGGCCCCGTCCTCAGACGCCACCTCTTCGACCGGCTCGGCCTTTTTGCGGCGGCTGCGGGTGCGTTTCTTCGGGGCCTCTTCTGTCGGAGTGTCCTCAGACGTAGACGCGGCCTCAGCCTCTTGCGAAGCCTCCGGAGCCTCGGCGCCCTCGCCTTCAGAGGTTTCCCCCTCTTCGGCCCCAGCCTCGCCGTTTTCACCGTTTTCGTCACGCGACTTGCGACGACGACGACGACGACGGCGTTTCTTCGGCTTTTGATCCTCAGAGGTCTCATCCACTGTCTCAGCGGCCCCCTCTTCGGCCTCGTTCACCTCGTCCTCGACCTGATCCTCGACCTCATCGTCGTCGTAATCCGACATCAGATCGGCAGAGGCAGAGATCACCGTCGCGCTCACCTCCGGCACCACGCGGGTGGCGGTTTTGAATTTCTCAATGGAGAAGTCCGGCGAGATCAGGAAAGGATCGGCCTCGATGCGGATCGCCATGCCATAGCGCGCTTCGATCTGGGCAATCTTTTCGCGTTTCTGGTTCATCAGATAGTTGACGATGGCCACAGGCGCCTTCAGCAGCACTTCGCGGGACCGCTTGCGCGTGCCCTCTTCTTCGAGCTGGCGCAGGATGGACAGCGCCATATTGTCGTCGGAGCGGATCAGACCCGTGCCGTGACAATGTGGGCACGGCTGGGTCGTCGCCTCAAGCATGCCCGGACGCAGACGCTGACGCGACATTTCCAACAGGCCGAAACCGGAGATACGGCCCACCTGAATGCGCGCGCGGTCGGTTTTCAGTTTGTCTTTCAGACGCTTCTCGACCGCCGTGTTGTTGCGGCGCTCTTCCATGTCGATAAAGTCGATCACGATCAGACCGGCCAAGTCACGCAGACGCGCCTGACGTGCCACCTCTTCGGCGGCCTCCAGGTTGGTCTTGAGCGCGGTGTCTTCGATCGAGCCCTCTTTCGTGGCGCGGCCCGAGTTCACATCGACGGCGACCAAGGCTTCGGTCACGTCGATCACGATATAGCCGCCAGATTTGAGCTGCACGGTTGGGTTGAACATGCCCGCGAGGTAGCTTTCGACCTGATAACGGGCGAAGAGCGGCAGTTGATCGGCGTAGTGTTTCACGTTCTTGGCGTGGGACGGCATGATCATGCGCATGAAGTCCTTGGCCTCGCGATAGCCCATCTCGCCCTCGACAAAGACCTCGTCGATGTCCTTGTTGTAAAGGTCGCGGATCGAGCGTTTGATCAGATCGCCTTCCTCGTAAATCTTCGCCGGTGCGACAGATTTGAGGGTCAGTTCGCGGATCTGTTCCCACATCCGTTTGAGATAGTCGTAATCGCGTTTGATCTCCGTCTTGGTGCGCTGTGCACCCGCCGTGCGGATGATCAGACCGGCGCCCTGCGGCACTTCCAATTCGCCTGCGATCTCTTTGAGTTTCTTGCGGTCTGCGGCGTTGGTGATCTTGCGCGAAATGCCACCGCCACGTGCGGTGTTCGGCATCAGGACACAGTAGCGACCGGCCAGCGACAGGTAGGTGGTCAGCGCCGCGCCTTTGTTGCCGCGCTCTTCCTTGACGACCTGCACCAGCATGACCTGACGCACTTTGACGACTTCCTGGATTTTGTAGCGACGCGGACGCGGTTTGCGTTTCGGGCGCACTTCCTCGTCGGTGTCATCGTCGGCGATGCTTTCGATGGACTCGTCCTTGTCGGCAGCCGTCTCTGCATCGTCTTCATCAGAGTCGTCTTCATCGTCAGACTCGTCATCGGAGTCTGCGTCGTCTTGGGTCGCCTCGTCGTCAGATGCGCTCTCTTTCGCCGTTTCCGCCTCATCTTCCGGCTCTTCTACCGGCGTTTCCTGCACGGTGAACGCGGGCGATGTGCCCTCTTCGACCGAAGCCTCTGCGGTTTCGGCATCTTGAGCCGGCTCTTCTGCAACGTCGTCTGCAATCAGAGCATCGGCCTCGGAGGCCTCCGGCTCGATCACATCCATGCCAGAAACGGGACCAGAAACGGGGCCGGACACGGCGCGGGTGTCGGCCTCAGAGCCATCCTCTGCGGGCAGATCGACCTCTTTGGTCTCCACCGCATCCTCGCTCTTGAGCCCTTCCGCTTTCACGTCACCGGATTGGGTCTCATCGGATTTCGAGCGCGACCGCGTGCGGCGGCGACGAGAACGCTTGGGCTTGTCTTCTTCCTCTTCGAGCGCTTTGGCATAGGCCAGCTCTTCGGCCAGCAATGCCTCACGGTCCGCAACCGGGATTTGGTAGTAATCCGGGTGGATTTCCGAAAAGGCCAAAAAGCCGTGGCGGTTGCCGCCGTAATCCACGAAGGCCGCCTGCAAGGACGGCTCAACGCGCGTTACTTTTGCAAGGTAGATGTTGCCAGCGAGCTGGCGTTTGTTTTCCGATTCAAAGTCGAATTCCTCGACCTTGTTTCCGTCGACCACCACAACGCGGGTTTCCTCCGCGTGGGTGGCGTCGATGAGCATTTTCTTTGCCATTGAATTTGTCTTCCGGCACCCGGTACGGGCGCGCCCCTGTTGAAAGAGGCGGCGCGAGTTTGCGGGTGATGTTTTGGGGCGAGCGGATCGGCTAAGGCAGCGGTCGCAAACGAACAGCGGCCAAGGGCCCCCGTGTCTGCGTTTCTTCGTGCCTGTGCGCGTTGCATCGCGTTTCTTCTCCGGCGCATCGCGTGATCTCTGTCACTCTTGCGCCCATTTAAATCCCGCGCATCCTGATTAAAGGAGTGTCGGGACGGTTCGTGCCGAGGTTTTGTCATTCCATGCGGCGGTATCGGTCTGTTCTGCGGGAGGTGCCTTACAGTCGATCGTTTTCGCGACCCCGGGCCTCCAACACACGCATACAGCGAATCTTTCACACGCGGTTTCCGGGGCGGGAATGCCACCAAGCGGACCTGCGTTCTTATATCAGTAGTGATGCATGTGCCTTTAGACAACACGCAAATTCATGGAAACGACATTTTCGGCCCAAGTTCGGCCTGAGTTCGACCTTGAAAACCGGGCAAAAAGACGTTTCGCCGCATAAAATAGCGCAAAACCGCTTAACAAAAGCTTTTCACCCGCGAACAGCCAAAAGTTTTTCAATGTGCACGGAGACAGGGATCAGGTGCTGCGCTGCACATAAGTTTCACTGTTTATTTGCGCTCGCAATATTACATTAAAAATCAAGATTTAGCACAAACGCGCAGCCCCCCTGCGCAATCCCGAAAGGATGTACCATGACCCGTATCGCTGTTCTCGTTGGCTCGCTCCGCAAAGACTCGCACACCCTGAAGCTCGCCAAAGCGCTGACCAAAATCGCCCCTGAGGGCCTTGAATTCGATTTCGTCGAAATCGGCGATCTGCCGTTTTATAACGAAGACCTCGACACCGACACGCCGCCCGCCTCCTGGACGCGTTTCCGCAAAGAGATCAAAGCCGCCGATGGCGTGCTCTTCGTAACCCCGGAATACAACCGCTCCATGCCCGCCGCGATCAAAAACGCGCTGGATGTGGGTTCGCGCCCCTATGGCGACAGCGCCTGGGGCGGCAAGCCCGCCGGCATCGTGACCGCAAGCCCCTCGGGCATCGGCGGTTTCGGCGCCAACCACCACCTGCGCCAGCCGCTGGTGTTCCTCAACATGCCCGCCATGCAACAGCCCGAAGCTTATATCGGCAACCTTTGGAACCTCTTTGATGAGGACGGCAAGATCGTCACCGAAGGCACCGAGGATTTCCTCAAATCCTGGCTCGAAGCCTATGCCAAATGGGTGGCAGACCACATCTGAGGCTCCCTCGCTAAGATATGAGAAAGGCGTCCCAATCGGGACGCCTTTTTACATTCAATATCCCGAGCAGTGTGGATTGGCATCATCCCCACAGATGAAACGATTGCGCCTCAGATTCATTTTATCGCTATCGGGAACATAAACATAGTCTCTGAACATCCATAAGATGCCAAAATTCAACTGTGCCTGCCCGTCTGCAAACTGTGCCACGGGACCCGCTTTTTGCGTTTTATCGAACACTTGAACAAACCGGACATGAAGATTTCGCAGCATGCGTTCTTTATGCTCCTCGCGCTGGTGCGCCCGAAATTCCCGGATCACAACGTCGTATTGTTCCGGTTTTACTTTCAGCTCTATCGGCGTCTGAACGACATTCGTAATCTCATGTTCATAGAACATTTCAGTCTCAACAGTCAGACGTTCAACCCTCTGATAGGTGGCGTCCAAATCACCTGTATCATCGACCTCGTCGGAAACCTGAACATGGATCATCCCGGAAGGTGCACGATATTCGAGGAGGTTTCTACAAACCGATGGGACGCCTTCGCTCTCCGAAATACAAAGAATACTGCGCCCTTCCACGGTAAGAGGCGTCTCAGGCACTTCCCACTGCGACATAGTGTAGGAGCGCATCGTCAGATACTGTACACCAGCAATAACATTTGGGATGAGATAATACCCAATCGGAAGAACGACAAAGGTATAACCGATGCCCTTCCGACCACGCCGGATTAACCGCATCCCCCATAGGAAAAAAACAATCGGCGTCAGCACAATCAGGACGCCCAAAAATAAAATTACAATCAGGTCCCAAGTGCTAATACTGATCATTTACGACCTTTCCCCTCTTAAGAGTTTTAATGCCCAAATAACAAAACACGGCCCCGTCCAAGACAGCGGAATCACCGAAAAAACGCCCGGACATTGGCAGACCTCCGATAGAAGCGTGGGACTTTCTCAACGTCCCCGATGAACCAAAACCAGCCTTTACAGACCCTTACATGACCTGTGGCGAGCCGGGCGACAGGCAGGCCTTGAACAGACAGATCATAGGCCTCGTATATTTCAGAAGAGGTGAGTTTCAGCCTGTCATTCTCCTCGGGCACCAATGTCGACAGCCGCAGGAGTACATCGTAATCGGAAACCGCGACCTGCCCTTCCGCCGGCTCTGCGACGGTCGCCTGATAGCCACGCCCATCTGGCATCTTCCGCGCCTCAACTCGCAGCCTCTCCCCTCTTAACTCGCTCAAATCTAAAGTCGTTGACGCCATGACTTGGTCGCCTTCAAAACTGCCCACAACGATCATCTCTGTGGGCGTATAGCGCTCGAACATACGCTCACAAAAAGAGGCCACTCTCCCCTCGCCATCATCATGCGACATCAGACAAAGAACACGGCGACCATGCATATCAAGTTTCTCTATATCGTGATACGCCATCTCCATCAGGTCACGTTCGGCGCTGCGAAGCTGAAAATATGAGTAGAGTTGCGGCAGGGTATAAAATGCCAAGAAAGCAAGAAAATGCCCGTTCCCAATGCATAGCGCCTGCGCAAAAGCGTCCAGACACCGGCGATAACGACAGCCAAGTTGCTGAGTCAAAACACAATGGAAAGACTTAAGAAAAGCAACACCGTCAAATGCAAAACGATCCGTGGTTTACGCGTTTGAAATTCGACTCTTTAAATACACATTTAAAAAGCGGGCGCTTTCACACCCGCTTCAACATGTCACAAATAATCCGAGCGTTGCAGCCCGTATTTGGCCATTTTTTCATTCAGCGTCCGGCGCGGCAGGCAGAGTTCGTCCATCACCGCGACGATCGAGCCTTTGTGGCGGCGCATCGTGTTGTCGATCAACATGCGCTCGAAAGCCTCGACATATTCCTTCAAAGGCTTGCCCTCTGTGGTCATCGTCTGCTGCTCCGGCGCGTCAGATTCCGACAGCAGAAGCGAGGTGATCGAGCCCGATCCGCGACGGCTTTGCAGCACTGAGCGTTCGGCCACATTGATCAGTTGACGGATGTTGCCCGGCCACGGCGCCTGCAACAATTGGGCGGCTTCTTGGGCGGAAACCTCCGGCGCATCGCAGCCGTATTCTTCGGCGAATTGCTGAGAAAGTTGCGTGAACAGGAGCAAAATGTCCTCCCCGCGCGAGCGCAGCGGCGGCGTGGTGATCTTCATCGCGGCCAGACGAAAATAGAGGTCGGGACGCAGTGCAGATTCACAGGTCCGGCCCTGTTCCTGAAGGTTACAAATCGCGATGATGCGCGTCTCCGGCGGCGTGCCCTGTTCGTCGATCCACTTCAAGAGTCGCGCCTGAAGCGTCATTGGCATGGCCTCAATGTCCTCAAGCACCAATGTCCCGCCTCGTGCTTCCTCAATGAGCGGTTGAATTTGCCCGTCCGGGTCCGGCCCAAACAGCCGCCGCGTCAGATCGGCCTCATCGCGGCCCGCGCAGGCGAAGGTGATGAATTTCTTCGACGCGCGCGTGCCGACCGCGTGCAACGCGTGGGCCACCAAGGTCTTGCCGGTGCCGGTTTCGCCGTCGATCAACACATGCCCGTCGGCTTGGCCGAGATCGAGAATATCCTCACGCAGACGCTCCATGACAGGAGACGCACCAATCAATTTGTTCATGATGCCGGTGCCATCCGACAATTCGCGGCGCAAGGCCCGGTTGTCGAGCGTCAGACGCCGGGCATTGGTGGCTTTCTTCGCCAGTTCCGTCATCCGGTCCGGGTTGAACGGCTTTTCGAGAAAGTCAAACGCCCCGATCCGCATCGCCTCCACCGCCATCGGCACATCGCCGTGGCCGGTGATCATGATGACCGGTAACCCGCTGTCTGTGCTCATCAATTTCTTGAGAAACTGCATGCCGTCCATGCCGGGCATCTTGATGTCGGTGATGACCACGCCCGGATAATCGGGACCCAAAGATTTGACCGCATCCTCCGCGCTGGAAAATGTCTCCGTGTCAAAGCCCGACAGCGCCAACCATTGGCTGATGGATTGGCGCATGTCCTGTTCGTCATCGACGATCGCGATTTTCATTGCCGTCGCCATGGGTGTTCTTCCTTTTTCTTGTAGCCCAGTAGGGCTAAACGTCTCAGAGACCCGTTTGGTTCCCAAAATTCTATCGTTTATTCCGCCGCGTGCTGCGCCTCGCGCGACAGCGGCAGCACCATTTCAAAGGCCGCGCCGCCCGTGGGCCGGTTGCGCGCCATCAAACGCCCGCCCAGCTCGGCCACGATCCCCGAGGAGATCGCAAGGCCAAGCCCTACCCCGTCGCCCGGCGCCTTGGTGGTGTAGAAAGGCTCGAACAGATCGTCGAGGTTTTCGATGCCTGTGCCGTTGTCACGCACGGTCACACTTGCTTGAGTGCCGCCCAAAACGCCGCCGGTGACCATGATCTCGATCTGCGGCTCCTCGGAGGCTTTGCTGGCGTCAAAAGCATTGCGCAACAGGTTCACCAAGACCTGCTCCAACCGCACACGGTCGCCGTCGACCATGACGGGTTCGGGCGGAAGGCTTTTGATGATCTCCACCGCGCCCTGACGGAATTGCGGCTCCATCATCGACAAGGCCGAGGACACGCAATCGCGCAGGTCGATCTCCTGCAATTGATCCGAGCCTTTGCGGGCGTAGGATTTCAACTGTTTGGTGATCGCGCCCATGCGTTCGATCAGATCGTCGATCCGCCCGAAAGAGGCCAAAGCCTCCTCGGAGCGCTTGCGTTTGATCAGAAGCCGCGCGCCCGCAAGATAGGTTTTCATCGCCGCCAGGGGCTGGTTCAACTCGTGGCTGACGGCGGCCGACATCTCGCCCAACACCGCCAGTTTCGACGATTGCGCCAGGGTCTGTTCGGCGACCTCAAGGCTTTTCTCAGCGCGTTTGCGTTCGGCAATCTCGCGTTGCAGGGCGGCGTTCAACTGGCGCAGCTCAGCGCTTTCACGTTGGAACAGACCCGCCCGCGACACGGCGCGGCGCGAGGTCATGTAGAACGCGCCCGACAGCAAAATGGCAAACCCCATGATCTCAAGCGCCAGAAACCCGTTCACCCGCTCGCGCACCGAGGCGTAGGTGGTGAAGGACGTCATGCGCCAGCCGCGAAACGGAATGCGGCTTTCCAGACGCATCACTGCCTCGCCGCCCAGATAGGTCTCATCCGGGCTCGCCGACCAATCCGTCGTCAGTTGAAAGGCGCGTTCGATGGCGGTGGGCGCATCGCGGGTGGCCAAGGCCTCGCCCTCGGATTTCGAGCGCCAGCGCGGTTCGGTCGAGAGGATGATATTGCCCTCGGAATTGACCACAATCACCGCATCCGAAATCCCCGCCCAGCTTTTCTCGAACTTGGCGAGATCGACCTTGACCACGATGACGCCTGCGAGCGAGTTGTTGACGTCAATGCGGCGCGAATAGCTGAACTCATAGGCGCCATTGTCGAGTTGCAGGGCCTTGAAAATCGTATCGTTGGAGCGCAGCGCATCGACGAAATTCGGACTTTGGCGGTTGTTGGTGCCCAAAAGCGAACGATCCGTGGCCGCGACCACCCGGCCCGTTTCGTCCAAAAGCGTGATCCCCGCCGCGCCGATCTCGTCCACATAGGTGATCAGGTGTTGCGAGGTCTGCTGAAAATCATTCGAGGTGAGCGCGCCGACCAGAACCGGGTCGCGCGACAAAAGCGTCGGCACGATGGAGTTTCGCTGCAATTCGCTCATCAGGTTGCCGGCGTAAAGCGCCTGACGCACCTCGGCGCGGTTGCGGGTCACGGTGGTGTAGCGTTCGGTCAGCAAAAGGTTCGACACCCAGACCACGCCAATCGCAGCCGCGACAAAACCGATCAGGGCCAGACGCCCGGTCCAGCCCATGGTGCGGGCTCTTCCCGCGTCAGATTTTCCCCCGATATCGCTCATGCGGTGAGATTACGCGGGCGCGGGCCTCCCCCGCAAGGGGAAGCCAGAGGTCCACAAAGCAGGAACGCCCCCTCTCGGGAGCGTTTTGAGCAAATTCTTGCCGGAAAACCGACGTGTCAGGCGGAAACCACCGCATCGAGCAGCGAGGTAAAGAAAGCCTTGCCGTCTTCATTGCCATGCGCCGCCTCGGACGCGCGCTCCGGGTGCGGCATCATGCCAAGCACACGGCGGTTTTCCGACAGGATGCCCGCGATGTTGCGCTTGGAGCCGTTCGGGTTGTCGAGATAGCGAAACGCCACAAGGCCCTCGCCTTCGAGCCGGTCGAGCGTGTCTTCGTCGGCGGTGAAATTGCCGTCATGGTGCGCAATCGGAATGCCGATATGCTGGCCTTGAGCGTAAGCCGAGGTATAGGGGCTGTCGGTGGTCTCGACCGCCAGACCCACGGTGCGGCAGATGTATTTCAGACCGGCGTTGCGCAAGAGAGCACCGGGCAAAAGCCGCGCCTCGGTCAGCACCTGAAAGCCGTTGCAGATGCCAAAGGCATAGCCGCCACGGTCGACGTGGGCTTTCAGCGCCTTGGTGATCGGCGAATTGGCCGCAATCGCGCCACAGCGCAGGTAGTCGCCATAGGAAAAGCCGCCCGGAACCCCGATCACATCGACACCGGCCGGAAGATCGGCCTCTTTGTGCCAGACCATGGTGACATCGGCGCCCGCCTGTTTCAGCGCCATGGCCATGTCGCGGTCACAGTTGGAACCGGGGAATTGCAGAACGGCGGCTTTCATCGGGCGGGACTCCTGTGAGGGCGGTTTACGCGCCTGATACGCGTTGTCCCCTGCCTATTCAAGACTCTTCACGCGCCCTGACGTCCGCAAGGTGCTTTGTCATTCAGGCCAGACCACATGGGGGATGATTTTCTGGTCACAGGCGTCATCTACGACACGGCGCTCCAGCACATAGGAAAACCCGTCGAAGCGGTAGCTCTCCTGGGTGAAACAATCGCCGATGCCCCGCCCCTTGTAGAAACTGTCGAGCAGGCGCGTGTCGCCCTGAATGCCCCAAAGCGCCAGTTCCGGCACAGCCGCGCCCTCTTCATCAATGGCCGCGCCCCGCACCGGGGCCACGCCGTCCAGCTCCGGCCCCAAAAGATAGACCTGAGAGCCCACATTATAGGCCGCCGTCCAGCACAGCTGCGACAACACGCGCAGCTCCGGGTGACCTTCGATCTCTTGCGGCGCGGCCTCATTGTCCAGCACGCCGGGCAAGGGTCCGTCACACATCTCCTCGGTGATCGTGCGCGCCTCAGCCTGCAAGGCCGCCCAATCGGGTTGGTGCAGCGTCAGCTTGCGATCCCCGAGACGATCCTTGATGCGTCCCTGCTGGTCTTCGGCCCAAAGCAGCGCCGCCTTGATCCCCGCGAGAGACACACCTTCGCTAAAGCCTTCGGCGGCGTAAACGATCTCAAGCGTGTTGCCGTCGAGCAGCGCCTCGGGGAAAGTGATCTCGACATCTTCGGGCAGGTCCAGCACGGCCCCGTCGATCTGGATCACGCCCTGCTCCAGCATTTCCCGATTGCGCAGACTCATAACCCAGTTGCCACGGTCATGCCCGCTATCATGACTGCGCGCGAGCGACAAAATGGGATGCGCGCGTGGGCTCAGCGCGCAATAGTCCGGCCCACATTTCGCCTGCCATTGCTTGTGGTGAAACTGCGTGACCTCTTGGGCACGCGCCAGATCAGGTGCGATCACCTGAACGGAAGCAAGAGTGAGCAAAGCGGCGGATTTGAGGCGAAAGAACATCGAGAACCTTTTGATCTGAAACAGAGAAACACCCCTCTCATAGGACAGTGCCTCCCGTCTTTAAAGCCCGCTTATCGCGTCACCCGAACCTGCCAGCAAGTATTGCGCGCGGATCGGATGTCGACAAAGGCGATCTCGTCACGCGCCAAAAGGGCTGCGCAATAGCTTTCGATCTCGGCCTGTGGCGTCACCCGCCCGGTGCCATAAACGATGCGCTCGTCCACGGAATAGCCCTTGATCAGATAGTCAGGAGAAGTGGTCAAAACCTCCGGCAAGCCCTCACCCCGAGAGGGCGCGCAGGCGGCGGCGCAGAGGAAAATCGGACCGGTTTCCGCATAGGGATTGCGGGTCTCAAAAGGTCGATGCGCGCAAATCAACATGCCGTGGCCTTTGGGGATATTGCGCAGGCAATGCCGACAGGGCGCCGCCTCATAAGGGTTCAGCACATGCTCGGGCGCCTGCCCGTTGGCATCGGGTTTGCCCAGTCGATAGGCATGGGCCGTGAGGGTGGGAAGTCCTTGAAAATTCATCGCGAAAGCTCCTGTTTATCTCTCTTGAGATAAGCGGAGCAACATGCCGCTGGCGAACCGGAACTTGTGCAAAGCGCAGACCAACGAAAAACGCCCGTCAGAAAACCTGACGGGCGCTTTCAAATCTTCAAAGAGTCATAAGGCTCAGAGCAATTCGACCCGGTAGCTTTCGATCACCGTGTTGGCGAGGAGTTTCTCGCACATCTCGTTGATCGTCGCTTCCGTGGTGCCATCGGCCAAATCGAGCTCGATCACCTTGCCCTGACGGACTTCGTTCACGCCGTCAAAACCAAGCGCACCCAGCGCGTGTTGCACGGCAGCGCCTTGGGGGTCCAGAACACCGTTTTTCAGCATGACAAAAACGCGGGCTTTCATGGGGTTATCCTCTTTCGGGCAGTCTTTGAAAGTTCAGTTGATCAGCGTCGGCTTGTCGCCGATCGGGCCATTCGTCGGCAACACGCCCAGACGACGCGCCACTTCCGTATAGGCATCGGTCAGCGAGCCGAGATCGCGGCGGAACACATCCTTGTCGAGCTTCTGCCCGCTTTCGATGTCCCACAGGCGGCAGGAGTCGGGGCTGATCTCATCGGCCACGATCAGACGCATGAAATCGCCATCCCAGACACGGCCGATCTCGATTTTGAAGTCGATCAGCTTGATGCCCACGCCATACATCACGCCGGACATATAGTCGTTGA
Organism: Celeribacter sp.; assembly: GCF_048270365.1. Classification (NCBI taxonomy): domain Bacteria; kingdom Pseudomonadati; phylum Pseudomonadota; class Alphaproteobacteria; order Rhodobacterales; family Roseobacteraceae; genus Celeribacter; species Celeribacter sp. Next base: position 440,138 of record NZ_JBLWTA010000001.1, read on the forward strand.
CGCGCAGCGCCAGCGCCACGATGTCGTCCATGTCCTGCTGAGAGGCCCAGCCGAAAGCGATGATGTATTCTTCGGGCACCAGCGGATCGCCCAGAGCATCGTCTTTGTAGGAAAACTCGATGATCGGCCGCGGCAAGCGCATGCCCTCTTCGAGGCCCAAACGTTTCGCCATGGACCCGGCGGCATAGTTGCGCACGATGACTTCGAGCGGGATGATCTCGCACTGGCGGATCAACTGCTCGCGCATGTTAAGACGCTTGATGAAATGGTTCGGGATGCCCAGAGACGTCAGGCCGGTCATGAAAAACTCGGACAGGCGGTTGTTGAGAACGCCCTTGCCCTCGATCGTCGCCTTTTTCTCGGCGTTGAACGCGGTGGCATCATCCTTGAAATACTGCACCAAAGTGCCCGGTTCCGGGCCTTCGTAGAGCGTTTTCGCTTTGCCTTCGTAGATTTTCTTGCGGCGCGCCATGGGGCCTCCAAAAGCTGGTGGGGCCGGGAATCGATGCGACCGGCCACTTCAAATGCGCTCTTTAGGGCAAGGCGGCCTTCGGGGCAAGGTGGACCGATCCGATGAGACGGAATTATGACAGGGGCACGGTCGGTCATCTTGCGCACCGAAAACTGTTTTAATGTCGCCTATATTTTAAACGAAACATTGATCTGCCTCCTTGTCGCCCCGATATGCAAAGGGCATAATCTAAATCAAAGGTTTAACGAGGAGGAGCCTGCCATGACCACTTTCGATGAACGCGAAGCTGCGTTTGAAAGCAAATATGCCCACGACTCTGCCGCTCAGTTTCGCGCCGAATCGCGCGCCAACAAGAAACTCGCCATCTGGGCCGCCGAAAAGCTCGGCAAACCCTCGGCAGAGCTCGACGATTACATCAAGGACGTGATCCGCGCCGATATGAAAGAGGCCGGTTTCGAGGATGTGCTCACCAAAGTGGCCGAAGATCTGGGCGCGTCCGTGACCATGCAAGAGCTGCGCACGCTGTACACGGGCTTTCTGAGCCAAGCCAAAGTGGAGCTGGCGGACGGCTGAGCGCAGCTTACGCCAGCCCCACCGCGCGTCGCCATCTTGTCACCATAACGTGACGCCCTAATGTGACGCCCTGAGAGGCCTGCATCGTGGATGCGGGCCTTGTTTTCGTTCCCCCAATATCCGTTCAAACGCCCCCGCGAAGGTTTCCGGTCGCTCCAAAGCCCCCATGTTCCGCTCCGGAAGAGGTGAAAGGCTTTAATCGAATATTGGGAAAATGCGCTTAAGGCTCTCAACACCCCCTCAGCGCGGCAAGACATGTGTACCTCAGCACATGGCCAAAGGTGTTGAACGACATGGCACAGATCAGGCCCATAGGCCAAAGGAGCGACATCCGATGCGACACAGCCAGATCGAGATTGAGGACACGCTCAAACGATCTTCCGTCCTGACGCACGCTCCGCGCGCCACCGGCCCCGCGACCCCAGACGCCAAAGCCACGCTGGTCGCGCAAGGCGACCGAAAGGGCCTGCACAAACTTCTCGGAAAACAGATGGTGCCGCTGGCCGTCATGGTGTTTTTCGTCTGGCTGTTGTGGGAAAAAGTCGCGCATCTCGATGTGAAAGCCGTGTTTGCCACCGTTGCGACCGTCACCCCCGGTCAGTGGGGGCTCGCAGGAATAGCCACGCTCGCAAGTTTCTGGGCCGTCGGCCAATATGACCGCGTCCTCCACGCCCAGCTTGGCACCGGCATTTCCGACAGCTCCGCCCGCAGTTCCGGCATCCTCGCCATCGGTCTGTCGCAGGCTTTGGGCTTTGGCGCGCTGACCGGCACGCTCATCCGCTGGCGCATGCTGCCCGAACTGACGCTTTGGCAGGCCGCCCGGCTCTCCGGCGCCGTCGCCTTGTCCTTTCTCATGGGCTGGGCGGTGATCGCCGCCATGGCGCTTTTGGTGTTTCAACCCGAAGTGCCTTTGATGAAAACGCTCGCGACCGGCGCCATCGCGCTTTTCCTGACACTGGCCGCCCTCTCGATCTATCCGCCGCGCGCGCTGGTTCGCCTGCCCTGGCCCTCGATCAAGACCATGGTCACCGTCGTGGGCCTCGCCGCCATCGACACGATCTGCGCTGGCCTCGCGCTTTACGTGCTTTTGCCCGATCACCTGCTGCTGCCTCTGGGCCATACCGTCTCGGCCTATCTCTTTTCTCTTGGCGCCGGTCTCATCAGTTCGACCCCCGGCGGCGTTGGCCCGTTTGAGGCCACTTTGGCGTCGCTTCTGCCTGCGATCCCTTTGGAGCCTCTTCTGGGCGCCGTGGTCGCCTTTCGCCTGATCTACTACGGGGTGCCCGCCGCGATTTCCGCGCTGTTCATCCTGCGCGGTCCCAAGCGCTGCAATCTCGCCCGCGAGCCGCATCTGGTGAAAACCGCGCCCTCCCCCTACCTGCCGCCCCAGCTCGAAGTGCAGATTTTCGCCGCCCCGCGCGCCGAGGCCGGGCTGTTGCGCACCCGCGATTTCTCGCTGCTGTCTGCCGCCGATGGCACGGCTCTGGGGCTGGCCTCCCCCATAGGTCAGTCGCTTGTCATGCTCTCCGATCCGATCTCCGCGCACTGCCCCGGACAAACCCGTGATGCCCTGTCGCGTGCCGCCGCCCGGCGCTACCGCATGCCCGCAATCTACAAATGCGGCGCCCGCATGGCCGCCTCCGCCCGCCGCGCGGGCTGGCAAGTGCTGCCCACCGCCGAAGAAGCCTGGCTCATCCCGGCGGAGTTCAATCTGGAAGGCTCGAAAACACGCCAATTGCGACGTATTCTGCGCAAAGCCGAAGAAGGCCGCATTCGCGTCACCGAAGGCATTCGCGATCTGCCGCTCGGTCAAATGGACCGCGTGGCCGCCGAATGGCTGGCGATGCGCGGTCAGGAACGCGGCTTTTCCATGGGCACCTATGATCGCGACTACATTTCTTGTCAGCGCGTGTTTCTGGCGTGGCAAGGCACCAACCTCGTGGCCTTCGTCAGCTTTCATGAAAGCCGCAATGAGATGACGCTCGATCTGATGCGCACGGGCGAGGCCGCGCCCGATGGCACGATCCAGCTTTTAATCGTAAAAGCCATCGAAGCCGCGCGGGCACAGGGCGTGCCGCGCCTGTCTTTGGCCGCCGTGCCGTGGCAGGGCGAAGACCACGCGCCCCTGACCCGCTGGCTACGTCAAAAATTCCTTGCGCGCTCCGGGGCGGCAGGATTGCGCCGCTTCAAATCGGCCTTCGCGCCGCAGTGGGAAACGCTTTATTTGGCCGCACCGACGCGTCTGGCGCTCACGGTCGCGGGCATGGACATCCTGCGCCGCGTGACCGCGCCGCCGCCGAAAGTAACCGCCAACCCGATGAAAGCGGCCCGCTCCGCCACCCACCCGACCTTGCGGCTCTCCAAAGCCCTGAAACTGCGCCGAAAATAAGCCTGTTGTCGCCAACGTGCTTTGCCTCTCTTTGCAAAAGGCTTTAGGAGGTCAAACATTGCATTTGCCGGAGGCCACATGTCTAAACTCGTGCCCGATACGCCGTGTGACACCCTGTTAAGCCAACTGCTGAGCGCCCGCGATTGGCTTTTGGCCGATGGCGCCATGGCGACAGCGCTCTATGACATGGGCCTCCCGCGCGGCACGGCACCGGAGATGTGGAATTTCGACAGACCCGAGTGCGTCCTGACCTTGCACCAAGAGGCCATTGCGGCAGGGGCCGACATTCTTCTGACCAACTCCTTTGGCGGCACCACGGCACGGCTGAAACACATGGGCGCCGAAGCTCAGGTCTTTGAGATCAACAAAACCGCCGCCGAGCTGGCCCGCCAAGCCGCCGACACCGCCAGACGCCCGGTGGTCGTCGCGGGGACGATGGGGCCGACGGGAGAGATTTTGGCCCCGATGGGCACGCTCTCCCAGGCGGAGGCCACCGAGATGTTTTTCGATCAAGCGCGAGCGCTGAAAGCCGGCGGCGTCGATATTGCCTGGATCGAAACCATGTCTTCACTCGACGAGTTGAGCGCCGCCGCCGAAGGCGCCCGCAAAGCGGGGCTGCCTTGGATCGGGACGATGAGTTTCGACACGGGCGGCGCGACGATGATGGGCGTCACCCCGGCGCAGCTTTCCACTCTGGTGGACAGGATGGCGCATCCGCCCCTGGCCTATGGCGCGAATTGCGGCGCGGGGCCGTCCGCTGTGGTGCGCAGCATTTTGGACCTCACCGCCCGCGCGCCCGAGTGCCCCATCGTGGCCAAGGCCAACGCAGGCCAGCCGCAGGTGATCGACGGGCAGCTGCAGTACGACATCACGCCTGAGATGATGGCCGATTACGCCTGTCTCGCGCGCGATGCAGGCGCGCGGATCATCGGCGGGTGCTGTGGCACAAGCCCTGCGCATCTCAAAGCGATGAATCAGGCGCTGGAACACCGTCCGCAAGGCGCCCGCCCGACACTCGAACAGGTGGTCGCAGCCCTCGGGCCCTTCGCTGTCGACGCAGACCCTGCCGAGGACGCACTTTAAAACAGGCTCAGTTGATCCCCCGGTTTCGGCGGCACGGCAAAGAGATCCGTGCGCAGCACTGTTCCCTTGCGCGACAATCCGGTGCGGCTCAGCGCGATCTCGAAGCGTTTCGACATCAACTCCGCCCATTCGCCCTTGCCGCGCATCCGCGTGCCGAAGGTGCTGTCATTGGCCTTGCCGCCGCGCAACTCGCGCACCCGGTTCATCACCCGCGCGGCGCGGTCTGGCACATAGATTTCAAGCCACTCCTCGAACAAAGGCGCGACCTCCAAAGGCAGGCGCAGCATGATATAGGCCGCCGCTTTGGCCCCATGGGTGGCGGCGGCCGTCAAAATGGCCTCCAACTCGTGATCGGTGAGCGCGGGAATGATGGGTGCGACCATGACGCGGACGGGGATGCCCGCCTCAGAGAGGGCGCGGATGGTTTTCAGCCGCCGCGCAGGCACGGGCGCGCGCGGTTCCAACTGACGCGACAGGCGCGAACCGAGCGTGGTGACGGACACGCCGACATGCACAAGGCCTTTCGCGGCCATCGGCGCCAGAATGTCAATGTCGCGCTCGATCAAGGTGCCCTTGGTGACGATGGTCACCGGGTGATTGTGCTCTGAGAGCACCTCGAGAATGCTGCGCATGATGCGATCGCGCGCCTCGATGGGCTGATAGGGGTCGGTGTTTGTGCCCATGGCAATCGGCGCGACCTCATAGCTTTTGGCGGCGAGTTCACGCCGCAGCACCTCCGCCGCACCGAGTTTCCGCGTCAGACGAGTTTCGAAATCCAACCCCGGCGACAGACCGAGATAGGCATGACTTGGACGGGCAAAACAGTAAGAACAGCCGTGTTCGCAGCCGCGATAGGGGTTGATCGAGCGATCAAAAGGAATGTCGGGACTGTCGTTGCGGGTGATGATCTTACGCGGGCGCTCGTCCACTGTGGTGGTGCGCATCACGCTTTGTTCAAGCTCCGCGTCCCAACCGTCGATGAAGGTTTCGCGGGCGAGACGTTCGAACCGGCCGGTGGCGTTGGACGTGCTGCCACGCGCTTTGGGCACCAGTCCCAAAGGCAGCGTGTCGCTGAAGAAATCGCTCGAAAGATGGGAGGGGTTTCTGGATTCGTGGCTCATGCCACAAATATGAACAAAAGGAGAACATTTGCCAAGTGGAGAACTTAGCTGTCCCTTTTGTCGTGCGATTTTCAGGCCGCTTTTTGCGCGGTCTCCATGATCCGTTCGACCATGGCACGCAGACCATTGGAGCGTTGCGACGACAGGTGTTCGTCGAGGCCCAGTCGCGCGAGCTCGGCGGGCGCATCGGTGGTCAAGACCTCGGAGACGGTCAATCCGGCAAACAATTCGTGCAAAATGGCGATCAGGCCCTGCACGATCATCGCGTCAGAGGCGCCCTGAAACTCGAATTTACCGCCCTCGATCGTCGGCACCAGCCAGACCTGCGAGGCGCAGCCCTCGACCTTGGTCGCAGGCACCTTGAAGGCGTCATCAAGCGGCGGAAAGGCCTTGCCCATCTCGATCACATGGCGATAGCGGTCCTCCCAATCGTCCAGAAACTCAAAGGTTTCGACAATCTCTTCGAACTTCTCTTGCGCCATGATCGGATCCTCAGTTTTGCTGCAAAAATCACATAGGCCTTTGCCCGGCAAAGGTCCAGTCCGCCGCTCTTTGCCCCGCGCTTTCCCATGTGTTTTCGACAGGCGCCGCAACGCGGGCTTTTCAATAGGGGGCTTTTCGGGTAGCCCTTGGACCACGAAGGTGTAAGGGAGAAGCCGATGCGGCGTCAGGTGATCATTTCGGGGCTGGTTTTGTCACTTCTGGCGGGCTGCGCCACAGTGAAAGAGTCGCGGTTCAACCCGCTCAACTGGTTTGGGAAATCCGAAGCCGTTGCGGTCGATGAAAACGGCCAGAACGTCACGGTCCTGCAAACCCTCGCGCCGCGCAAAGGCTACCCGGTCTTTGTCGACACCCGCCCGCTGGCCCCGCAGATCACTGAGTTACAGATGGTCAAATCCGCCTCAGGCGCCATCGTGACCGCCACCGCTGCCCTGCCCTCTGCGGGCTATTATGACGCCGAATTGGTCGCCGCGCCCTCTGATCGCGCCGACACTTTGGTCTTTGATTTCCGCCTGCGTGCGCCTTCTGAGACGGTGCCGGCGCTCAGCCCGGCGCAGCGTCAGATCACAGCGGCGAAATCGCTGTCGAACACGGACATCGCGGGCATTCGCACGGTGATTGTGCGAGGGGCTGACGGCGCGCGCCAAGTGCGGCGCTAAGCGGCCTGATCCGCTTTACATCCCGCCCCCTGCGGAGCATGCTGCGCCTTTGACCAACCAGTAAAAAGGCACGCACATGTCGGACTTCCCGCGCAAGATCATCATCGACACGGACCCCGGACAGGATGACGCCATGGCGATCCTTCTGGCGCTTGGCTCGCCCGAGGAGATCGACCTTTTGGGCATCGTCGCCGTCGCGGGCAATGTGCCGATCGAGCGCACCGCGGAGAACGCGCGCAAGATTTGCGAAGTCGCCGGGCGCCCCGATGTTTTGGTCTTCGCGGGCTGTGACAGGCCCTTGGCGCACACTCTGGTGACCGCCGAACATGTGCACGGCAAAACCGGCCTCGACGGGATCGAATTGCCGACGCCGACCATGCCTTTGCAAAAGCAGCACGGTGTGGATTTCATCATCGAAACACTGCGCAGGGAAGCCCCCGGCACGGTGACGCTTTGCCCGATGGGCCCTTTGACGAACATCGCGACGGCTTTCGAGAAAGCCCCGGATATTGTCGAACGCGTGCAGGAAGTGGTCCTGATGGGCGGCGCTTATTTCGAGGTGGGCAACATCACCCCGGCGGCAGAATTCAACATTTACGTCGACCCGGAAGCGGCGGATATTGTGTTCAAATCCGGCGTGAAGCTCACGGTGATGCCGCTCGACTGTACCCACAAAGTGTTGGTCACAGCACCCCGTTTGCAGGCGTTCAAGGAGTTTGGAAATCACCTGGGCGAAGTGGTCGCAGGCTGGCTCGATTTTTTCGAGCGTTTCGACATCGAGAAATACGGCTCTCAGGGTGGCCCGCTGCACGATCCGACGGTGATCGCCTATCTGATCAAACCGGAGCTGTTTTCCGGACGTTTCATCAATGTCGAGATCGAAACCCAGTCGAAACTCACCCGCGGCATGACCGTTGCCGATTGGTGGGGCGTCACGGATCGGCCCAAAAATGCGATGTTCATGGGGGATGCGGATGCCGAAGGGTTCTTTGATCTATTGACGGAACGTGTGCGACGTCTCGGATGAATGAGTATTTGCGCCAAGAAGAAGACGCACTAGGTTAGGCACATGACCCAATTCGACAATACCTATGCCCGCCTGCCGAAAGAGTTTCACACGAGGATCGCGCCGGAGCTTTCGCCTGCGCCCGAGGTAATGCTTTGGAATGCGCCTTTGGCCAAGGCTTTGGGCGTGTCCGATTGGGATGCGCCGATGCTTGCGGGCAACGTGATCCCAGAGGGCGCCGATCCGATTGCGCAGGTTTACGCGGGGCATCAGTTCGGCGGTTGGTCGCCGCAGCTGGGCGATGGGCGCGCGGTGCTTTTGGGCGAGGTGGTCACAGAGGATGGCCGCTTTGACATCCATCTCAAAGGCGCGGGGCGCACGCCCTATTCGCGCAATGGCGACGGGCGGGCGTGGATCGGGCCGGTGCTGCGCGAATATATCATCAGCGAGTTTATGCATGCGGCGGGGGTGCCGACGACGCGCGCTTTGGCGGCGTTGCGAACCGGCGGGCGAGTGCAGCGTGAGCGCGCCTATCCCGGCGGACTTTTGGTGCGCATTGCGTCCAGTCACATTCGGGTTGGCACCTTTCAATATTTCACGGCACGCGGCGATGAGGCCTCTGTCAAGATTTTGACCGACCACGTCCGCGCGCGGCATTACCCGCAGGCGAAAGATACGCTGGAGCTTTATGCCGAAATTGTCAAAGCGCAGGCGCGATTGATCGCCAAATGGATGGGGCTGGGCTTTGTCCATGGGGTGATGAACACGGACAATATGGCGGTGTCAGGTGAGACGATTGACTACGGTCCCTGCGCCTTCATCGACGGCTATTCGCCCAAGGCGGTCTACAGTTCCATCGACCAATTCGGGCGCTATGCCTATGAGCAACAGCCTTCGATTGCGCATTGGAATCTGGCGCAATTGGGGTCGTGTTTCGTGCCGCAAATGGAGGAAGAGCTGGGCGGGCAGCACAAGGCGATTGATGCGCTGACCGAGGTGCTGAATACCTTCCCTGAGGCCTATCAGGCGGAATGGCGCGCGGTGTTTGGCGCGAAGCTTGGGATGGACGATCCGAATGAGGCGGATTTGCCGCTCATTCAGGACCTCTTGGGCCTGATGGCCAAGGATGGTGCGGATTTCACCAATACGTTCAGAGGCTTGCTGGATGGTTCCGCGCGGGATTGGATGTTGGACCGAGAGGCGTTTGACGCCTGGGTGCCGCGTTGGGAGACGCGACGTTCTGAGAAATGGCGTGAGATCATCGCCAAGACCAGCCCCGCCGTGATCCCGCGTAATCATCGGATCGAGGAAGCCATTCAAGCCGCACTTGAGGGCGATGAAAGCAAGGCGGCGCGGCTGGCGCGGGTGCTGAGCAGGCCGTTTGATTTGGCGGAAGACGATCAAGACCTGACGCATCCGCCGACCGAGGATCAGGTGGTGCACAAAACATTTTGTGGAACGTGATCTCTCACTTCGAGCGATATTTCCCAAACAAGCGCTTGTTGCGGGTGATGAAATCGCGGATCAGGCTGGCGAAAGGCGTGTTGCGATCAAAGGCCACGTAGATCGCGCCGGACACCGCCCCCACAAGGCCGCCGCCCGCATCGACAATCAGGTCCCACATCGTGTCCTGAAGGCCGGATTTCTGCATATTCGTGCCGAACGCCTGGTCCATGGTATATTCGAAAATCTCCCAGAGCGCGCCGATGGACATCGCAAAACAAAAGGCGAAAAGCCCCATCGCCCATGGGGGCGCGGCATAGCGGTCGCCCTGGAACAGCATGAAAATCGCGATGAATCCCACAAGGCCAAAGCCCAGCGCAGAGCCGCCGTGCAGCACGATGTCCCACCACCAATAGCGATTGTAGAAATCGCCCACCTCACCCAAAAACAGCGTCGCGAAAATGAACAGCACGATCCCCGCCATGAAGGAGCGCGGGATGTAAATGTGAAACCGACGCGCGAAAAACATCGGCACGAGCGTCAGCCCAAATGTGCCCAGCGCGATGAAAGACGAGGTGTAGCGCGCCGCCACGAGGCCCGCGACAAATTCCGCCATCAAAGCCACCCAGACGAGGCGCATGACCAAGGGCTGGCTACGGGCCTTGGTCATTAGCTCTTGCAAGGTCTCTTTGACAGACATGGTGAAATCCTGTTGTTGAATGCCTATGTTAACCTGATGATACCAAAAGTGGAAACCGGCGCGCTGCGCCTCGCCTCATATAATCTGCGCAAATGCAAAGGCACGGATGGCAAACGCGCGCCGGGGCGGGTGCTGGACGTGATCAACAGCCTTGAGGCCGATGTCATCGCGTTGCAGGAGGCCGATCTGCGCTTGGGGCCACGCCCCGCCGCGCTGCCGTCCCGAATGATCGACACGCATACGGAGTTCACCGCCCTGCCCATCAACACTTCGCCTGTCTCCGTCGGCTGGCATGGCAACGCGATTTTGGTCCGCAAAGGGGCCTTGGTCGAGGCGGTGCATCGTTTCAATCTGCCGGGGCTGGAGCCGCGTGGGTCTGTGGCCGTGGATCTGCCGAACCTGCGGGTCGTTGGCGTACATTTGGGCCTGTTGCGCAGCTCGCGGCAGAAACAGCTTCACGCCATTCGTGCGCATCTGGCCAAACTCGACGACCGTCCCACCGTCATCTTGGGCGACTTCAACGAATGGTCGCGCACGCAGGGCCTCGATCCGCTGCGCGATGCCTTCGACATCCACGCGCCGGGGCGCTCGTTTCACGCCTCGCGCCCGATGGCCGCGCTGGACCGCATCGCCTTTACTCCCGCGTTAGAAATGCGCGACGCGGGCGTGGCGGAGACGGTTTTGTCGCGCCAAGCCTCCGATCATTTGCCGATCTGGGCCGATCTCAAGGCTTTGACGTCCTGATCCCGCCACATCACGCCTTGATCTCACACCCTCCTCGCCTATGGTCCGACAAAAAAGCGAGGCATGACATGCGCAACACTCTGCGGGCAAAAGCGATCAAAATCTGTGAAGAGAAGATCGCCAAGAAAGGCGACACGGTCGGCCTGTCCTTTTACGCCTTCTTTGCCAATAAAAATGACGATCCCGAGCTTTTGATGGAAGCCGCAGAATGGTGGATCAAGACCCATCGGCTCGATCACTTTGAAAAAGCAGCCAAAATTCGCGACATGATCCGCGCGGGGCTTTGAGGCGGGCCAACTCAGAGCTGCGCTCTTTGGAGGAGCGGTATGCGATAATCTGTGGTGCGCTGGCCAAGAAATCGTTTTAAACCCGACCCAAGACGATTTTTACGGTTCCCCCTTCAAGGCACTTCCCATGACACTTCTGCAAATCACCTCGCTTCTGATCGTGCTCGCCGGCGCGTTCGGGGCGATCAACTACCTGTTTTTGAAACTCCCCTCCTCCATCGGCATTCTCGTCGTGGCGCTCATCGCCTCTCTCGCGGTGATCGGACTTGATGCGATTTACCCCGCCTCGCTGGTCGAAGAGACCATCCGTGCCGAGGTTCTGGCCTTTGATTTCTCCGACACGCTGTTAGAGGGCATGTTGGGGCTGTTGCTCTTTGCGGGCGCGTTGCATGTGAAGGTCTCCGATCTCCGCGCGCAATGGCGGCCGGTGTTTCTCATGGCGACCTTGGGCGTGGCTCTGTCGACCGCCGTCGTCGGCGCGGGCTTTAGCTGGCTGACCGGTATGCCCCTGTTGATCGCGCTCACCTTCGGGGCGCTGATTTCGCCGACCGATCCGGTCGCGGTGCTGGGCGTGTTGCGGCAGGCGTCGCTGCCGAAAAGCCTTGAGACCAAGATCGCGGGCGAGAGCCTGTTCAACGACGGCGTGGGCTATGTGGTTTATCTTGTGCTGGTTGGCCTGGCCTTTGCGGGCACGGGGCACGGCGATGCGCATGGGAGTGAGAATGCCGTCGAAGGCGCACTCTGGCTCTTTGCCCAAGAGGCCATCGGCGGCGCTTTGTTGGGTCTTGTTTTGGGCTGGCTGACCTTCCGCGTGATGCGCCTCATTGATGACTATGCTCTGGAGGTGCTGATCACCTTGGGGCTCGCGTTCGGTGGCTATGAGCTGGCGGTCGCAATGCATGTGTCCGCCCCGATCATGGCGGTCTGCGCCGGGCTTTTGATCGGCGATGTAGGTGCGAAATACGGCATGTCCGAGGAAACCCGTCGCTATGTCGATGCCTTCTGGAAAATGATCGACGAGATCCTCAACGCCATTCTTTTCCTGATGATCGGTTTCGAGGTCTTCGCCGTGGCCTTTGACACCACCTCCGTCATCGGCGGGCTTATGGCCATCGTGCTGGCGCTCATCGCCCGTCTCACAGCGGTGGCAATCCCGGTGTTCCTGCTCAAACCCTTCTCGAATTTCTCGAAAGGCACCATCCCGATCATGACATGGGGCGGGCTCAAAGGCGGGATTTCCGTCGCCCTCGCGCTCTCCTTGCCCGACAGCGAATGGAAACCGCTGATCCTGACGGCGACCTATATCGTGGTGGTCTTCTCCATCATCGTCCAGGGCCTCACCGTCGCCGCCGTCGCCAAACGTGTCGGCCCTGAACCGGAGTTGGATGTATGACCCGCTACCTGACCTATGACGTCTTCACCGACCGTGCCTTTGGCGGCAATCCTCTGGCCGTCGTGCCGGAGGCGGACGCCCTTCCCGAAGAGTTGCTGCAAAAGATCGCACGCGAGTTCAACTATTCGGAGACGGTGTTTCTCTACCCGCCCGAGGAGGCGGGAAATACGGCACGGCTCAGGATCTTCACACCGACGATGGAGGTGCCTTTTGCCGGGCATCCCACCATCGGTGCGGCCGTGGCGCTCTCTGAGATGGGCTATGGGCCGGAGTTGCGGCTGGAGTTAAAGGTCGGGTTGATCACCGCGAAAGCGGCGGGTGGCAAGGCCGCATTCACCGCCATCCAGCCGCTGGAAACCCTCGCGCATCCTGAGGCGGCTCTGGTCGCGAAAGCGCTTGGCCTTTCCGAGAGCGATCTGAAAGCCGCGCCGGTGATGGCCGGAATGGGATTGGCCTTCACCTTCACGGAACTCACCTCGCGCGCGGCTTTGGCGCGCGTCACCTGCGACATCGCCAGCTTCCGCGAGGGCCACGCGCGCTACCCGATGGGCCTCGATTTTGCCCAAGCGCCCTATTGGCGCGACGGTGAGACCGTGCATCTACGCATGTTCGCGCCGCTCGATGACATTCCCGAAGACCCCGCGACCGGCTCCGCCGCAGCCGCCCTTGGACGGCTGTTCCAAGAGCGCGACGGGGGCGACATCACCATGACGATCCATCAAGGCGACGACATGGGCCGCCCCTCGCGAATCTCGGTCCATGCCACCCCCGAAGGCGTCACCATCGGCGGTCAGGCGATCCGCATGATGGAGGGCAAGCTGGTTTCTTGAGACCAGAGCAGACTATCCTTACAAAATGGTTTTGCGAGTAAGTCGCAAATGCGGGCTGGACCAATCCGGCCCGTTTTTTTACCTTTGGGCAGACCACCTGAGCCGGAGCCCTCATGACAGACACGATCCTGATGCGTTGCGAGGCCAAAGGCCTGCGCCTGACCGAGCAACGTCGCGTCATTGCCTCCGTGCTCGAAGAGGCGGTGGATCACCCGGATGCCGAGGAGCTTTACGCCCGCGCCTCCGCCAAAGACCCGAAAATTTCGCTGGCCACGGTGTACCGCACCGTGAAGCTGTTCGAAGAGCGCGGTATTTTGGACAAGCTCGAATTCGGTGACGGGCGCGCGCGCTATGAACCGGCGGATCGGGCGCATCACGACCACCTGATCGACATGGAAACCGGACAGGTCATCGAATTTGTCGACCCGGAGATCGAGGCGCTTCAGGAAAAGATCGCGGAGCGGCTGGGGTTCGATCTCAAGGGGCATCGCCTCGAACTTTTCGGCGTGCGCAAAAAGCGCTGAGCGCCTTGCGACCCGGGGTTGAGTGGTTTCGCCCTCCCCCGTCTGCGGCTTTTGAGGCCTCACAAAGCTTGCCGCTTGGGTGTCTGCCCCGCTAGGTCTGGGAAAACACTCAGGATCCCACATGCACAATCTGCGCGCCATTCTCATGATCATCGGTTCCATGGCCTTTTTCACCGTGGAGGACATGTTCATCAAACAGCTCTCCACCGTGATGCCGGTGGCGGAGGTGCTGCTGTTGATTTGTATCGGCTGCGCGGCGATTTTCACGATCTGGGCTCTGCTGCGCCGTGACCGCATTTTCACTGCGCGCAATTGGCGCCCCATGATCCTCTTGCGGGCTTCGACCGAAGCCGTTGGGTCCATTGCTTTCGTCACGGCCTTGTCCCGGGTGGAGATTTCCACCGTCGGCGCCGTCTTTCAATCCATGCCGCTGGTCGTCACCCTCGGAGCGGCGGTCTTCCTCAAGGAACGTGTCGGATGGCGACGCTGGAGCGCGATTTCTGTCGGTTTCATCGGCGTTTTGATGATCATTCGCCCCGGGTTCTCCGCGTTTGAGCCGCAGGCGCTTTGGGTGCTCGTCGCGGTGGTGGCCGTGGCGGCACGCGACCTGATGACACGGGTGATGGATGTGGCCGTGCCCTCCACCGTCGTGTCCATGCAAGCCTACCTCGCAGTCCTGCCTGCCGCCCTTCTGGCGCTTTGGGTCTCGGGCGCCACGCCGGTTGCCCCTGATCTCACGCTGTCTGGCATGTTGGCCATCGCGATGCTCGCGGGCACTTTGGGCTATGCGCTGATCGTGTCAGGCATGCGGCTGGGCGATGCGTCCGCCGTCACGCCGTTTCGCTATGCGCGGCTCGTGTTTACCATGATCGGCGGCATTCTGGTCTTTGGCGAACGGCCCGATATGATGACCTATCTCGGCTCTGCGCTGATCATCGCCTCCGGCCTCTATAGCTTCCTGCGCGAACGCAAATTGGCGCGGCTGGATCGCGACATGTTGATGGCAGACCTCGAAGCGCCCAGAATCTGACGCCAGATTTAACGCCACTTCAGACCGCGTCTGTTTCAAAGAGTTGGCCGTTGTTAGCGCATGGGTTGTTGACCTGCCCGCCCCGGCTGGTATCAAACAGGCAACTGGCCCGCCAACCGAATTGCCCACCAAATTGAAAAGGGACACCTTCAATGAGCACCATCATCGACATCATCGGTCGCGAAATTCTCGACAGCCGCGGCAATCCGACCGTGGAAGTGGACGTCATTCTGGAAGACGGCACCATGGGCCGCGCCGCCGTGCCGTCGGGCGCCTCCACCGGTGCGCACGAAGCCGTGGAAAAGCGCGACGGTGACACGTCCCGCTATCTGGGCAAAGGCGTTTTGGAAGCCGTCGCCGCCGTAAACGGTGAGATTGCCGAAGCGCTCGTCGGCATGGACGCCACCGAACAAGAAGCCCTCGACGCCGTGATGATCGAACTCGATGGCACGCCCAACAAAGGCCGCCTCGGTGCCAACGCCATCCTCGGCGTGTCTCTGGCCGCTGCCAAAGCCGCCGCGGATTACTCCGCCCTGCCGCTTTACCGCTACGTCGGTGGCTCCTCGGCCCGCGTTCTGCCGGTGCCGATGATGAACATCATCAACGGTGGCGAGCACGCCGACAACCCGATCGATTTCCAGGAATTCATGATCATGCCTGTTTCGGCCACGAACGTGAAAGAAGCGATCCGCATGGGCGCCGAAGTGTTCCACACGCTGAAAAAAGAGCTCTCCGCCGCAGGTTACAACACCGGCATCGGTGATGAGGGCGGCTTTGCGCCGAACATCTCCTCGACCCGCGAAGCGCTGGATTTCGTGCTCTCCGCCATCGAGAAAGCCGGCTACAAACCGGGCGAAGACATCTACCTCGCGCTCGATTGCGCCTCGACCGAGTACTACGAGGGCGGCAAATACGAGATGAAGGGCGAAGGCAAATCGCTGACGTCCGAGCAAAACGCCGACTACCTCGTCGAGCTGTGCAACGATTACCCGATCATCTCCATCGAAGACGGCATGGCCGAGGACGACTGGGCCGGTTGGAAGCTTTTGACCGACAAACTCGGAGATAAAGTCCAGCTCGTGGGTGACGATCTCTTCGTGACCAACCCGGAGCGTCTGGCGTCGGGCATCGAGCAAGGCGTGGCGAACTCCATGCTGGTCAAAGTGAACCAAATCGGGTCCCTCTCCGAGACGCTCAAAGCCGTCGATATGGCCCACCGCGCGCGCTACACCAACGTGATGTCGCACCGTTCGGGCGAGACCGAGGACGCGACGATTGCCGATCTCGCTGTGGCGACCAACTGCGGTCAGATCAAGACGGGTTCCATGTCGCGCTCCGACCGGATGGCGAAATACAACCAGCTGATCCGCATCGAGGAACAACTGGGCGCGACGGCAGAATATGCCGGGACGTCGATTTTGAAGAAGTAAACAAAACAAAAGGTTAAAGGGTAAGCATGTTAAAATATCTAGGCGGGATCATCCTGATCTCTTTCGGCGTGGTGATGTATTTCCTGCCGAATATTCTGGGGATGACGGATGAGCCCGCTGTGGTGGACTCGGCCCAAACATATGGGCCTCTCATCATTCTCTGCGGCTTTGCACTGTGCGTCGTGATTGGCGTGACCGCAAAGAAGAAGAGCCAAGAGAACTAAGTGAAAAGCCCCGCCGGATTGGTGGGGCTTTTTGTTTTAGTCACGCTTATCGAGCAATGCGACCCAATCCATATGGGGCCCAATCGTATTAAGAATACTATCGTCGATCACTCGCGATCTGCTGAGTTCTTTTTTACAGAGAGCAACATATTCCTGAATCGAAGACCAGATGCCTTGATTGGAGTAGCGCCGAGCAAACCCAAGATCGACTTCAGGTGCCAGTTTCCAAGTTCTAAAGGTGAAAACCTTTTTTCTATTCAGTCCGTTGCGCTGCTTTTCTGAGCTAAAATATTCGCCTCTTATCTGGCTCCCAAGAAAATGCAAACGTATGTAGGCAATGATCTCGTTGAATTGCCAAGGGCCATACTTACCGTCGATATGGTGTCCGAAGGATTGCTTCAAATGTTCAGAAGGTTCATATCCCTCAATACGTGCACGCATGCGGTCAAATTGTTTTTCTTTCCTGTTCTCAATAAGCTGATAGTAGTGCTCTTCAGAAATTCGATAGACAGGCAAGTCAAAGAAGTAAGTATCAGCGGGCATCTAGGCATCCATATCTATCCAACGAAATTGAGATTATCTTAATTGAACTTCTCAATTTCATGCAGCAATTTGTATCCCATGAAAACCTCCCCCCTCCCCAGCCCGCTCCCTGACGGCACCCACGAGCTGCCCTCCGGCAAGCTCGCCGCCATTGTCACTTACCTCGAAATGTTCAAACGCCCCGCCCCACGACCTGCGCCGGAGCAGCCGGGGTTGGAGCTGATCCGCCATGAGGCGCCCGGACTTGAGTGGTATCGTGCACTTTACGCCCGTGTCGGCGCGGATTGGCTTTGGTTTTCAAGGATGTATATGGCGGATGACGCGCTTGCCGCGATCCTGACCGATCCGAATGTCGAGGTCTATTCGGTCCGCAAAGACGGCGCGGATCTCGGACTTTTGGAATTGGATTTCCGCGATCCCGACAATACCGAACTGGCGTTTTTCGGGCTGGATGAGAGCCTCATTGGCGGCGGCACCGGGCGGTGGTTAATGGAGCACGCTTTGGACAAGGCGTTTGCGCACCCGATCAAGCGGTTCTTCGTTCACACCTGTACGCTCGACAGTCCGCAGGCCGTGGGGTTCTACATCCGCTCAGGCTTCACCCCCTACGCCCGCGCCATCGAGGTGATGGACGATCCGCGCATGAATGGCCCGCTGGCGAAGACGGCCGCGCCGCAAATTCCGATGATCTGAAAGGCTCATAGCAAAAGGCCCCGCAACATTGCGAGGCCTTTGAAAACAAACACTCTGAACGGAAACCTAAACACTGGTCACGTCACAAGCTCTTAGGCAAGCCTTGCGCTCTTACGGGCATTTCGCCGTGTAATAGGTGCCGTCACCGTTGGAGTAGGCACAGGTCGCAGCGCTCGCATCCTTGGCGACCAGAGCGCCGGCAGCAGCGCCACCCAGCGTGGCCAGAACGGTCCATTCGTCATTGGACCCAAGCGCATCGGCAGTGATGTAGCCCAGACCAGCACCGGCAGCAGCGCCGACGCCGGTGCTCATGTCGGTGTTGCTCATCTGACAAGCGGCGAGTGCGGGCGCGGCAAAGGCCATCGCCAAAAGGATTTTCTTGGACATGGAAGTCTCCCGTTGATCTTATTGCTGTGGGGTCAACGTCGGCCTCGCCGGAATGGTTCCTGAAAAACTGTACTAAACGTGCAAATGCGTGAGCGAGAACAAGGTAAACATTTGAAATTATGACAAAAGAAATTTCCGCAGACGAGATCATCGCAAAGCTGAACCTGAAGCCTCACCCCGAGGGCGGGCATTATCGGCAAACCTGGATCGCCGAGACGGACGGCGATGCGCGGGCGGCGGGGACCTGTATCTATTTCCTGCTCAGGGCGGGCGAGCAAAGCCATTGGCACCGGGTCGATGCAACGGAGATTTGGCATTACTACGCGGGCGCGCCCTTGGTGCTGTCTCTGTCGGAGACGGAAGACGGCCCGGCGCGGGATTTTGTCCTCGGGCCTAATTTACTGGCCGGAGAAGCGCCCCAGCTCATCGTGCCACCGCATCATTGGCAGGCGGCCAAGACGACAGGAGACTGGACGCTGGTCGGCTGTACGGTCTCGCCGGGGTTCCGGTTCGAAGGCTTTGATCTGGCCGCGGCTGATTTTGAGATTCCGCGCAGCTGATTGGGGCCATGGCAAAGATAATGCCGGGTTACGGGGAATACTGTCGCGTTTTTCCCCACAGATTTGGCAAAATGGTAAGGTTTTCCAGACTGGCTTAAAACTGACGTTAGGTTAACCTAAACCTGTTAACCAGTGTCGGGGGGGGAACCAGTGATCACACGTTTTCCCATTGTTTCGAGTTTTGGGCCCGGCGGAGTTGCACCTCGCAAGCTGCCGGGTCTCGTTCTCCTCCCATTTTAACCTATTCCGTTTTCCCCAGATCAGGCCGCGAAATGCGCCCGCCCCCGATCGCAGTCCGCACGCCAGTCGTCATGGGTGCAGAGGTCGGCATCCCGTAGATCACCCGCACCGCGAGATAGGCAAAGGCCTGCGCCTCGAGCATATCGCCATCGAGCCCCACGTCTTCGACCGGCAACACAGTGCAATCCACCCCCGCCGCAATCATCGCCATCAGCGTCGCGTTGTGACGCCCGCCGCCGGTGACATAGAGCGCCGTCGGCGGCTCCGGACAATGGTCCATGGCGCGGGCAACGGAGGCGGCGGCAAAGGCGGTCAGGGTGGCGGCGGCATCCGCGTCGGACAGCGACTGGACCGCCTCAAGGACACCGTGGAAATCGTTCCGATCCAGAGATTTCGGCGGCATTTTGTAGAAATAAGGATGCTCAAGGCCTTTGGCGACGATGTCCATCTCCGGCTGACCCGCGGCGGCCAGTGCGCCCCCCGCATCATGGGTCTCGCCCCGGCGCGCGCGCATCAGATCGTTCACCGGCGCATTCGCGGGGCCAGTGTCAAAGGCCAGCAAAGCGCCGGGCGCTGCCGGGTCCTCCACAGAGGGATCGACCCAAGTCAGATTTCCGACACCGCCGAGATTGAGGAAGGCGACCGGCGCCTCGGCCCCGATATAGCGCGCCAATGCATGGTGGAAAAAGGGCGCCAAAGGCGCGCCCTGCCCGCCCATTTCGACATCCGCCGTGCGGAAATCCCAGACCACAGGCACGCCCGTGACCTCGGCCAAAACCGCGCCGTCGCCCGCCTGATAGGTGCGGCCGTCATCGGGGGCGTGGTTCAAGGTCTGGCCATGAAAGCCGATCAACTCATAGCCCTCAAGCCCCGACAGGGCCTCCGCATGGGCCGTCTCGATCAGTTCGGTCAACGCGTTTGACGCCTGCCAGGTGCCAAGCTCGGCGCGGAACAGCTCTTGTTCCACCTCCGAATAGCCGCGAAAGTGGCTCTCGCCGAAGTCGAAAATCTCGACACCGTCGGTTTTCAACATGGCCACATCCACCCCGTCCAGAGACGTGCCGGACATACATCCGGCAGCCCAGATCGGAGACTTCTTACCCTGACTGCTCATCACACTCTTTCCCTTTGGTGCGCACCCCGATATATCAGGCCCCGCTGACCCTTTGAACGGAAAATGTGACAGATGACCTACCATCCCAAATCGGAATTCCTGCGCGTGATCATCGAGCGCGGGTTCTTGGCCGATTGCACCAATTTGCAAGAGCTGGACGACGCGCTGAACAACGGGATGGTGACCGCCTATATCGGCTATGACGCCACGGCGAAATCGCTGCACGTCGGGCATCTGTTGAACATCATGCTGCTGCGCTGGTTCCAGAAGACCGGCAACAAGCCGATCACGCTGATGGGCGGCGGCACCACGAAGGTGGGCGATCCGTCTTTCCGCTCCGACGAACGCCCGCTTTTGGGGCCGGAGCAGATCGACGAGAACATCGCGGGCATGCAGCAGGTGTTCGATCGCTACCTCGATTACGCAGAGGACGAAGCACAGCCCGGCAATGGCGCGCTCATGCGCAACAATGCCGAGTGGCTCGACAGCCTGAACTACCTCGACTTCCTGCGCGACATCGGGCGGCATTTCTCCGTGAACCGGATGCTGTCTTTTGAGAGCGTGAAATCGCGTCTGGATCGCGAGCAATCGCTGTCCTTCCTCGAATTCAACTACATGATTTTGCAGGCGTATGACTTCTTGGAACTGAACCGTCGCTACGGCTGTCTTTTGCAGATGGGCGGATCGGATCAGTGGGGCAATATCGTCAACGGCATCGACCTGACGCGCCGCGTTTTGGACAATGACATCTACGGATTGACCACGCCGCTTTTGACCACCTCGGATGGCCGCAAGATGGGCAAATCCCAAGGCGGCGCGGTCTGGCTCAACGGCGATATGCTGTCGCCCTATGAGTTCTGGCAGTTCTGGCGCAACACCACGGATGCCGACACCGGGCGCTTCCTCAAGCTCTACACCGATCTGCCGGTCGAAGAGT
The DNA here is from genome assembly GCF_048270365.1 of Celeribacter sp. Taxonomy (NCBI): domain Bacteria; kingdom Pseudomonadati; phylum Pseudomonadota; class Alphaproteobacteria; order Rhodobacterales; family Roseobacteraceae; genus Celeribacter; species Celeribacter sp. Next base: position 461,021 of record NZ_JBLWTA010000001.1, read on the forward strand.
GCGAGCGTCTCGGCGCGCTTGAAGGCTCCGAGATCAACGAAGCCAAGATCATCCTCGCCAATGAGGTCACCACGCTGTTGCATGGTGCCGAGGCCGCGAAAGCCGCGGAAGCCACCGCGCGCGAGGTCTTCGAGAAAGGCGGCGTGGGCGATGATCTTCCGACCGTGGAACTGGCGGCGTCGGACATTGGCGACGGCATTTCCATCGTGCAGCTTTTCGTCAAATCCGGCCTCTCTGACAGCGGCAAAGCAGCAAAACGCCTGTTTTCCGAGGGCGGTGCCAAGGTGAATGACGAGGACCACAAGGACGCAGGCCTTCTGGTGACGGCTGATATGCTCAAGGAGCCGATGAAGCTTTCGGCAGGCAAAAAGCGCCACGCTTTGGTGGTCTGCAAGGGCTAAATTCCGCCCGAAATCACGAAATGATCCAAAGCCGCGCAGCATCTGCGCGGTTTTGTGATATTGAAGGACGCTGATCTTCATGGATTTTTTCCATTTTCAGGCGCAAAATACACGCATGAAGAGAGTCGCATTCCTCCCCCTTGTTCTCATGGGCCTCGCCAGCACGGCTGAGGCGCAATCTTTTGACGCGAGCCAATGGATCACCGGCGACGGCTGGATCGCGCTTGGCGCATCGACCCTCGATGCCGAAGAGGCATGGCTGGGCGGCGATGGCACATGGACCACTGCTTGGGATGGGCTCGGGCTGAGTTTCGGGGCCTTTGGCACCCTGGGGCGCGAACATGAGACCTATGCGGCGCTGAGCTATAGCCTCAGCTCCGGCGCCCGCTTCGAGATCGGCAATCCGCGCCCGGCCTATGACCAATTCGCCCGCCCGCTGATTTCCGACGTCATGCTGCCGGAGGCACTTAGGCGCACCGAGACGGGGTTTAGCCGTTTGACCAATGGCACGATCACCGAAAGCCAATACCTGCCCTACGGCGTGAGCTATCAAACCGAAGGCGTGGCAACCTCGCTCCATTATGTCGATGACTATGACGCCACGATTCTGGGCCTTGGCGGCGGCTGGCAGAGCGGCGCGTGGCAAATCGAGGTGGCGCTGGAATATGTCGATGGCGACACCAATGATGCCAATGCGAAACTGCAAGGGCGCTATCAATTGGGCGCGGGCGAGATGTTCGGCACACTGTCCTATAATGAGGCCAATGACGCCCCCGCCGCAGTGGAACTGGCCTATCGTCACCAAGTGACGGATCGGCTGTCCCTGACCGAATTGGTCTCTGTGCCCTTTGAGGAGCCTGAGGATGGCGTGGCGCTTTTGGGGGCGAATATCTACCTGCGCGGATCGACGTCTCTGGATGTGTCGGGCGGCTATGGCGCGGGGGATGGATTGGCCTCTGCGGCGGTGCGCTTCGAGTTTTAAACCTGACAGTCGGACATGAAAAAGGGCGCCCGAGAGCGCCCTTCCTATTTGATATGTTTGAGGAAATTACTCTGTGACGGTGACAGAGGTCATCACATCCGGCTCACCGATGACGGCGCCGTTCGGGCCGGTGCCGCGTTTGATCTGATTGACCACATCCATGCCGGACGTCACCTTGCCGACCACGGTGTATTGACCGTCGAGATGCGGCGCGGGCGCGAACATGATGAAGAACTGCGCATTGGCAGAGTTCGGGTTCTGGCTACGCGCCATGCCGACGACGCCGGTGTCAAAGGACTGATCCGAAAACTCGGCCTTCAGATCGGGATAGGTGGAGCCACCACGCCCGGCCATCTGCATCGAGAAATCGGCAGCGCCCATTTTGCCATATTGCACATCGCCCGTTTGCGCCATGAAGCCGTCGATCACGCGATGAAACACGACATTGTCATAGGCGCCCTCAGAAGCGAGTTTCGTGATCTGCTCGACATGGCCCGGGGCCACATCATCGAACAGGTCGATATGGACGACACCATTGGCCTCGCCCGAGACGGTGATGTCGAGCCCGGTCGCGAAGGCCGGCCCCGCCACCAGAGCGGCGATCAGGGTGAGCGACTTAAGCATCGGCGGCCACTTTCATGGAGATCATCGCGTCGGGGTACATCGGCGGCTCGCCACGGGTGATCTTGTCGACGGCATCCATGCCGGAGATCACACGGCCATAGACCGTGTACTGGCGGTTGAGGAAGTGGTTGTCGGAGAAGTTGATGAAGAACTGCGAATTGGCGGAGTTCGGGTTCTGCGACCGCGCCGCACCGATGGTGCCGCGATCATGCGGAATGCCGGAGAACTCAGCCGGAAGATCCGGCAGATCGGAGCCGCCGGTGCCCGCACGACGCAGCTCGAAGTCTTTGTTTTGGTTTCCGAATTTCACGTCACCCGTCTGTGCCATGAAGCCGTCGATCACGCGGTGGAACACCACGCCGTCATAGGCGCCGGAACGCGCAAGCTCTTTCATCCGTTCGCAATGCTTGGGCGCGATGTCGGGCAGAAGCTCGATGACCACTTCACCGCCTTCGAGCGTGATGATGATCGTGTTTTCAGGGTCTTTGATGTCGGCCATGATTGGCTCCTTCCGGATAGAAAACGGTCAAAATTTTGCACAGTTTAATCTGCGCATGAGACGAGGGAAAGGCCGAACTCATCACAAGCCTGCCCATCTGCACCCGCCACAACTCACGGTGGTTGACGAAGCGGTGATCAGAGTTCAAACAAGTGTCAGACGCCAAACCCTCCCCCGAAAGGACCGATTGCTATGGCTTGGAAAACCCTCGATGATATGGAGCTGGCCGGCAAGGTCGTGCTGACCCGTGTGGACATCAACGTGCCCGTGGCCGATGGCAAAGTGACCGACGCCACCCGGATTGAGCGGATCAAGCCGACGATCGACGACATTCTGGAAAAAGGCGGCAAGCCAGTGCTTTTGGCGCATTTCGGGCGTCCGAAAGGTCAGGTCGTGCCGGAGATGAGCCTTGGGCTGATCAAGGACGCTGTGTCCGACGTGCTCGGCGTGCCGGTGAAATTTGCGAGCGACTGCATCGGCGGTCCGGCAAAAGAGGGTGTGGGGGAGCTTGGCGAAGGCGAAGTTCTGTTGCTGGAAAACACCCGCTTCCATGAGGGCGAGACCAAGAACGACGGCCAATTCGCCGCCTCCCTCGCCGCTCTGGGCGATGTCTACGTCAACGACGCTTTCTCTGCGGCGCACCGTGCACATGGCTCGACCGAAGGCGTCGCGAAGCTCCTGCCCTCCTGCGCCGGTCGTTTGATGCAAGCCGAGCTTTCCGCACTCGAAACCGCCTTGGCCACCCCGGAACGCCCGGTCGTGGCCGTGGTCGGTGGCGCGAAAGTCTCGACCAAGCTCGACCTTCTGGGCAATCTGGTCCGCAAGGTCGATTATCTGGTGATCGGCGGCGGCATGGCCAACACGTTCCTGGCCGCCGAGGGCGTCGATGTGGGCAAATCGCTTTGTGAGCATGATCTGGCCGACACCGCGCGCGAAATCATCAAGAAAGCCGACGAGGCCGGATGCGAGATCGTGCTGCCGGTCGATGTCGTCATCGCCCGCGAGTTCAAGGCACATGCCGAAAACGAGGTCGTGCCGGTGACCGAATGCCCGGCGGATGCGATGATTTTCGACGCGGGTCCAAAATCAGTCGAGCGCATCAGCGAGATCATCGAAGGCGCCAAGACTTTGATCATGAACGGCCCGCTTGGGGTGTTCGAACTTGAGCCCTTTGGCAAAGGCACCTTCGCGATGATCGAAAAGATCGCCGAGCAAACCAAGGCGGGCGCTTTGGTGTCGGTCGCGGGCGGCGGCGACACGGTGGCCTCGATCAACGCCTCGGGCCACGGCGAGGATTTCACCTATATCTCAACCGCAGGCGGCGCCTTCCTTGAGTGGATGGAGGGCAAGGAATTGCCCGGGGTTGTGGCCCTTGGCTAAGCGTTCAAGGCCCGCCGGTTCTGGCGGGCCTTTTCATTTCTACCCCCCCCGTGAGGCAGGTTTGCGCTGCATCAAGACGCTGCCGGGAAAAGCGGCGTAGCCTGCCGCCAAGGTGAGCCGAGAGCGTAACCTGCAAGAGATTCCAAAACGTTAGCGCCACCAAGATTGCGACGCGGCGCCGGGCACGGTAATTCGGTAGTGAGATCAGTTAAGCCCCCACGAGGGGATTTGACCCAACAGAGGCCAAGAAGAGGAATGAGATGTCTATTCAAGAAATGACCGCCAAAATGGGCGAAGGCCAAGGCTTTATCGCAGCGCTTGACCAATCGGGGGGCTCCACGCCCAAGGCGCTCAAACTCTACGGCGTCGAGGAAAGCGAATATTCCGGCGACGACGAGATGTTCGACATGGTGCACGCCATGCGCTCGCGCATCATCCAGTCGCCGTCCTTCACAGGCGACAAGGTGATCGGTGCGATCCTTTTTGAGATGACCATGGACCGCGAAGTGGGTGGCAAACCGACCTCGCTGTTTCTGTGGGAAGACAAAGGCGTCGTGCCGTTTCTCAAGATCGACAAGGGTCTGGAAGCCGAGGCCAATGGCGTTCAGCTGATGAAACCGATGCCGGGGCTGGATGATTTGCTGGCCCGCGCCGCCAAGCTCAATGTCTTCGGCACCAAGGAACGCTCGGTGATCAACGCCGCCAATCCGGAAGGCATCAAAGCCGTCGTCGACCAGCAATTCGAGATCGGCGAACAGGTGATCAAGGCCGGTCTCATGCCGATCCTCGAGCCGGAAGTGACCATCACCATCGCAGATAAGGCCGAAGCCGAAGTCCTCCTGCGCGAAGAAATTCTCAAACATCTCGACGCCATGGACGAGAGCAAGCAGGTCATGCTGAAACTCTCCCTGCCGACCGAGGCCAATTTCTACAAACCGCTGGTCGATCACCCGCGCGTGTTGAAAGTCGTGGCTCTGTCGGGCGGTTACGGTCGCGATGAAGCCAATGACATCCTGTCGAAAAACACCGGCATGATCGCGTCTTTCTCGCGCGCGCTCTCCGAGGGTCTGAACGCCAAACAAAGCGACGCGGAATTCGACGCCACACTGAAAGCAGCGGTGGACAGCATTCACGCGGCCTCCATCGCGGGCTGATCTGCGCATCCCTACAGAAATTTGGGCGTCCCTCACCGGGGGCGCCCTTTTCGCGCGCAACCACTCCGAGGCCAAAGTGAGTCGCGCCATGGCAAGTCCAAGACAAGACCAAAGGGGGTGGGAAAGATATGTGCATTTGCTCACTGGAACTCGGTCGCAAAAACCGTGTAACACTTTTACGAACATATATGCTGCATTTGCGAAATCACTTCGCCGTTTGATCAGCGTAAATCCGCATCCCGCGCGCAGAATCCCACTTGCGCGATGGACAAAAAAGGTCAAAAGGCGTTGAGATTAGGAGGAATTCCGCCCGCATTAAGCAGTATTCCGCCACAGACACCCTAAGATTGGCATTTTGTGCTGCACAGCAAAATTGACGCCTTATTTACCCTCCAGACCCTGACATCACGGAGTGCCAGTTTGACGATTCCCGCCGGTTCCGCCGCAACCCTTGAGACTTCCCCTGACAATCTGCGCCGCCGCCGGTTTCTATCGGCTATGGCGGGCTCTGTTGCCGTCTCTGCGGTGATGCCCTCTTTGCTGTTGGCCCAAGAGGCCGAAGCCCCAGTCACCGAAGCCCCTGTCGCGCCCCCCGAAGCCGACCCTCTGCCCGCAGAGCCTGTCGCGCCCGCCGCCCCTGAATTCCCGCCCTTCAGCTTTGACGCGCTCTCCGAGGAAATGCGCAAAGCGGCCGGTGAGAATTGGCACGAGGCGGAAAAGATCGAAGGCGCGCTCGCCGGTCTCGATTACGACGCCTACCAACGCATTCGCTTCCGCCCCGACCATGCCCGCTGGCAAGACGAGGGACAGGAATTCCGCCTGCACGCCTTCCACCTCGGGTGGCTGTTCAAGGAGCCGGTGCATATTTTCGAAATCGTCGAGGGCCGCGCCCAGCCGATGGACTTCACCACACATGATTTCGAATATGGCGGCAATGTCAGCGAACAAATCCCCGAGGACACGCCAATGCCGGGGGTTGCGGGCTTTCGCCTGCACAACCCGCTCAACCGCGCCGACATCTTCGACGAGCTGATCGCATTCCTCGGCGCGAGCTATTTCCGCGCCTTGGGTCGGGGGACGGTTTACGGCCTCTCCGCGCGGGGCCTCGCGGTCAACACCGCCATGCAAGGTGGCGAAGAATTCCCGCGCTTTACCGATTTCTGGATCGAACGCCCGATGCCGGGTGCCAATACGATCACGGTCTATGCCGCACTCGACAGCAAATCCGTGACCGGCGCCTACCGCTTTGTCATCACCCCCGGTGAGGACACGGAGATGGAGGTCACCGCCCGGCTGTTCCTGCGCGAGAAAACCGACCAGATCGGCATCGCGCCTTTGACTTCGATGTATCTCTTCGGTGGCGCCGATCCGCGTGGCTTCGACGATTTCCGCGCCTCTGTACATGACAGCGAATATCTCGTGCTCAACACGCGGGGCGGCGAGACTTTCCTGCGTGCTTTGAACAACCCGCCGCGTCTGGCAAGTTCGTATCTCGGCGCGGAGAATCCGCAGTCCTTCGGCCTCATCCAGCGCAGCCGCGACTTCGACGATTACCTCGATGCGCAGGCGCATTATGAACGCCGCCCGTCCTTGATGGTCGAACCGATTGGCGATTGGGGCAAAGGCACCGTGCGTCTGGTGGAGATTCCGTCGAAACTTGAGGGCAACGACAATATCGTCGCCTTCTGGGTGCCGGATGGGAACTTCGACAAAGGCGCGGCGCTGGAGTATGGCTATCGGCTGCATTGGGGCATGGCGCCCAAAGGCGACCGTAGCGTCGATCGCGCCCGCGTCCTGCGCACGCGTGTGGGCGAAGGCGGTGTGGCCGGCGTCGAACAGAAAAGCGACACCCGCAAATTCGTGATCGATTTCGAGGGGGGCGCTCTGTCCTCGCTGCCTGCCGATGCCGTGCTGGTCCCACAGGTCAGCAGCGGCCGCGGCGAGATCACGCAGGCCATTGTCAGCAAGGTCAGCGGCACCAATATCTGGCGTCTTGTGATCGAGGCGAAAGCCGATCCCGGAAATGTTGCGGAACTTAAAGCCGCTCTGACGGGTTATGGACAGACATTAACAGAAACGTGGCTTTACCAATGGATGAGGGACTGACTTTGACGCGATCTTCTCAACAGACCGAATTGGATATGGGCAAAGATATGAACACCGACGCACATCTCGATGCGGCGCAGGACTGGTTGCCGCCCGAGGCGCCGCTTGAGATGCCGCGCCAAGTGCTTGAACGCGACACCCGGCGGGCCGAGTGGCCCCGCCTTCTGCGCCTGATCCTGCCCGGCAAAGCGGTCTGAGGCCGAGAGACAGATCATGTCCTCTTCGCCTCGCAAGGCCGCGCGCAGGGCTCTGCCCGCTGATGCCCGCACCAAGCTGATCCGCACGCTGGCCCTGAGTTTCGCCCTCTTGGCGGCACTTGTGGCCTCGACGCTTTTGGCCGATGCCGCCATTCAGGACGGCGTCGATGTTTGGGACGTGGTCCGCGGGGTGTTGATCTTTGTCACCACCGCCTGGCTGGCCTGGGGCGCGACGCTGTCTTTCGTCGGCCTCGCGCCGCGCGTCGGCAAACGCCGCCCTGCGCCGGAGTTGACGTCCCCTGCCCCGCGTCTCGTCGTCTTGGTGCCGATCTGCAACGAAGACCCGGTGACGACCTTTGCCCGCATCGCCGCGATGGATCAGTCGATCCGGGCCGAAGGCTTGGCCGCCGACATCGCGATCCTGTCCGACACCCGCAATGAAGAGTCCGCGCTTTTGGAGCGTCAGACCTATCTGCGTCTGTTGCGGGAAACCCATGGCGAGGGCCGGATTTTCTACCGTCGTCGCGACGACAACCGGGGCCGCAAGGCAGGCAATATCGAAGAATTCATCCGGCGCTCCGGTGGCGCCTATGATTTCGCGCTGATCCTCGATGCCGACAGCCTGATGGAAGGCCGCGCCGTGCGCGAGATGGCCGCCAAGATGCAGGCAGACCCGAAACTTGGCCTGTTGCAGACCCTGCCGAAAATCATCGGTGCGCGGTCGTTCTTTGGCCGGGCGATGCAATTCGCCGCAAGCTTTCACAGCCCGATTTTCACCCGTGGCCTTGAGCGGCTTCAGGGCAACACGGGTCCGTTTTGGGGCCATAACGCCATGGTGCGGGTCAAGGCCTTTGCCGAAAGCTGTGCCCTGCCGGAACTGGCCGGTCCGCCACCCTTTGGCGGGCACATCCTGAGCCATGACTATGTCGAGGCCGCGCTTTTGGCGCGTGGCGGCTGGCGCGTGCAGGTCGATCACACCATCAGCGGCTCGTTTGAGGAAGGCCCGGAGAACATCCTGTCCTACGCCAAACGCGACCGCCGCTGGTGTCAGGGCAACCTGCAACATTCCCGACTTTTGCTGTCTCCCGGCATCGCCGGTTGGTCGCGCTTTGTGTTCTTGCAGGGCATCTTCGCCTATCTCGTCTCCGTGCTCTGGGCCGCGTTCCTGATCACCTCTGTGATGGCGACGATCCTCGCACCCGTGCCGAATTATTTCCCGGAACCGCATATGCTGTTCCCAGTTTTCCCGGACGACCGGACCAAGGAAATCACCGCGCTGATTGTGGGCATCATGGGGCTTTTGATCTTGCCGAAATTCGCCATTGTCTATGAAGCCTCAGGCACGCGGCGCACCGCGCGGTTTGGCGGCTCTGTTCGGGCTGGCTTGTCTGTGGTGGCCGAGATTTTGCTGTCCTCGCTGATCGCGCCTTTGATGCTGATGTATCAGACCAAGGCCGTGCTTCAGGTGCTCTCCGGTCGCGATGGCGGCTGGCCCGCCAACCAGCGTGGCGAAGGCGCTTTGAGCTTGATGGAAGGCTTCCGTGCTGGGCTTTGGATCATGCTCACCGGCGGCGCGGCGCTGGCTTTGGTCGCCCGTGTGGCGCCCGATCTGACGCTTTGGCTCCTGCCGGTCTGCTTGCCTATGGTGGCCGCCCCCTTCCTGATTGCATGGACCTCGCGTCCGCTCACACATGCCCTGTTTCTGGTGCCCGAAGAGCGCCGCCCTGCCCCGGTGATCCGCAGCTATCGCGAGATCCTTGGTCGGTGGCAGGCGGAGCCGCGCGCAGATGTGGCAAGCCCGGAGGTGACCCATGTCCCGGCATGACATCGCGGTGCCGAATGAGTTGGCCACACCTATGAAACGCCCGCGCGACCCGCGGATCGATGCGTTTCGCGGGCTGGCGCTCTTGATGATCTTCGTCGATCACTCGCCGCACAATCCATTTGAATATCTCACCGTGCGCAACATCGGCTTTTCCGATGCGGCGGAGGCGTTTTTCATCATGTCCGGCATCGCCGCCGGTCTGGCCTACACCGGGCGTTTCGAAGCCCGTCACGACAAAGGCCTGTGGCAGGCTGTCGCGCCGATGTGGAAACGCTCTTGGACGCTCTACTTGGTGCAAATCCTGCTGACCTCTCTCGCCATCGCGATTTTTGCCGCGGGCGCCACGTGGTTCGGTGTCGATGAGTTGCTGACCAAGATCAATCTGCGGCAGGTGTTTAACAACACCGCCGAGGCGCTGATCGGCATTCCGTTGCTGGGGCATCAATTGGGCTATGTGAACATCCTGCCCGCCTATTCGGTGCTGTTGTTCTGTGGGCCTGTGATGATCCTCTTGGGGCTCTGGCGGCCGATGTTGCTTTTGGGGCTGTCGGCCGCGCTTTGGCTGGCGGCGGGGATTTGGCGGCTCAATCTGCCGAATTACCCCAATCCGGGCGGCTGGTTTTTCAATCCTGTCGCCTGGCAATTCATCTTTGTCGTGGGCCTTTTGACCGGGATTTTCCTGCGTCGGGGCGAGCGGTTCGTACCGAAAACGCCGTGGCTGTTTTGGCTCGCGACCGGTTGGCTCGCCTTGGTTCTGGCGTGGCGCTATGTGCCGGGGTTCGGGCCGTTCATGAACCATCAGATGGCGGTTCTGGGCAAGGCGGGTCTGCCGTTCAACATGGTGTCGCATGACAAGACCTTCCTCGCCCTGCCGCGCATGACCCATGCTCTGGCGCTGGCCTATGTGTTGTCCTGCCTGCCTTGGGTGACGCGTCTGACCGGTTCGAAAGCACTGTCTTTCTTGCGGCTTTTGGGGCGTCAGGGGCTTTTGGTGTTCGCCACGGGCACGGTGCTCGCGCTCTTCAACCATGTGATCATGGGCTATTATGCGGGGGCCGATTGGCTCGGCTGGGTGCTCATGCCCTTTGGCGCTTTGATCCTGATCGCGGTCGCCTGGCTTGGTGACATTCAGAAGTCTGCCAAACGCCAAACGCCCGCGCGAAAGGAGACGGTTGCTGCGCAGCCGATGCCCGCAGAATAACGAGAACGTGCGCAGGGGTCGCGCACAATCCGTTTCAGCATTTTTTTGCAGATGATTCGTTTTTGGGATTCACAGCGCGAATCGCCTGTGGCATAAGAGGTGCACGGAGGGGTTCCGCCAATGAGAACGCCCCGTGAGGCAGTACAGGTGACCTGACCCCGGTCGGGCATCTTTCATACAAAAAGGTAAGAAGCCTATCATGGCTCATCCGCGCAAACGCCCGTCGCTGACCGTGCTTCTGTACGTCGGCGTGATGGTCACCCTTGGTGGCTATTTCACCTTTGCCTCCGTGCAAGGGGAATACGGGCTGTTTCGCCGCTTGCAGATCGAGGCAGAATTGTCCGAGTTGCAAGCGGTGAGCGGCAAACTGGACGAAGAGCTGGCCGTGATGCGCAACAAGACGCTGCGCCTGTCCGACAGCTATCTCGATCTCGACCTTTTGGATGAACAGGCACGCGATGTTTTGGGCTATCTGCGCGCCGATGAGATCGTGATCCGCTGACACCATCCCCTGCCCGAAAGGCAAAAGATGACACAGACAGCCAATGATACCACGCCGTTTTTGACCCGCCGCCGGATGATTTTGGGCGGAACGGGTCTTTTGGCGTTGTCGGCCTGTGGCGGTGGCTATGGCGGCGCACCTGCGAACCCCGAGGATGCCTGTGCGATCTTCCGCGAGCGCCCGCATTACCGACGGGCGCTTGAGGCCTCCGCGCGAAAATGGGGTGTGCCGATGCATGTGCAAATGGCGCTGATCTATCAAGAATCCACCTTCCGCGCGACCGCCCGCCCACCGAAACGCTATGTCTTGTTCATCATCCCGAAAGGCCGGGCCAGCTCCGCCCGCGGCTATGCGCAGGCGCTCGACGGCACATGGGACGACTACCGCAACGGCCCCGGCCGCGCAGGCGCCAGCCGCAGCAACATCCGTGACGCCACCGATTTCATCGGCTGGTATGTCTCGACCAACAACGCCGCATTGGGGATTGCCAACACCGACGCCCGCAACAGCTACCTCGCCTATCACGAAGGCCGCACGGGCTATCGCCGCGGGTCGCATAACGGCAAGACATGGTTGTTGAATGTGGCCGATGGTGTGGCTGCGCGCGCGGCGCGCTATGAAGCGCAGCTCGGGTATTGTCGTCGGTGAGGCCAAAGAACGATCCTCAAAAGACTGCGTGGGAACGGCGGCAACGCCGCGCAGATAGATTATCTAAGAGCATTGGCGTTCTCCTCGTTATACTGACGCTGTTGTTCCTAACTTTTCAAACGACAGTTTTATCCTTTGTCCCTTTTCCTAAAACGATGCAGTTCTCTGGGGTGCCTGAAGATTTTATCGCCTGCTTTGAGCAACATGCCCTACTCGCAAAGACAAATGGAGTGACCTCCTATCGAAGGGACGCTACGAAACCGGCCGGGAGAATACGACTTGTGCAAACACGCGGCCTTGTACGCCTCGCAGAAAGCCGCGCAATATTTTTGGATCCAGAGTCGACTGGTTACACTGTCGTAGACAGCTATTATGAGTCTCACGGCGACAAATCAAAACCGTTGCGTAAGCGAGATTGGATCACGGCATGGCGTTGTGGAACTGGAAGACTATAGTCTTCGGCCCATTCAGCACACCCGCCATTCCTCAAACGCATAGCTGCCTCCCACAGTGCATATCAGAAAATCCGTGCATTCAAGTGTCATTGCCTTTATCATATAGTTTAACGCTAAACTATTCGCTGCGAACCTTGGAGGAGGAGGCCGCATGGCACCCCGGAAAACACCATCCAAACCAGCAAGCCAAGCCAACGTCTCTAAAGACGAGCTTCTTGCCTATTACAAAGACATGCTTTTGATCCGTCGTTTCGAGGAAAAAGCCGGCCAACTTTATGGCATGGGCCTCATCGGCGGGTTCTGTCACCTTTATATCGGTCAAGAGGCCGTCGTGGTCGGTCTTGAGGCTGCCGCGAAAGAGGGCGACAAGCGCGTCACCTCTTATCGCGATCACGGGCATATGCTCGCCTGCGGCATGGACCCGAACGGCGTGATGGCCGAACTCACCGGCCGTGAGGGTGGCTATTCCAAAGGGAAAGGCGGCTCGATGCATATGTTCTCGAAAGAGAAGCATTTCTACGGCGGCCACGGCATCGTCGGCGCACAGGTGCCAATCGGCGCCGGTCTGGCGTTTTCGGACAAATACAAAGGCAATGACAATGTGACCTTCGCCTATTTCGGCGATGGCGCGGCCAACCAGGGTCAGGTCTATGAGACCTACAACATGGCCGAGCTTTGGGACTTGCCGGTGATTTTCGTCATTGAAAACAACCAATACGCCATGGGCACCTCGGTGGCCCGTTCGACCAAATCGCCGTCCTTGTGGGAACGCGGCGCGGCCTACGGGATCGAAGGCGAGGAAGTGGACGGCATGGACGTACTGGCCGTGAAAGAGGCCGGCGAGCGCGCCGTGGCCCACTGCCGCGCGGGCAAAGGGCCCTACATCCTCGAGGTCAAAACCTATCGCTACCGCGGTCACTCCATGTCCGACCCGGCGAAATATCGGACCCGCGAGGAAGTGCAGAAAATGCGCGAAGAACGCGACCCGATCGAGGCCGTGCGGTCTATCCTTTTGACCGGCAGCCACGCGACAGAGGACGATCTCAAGGCCATCGACAAAGACATTAAGGCCGTGGTCAACGCCTCCGCAGAATTCGCCAAGGAAAGCCCGGAACCGGCGCTCGAAGAGCTTTGGACCGACATCTACGCGGACGAAATTCCGCAGCACAACGCCTGATCCGGGGAGAACGACACAATGGCAACCGAACTTTTGATGCCCGCCCTTTCTCCGACGATGGAAGAAGGCACGCTCGCGAAATGGCTGGTCAAGGAGGGCGACACCGTCACCTCCGGCGACATCATCGCGGAAATTGAAACCGACAAGGCGACGATGGAATTCGAAGCCGTGGACGAAGGGATCGTTGGCAAGATCCTCGTGGCCGAGGGCACCGAAGGTGTGAAGGTCAACGAGGTGATCGCGATCCTTGTGGAAGAGGGCGAGAGCGCGGACGACATCGCCGCCCCTGCCGCCAAAGAGGAAGCGCCTGCTGAGGCCGACGCCGAAGCCACACATGACAGCGCCCCCGCCGCCGCTAAACCTGCGGCCCCGGTCGAAGTGGTCTCCAAAGCCTCTCCGGATTTCCCGGAAGGCACACCAATGAAGACCCAGACCGTCCGCGAAGCGCTGCGCGACGCCATGGCCGAAGAGATGCGCCGCGACGAGAACGTCTTCCTCATGGGGGAAGAGGTCGCCGAATATCAAGGTGCCTATAAAATTTCCCAAGGCATGCTGGACGAGTTTGGCCCGAAACGCGTGATCGACACGCCGATCACCGAACACGGCTTTGCGGGCATTGCAACGGGTGCGGCCTTTGGCGGGTTGAAACCGATTGTCGAATTCATGACCTTCAACTTCGCGATGCAGGCCATCGACCACCTGATCAACTCCGCCGCCAAGACGCTTTACATGTCCGGCGGTCAGATGGGGGCACCGATGGTGTTCCGTGGTCCGAACGGCGCCGCCGCCCGCGTAGGTGCGCAGCACTCCCAAGACTATGCCGCATGGTATGCGCAAATCCCGGGCCTCAAAGTGGTCATGCCCTACTCGGCTGCCGACTACAAAGGCCTGATGAAAACCGCGATCCGCGATCCGAACCCGGTGATCTTCCTTGAGAATGAAATCATGTACGGCAAGTCGTTTGAGGTGCCGGATCTCGAAGATTTCACCATTCCGTTCGGCAAGGCCCGCATCTGGCGCGAAGGCACGGATGTGACCATCGTCTCCTTCGGCATCGGCATGACCTACGCCTTGGAAGCCGCCGACAAGCTGGCCGAAGAGGGCATCTCCGCCGAAGTCATCGACCTGCGGACGCTCCGTCCGATCGACTATGACACCGTGTTGGCCTCCGTGATGAAGACCAACCGTTGTGTGACCGTCGAAGAAGGCTTCCCGGTCGGCTCCATCGGCAACCACATCTCGGCTGTGATCATGCAGCGTGCGTTCGATTATCTCGACGCGCCCGTGATCAACTGCGCCGGTAAAGACGTGCCGATGCCCTATGCCGCCAACCTCGAAAAACTCGCGCTTGTGACCACCGACGAAGTCGTGGCTGCCTGCAAAGAAGTCACCTACCGCTAAGGAGAACCCGTTATGGCTATTGAACTTTTGATGCCCGCGCTGTCTCCGACGATGGAGGAAGGGACGCTGGCGAAATGGCTCGTGAAAGAGGGGGATGAGATTTCCTCCGGCGACGTGATCGCAGAGATCGAGACCGACAAGGCGACGATGGAATTCGAAGCCGTGGACGAAGGCGTCATGGGGAAAATCCTCGTGGCGGAAGGCACCGAAGGCGTGAAAGTGAACGCGCCCATCGCGGTGCTTTTGGAAGAAGGCGAAGACGCCTCTGCCGCTGAGACTGTCGGCGCCTCTGCGCCCGCTCCGGCGGCGGAAGAAGCGCCGAAAGCCGAGACGGCTGCTCCGGCGCCTGCCGCTGCTGCGGCCCCTGCCCCGGCAGCTCCGGTTGCAGCCTCCGGCGAGCGTATCTTTGCCTCGCCGCTGGCGCGTCGCATCGCGGCTCAGAAAGGTCTCGATCTTTCTGCGATTTCGGGGTCTGGTCCGAAAGGCCGCATCGTGAAAGCGGATGTGGAGAATGCCACTGTCGCGCCGAAAGCCGAAGCTCCGAAAGCCGCGGCACCTGCCGCCGCTCCGGCAGCAGCAGCGCCTGCTGGCCCCTCCGCAGATATGATCGCGAAGATGTACGAAGGTCGCGAGTATGAGGAAATCAAACTCGACGGCATGCGCAAAACCATCGCCGCGCGTCTCACCGAGGCCAAGCAGACCATCCCGCATTTCTACCTGCGCCGCGATGTTCAGCTCGATGCGCTGATGAAATTCCGCGCCGAGCTGAACCACCAGCTCACCGGCAAGGGTGTGAAGCTGTCGGTCAATGATTTCATCATCAAGGCCGTGGCCAACGCGTTGCAAGAGATCCCGACGGCCAATGCCGTATGGGCGGGCGACCGTGTGTTGCAGATGAAAGCCTCTGACGTGGCCGTGGCGGTCGCTATTGAGGGCGGGTTGTTCACGCCGGTGTTGAAAGACGCCGACATGAAGTCGCTCTCGGCGCTCTCGAAAGAGATGAAAGACCTCGCGCATCGTGCCCGCGACCGCAAGCTTGCGCCGCATGAATATCAGGGCGGCTCCTTCGCGATTTCCAACCTCGGCATGTTCGGCATCGACAATTTCGACGCCATCGTGAACCCGCCGCACGCCGGTATTCTGGCGGTCGGCACCGGGGTCAAGAAACCGGTGATCGGCGAAGATGGCGAGATCAAGGTCGCGACCGTGATGTCCGTCACCATGTCGGTGGATCACCGCGTGATCGACGGCGCTTTGGGTGCGGAGCTTTTGAAAGCCATCGTCGAAAACCTGGAAAATCCGGTGGCGATGCTGGCATAATCACCAGCCATATCATAGAGATACGAAAGGCCCTGCATGTGCGGGGCCTTTTGCTTAAGGGGTCGTTGGATGTTGAAATTTTTACTGGGCGCTGTGTTCGGAGCCGGTCTGTGTTACGCAGGGCTTGTGGCGGCCTCCCCCAATCCAATGGGGCCGCTCATGCGGTCCAAAGCGGGCGCAGAAGATCAACGTATTTTCGAGGGACCGATGTGGCACAGCGGAGACCAAGGGCGGTATCAGCTTGCGGAGTTCAGTGCCGTCCATTGCGAACGGATCGCGATGGAATTGGTCGGCATCGAGATCAAAAGCCGCATGCTGTTGGCTGATCTCTTGCCGCCGAAGGCCCGGTTGATCTGTGCGCCACGCGACGAAGACCGAGGGTGACCGCGTTAGAGGGATACGGCGGTCGGTTCAGACAGACCGAAGTCTTCCCGAATGGCAGAGAGCCGCGCGGGATCGATGATGTCGTTGTCTTCAATATAGAGCAGCTTATCGTTGCCCTTGCGGATCTGCATGTTGTCGCCGTGGTTGACCACGTAAAGCATCGAAGGAAATGGGATCGGGTCCAGCGGAAACCCAAGGCGGGCGGCGCGTTCGGCATATTTTCTGTGACCATTGCCGATCAGCCGCATGTAGGACGCCGGGAAAGCCTGTTTCCCCCAATCCACAGCGAAAAGGGCGCAAGAACCGCAATGTTCACACAGATCCTGCGTCCCACCAATATCGCGTCCGAAAAGGCCCAGACGCCCTGACGGCGCATCCAGCATATACCCCTGCTCGATCAGATAGCCGCGACCGTTGTTGTTCTCGACCACATAGCGGAAGAGATCGGGGTGCGGCAAATCATCAGCGTCGAGATGCAGGACATAGCTGAACCGATCAAAGGTCTCGCCAGCGTAGGCAGACATGAGGCGGACCTTCAGCCCTTGGTCCGAAACAGTCTCCGCAGCATGATGCGGCGGCGCGGAAATGAAATGATAGCCCTCTTGTTGCGGAAAATTGTCGGGCCGGTCTTGTGAGCACAACAGAACCTCATAGTTCTGATAGCTCTGCGCCCTCAAAGCATCGAGCGTATCTTCAAGAACCCGACAGACCGCCTCCCAGTCTTTTGCACGCGCTTTGCCAACCAAGGGAATCATCACCACGATGAGCGGAGCGGCGTCAGGTTTATGCGGTTTCGAGAAAAACTGGCGATAGCCGAACGAGAGAAGTGTTTTCAAATCCATAGTAAAGAAACTCTTAAGAGGCCTTTTCACCGCGCGCGCCGATGAGTTGGTTCATCGAGATGGACGGTTGGGAACAGCCGGCCTCGCCCACGACTTTGGCGGGAACCCCCGCAACTGTCGTGCAATGCGGCACATCATTGAGAACGACAGAACCCGCAGCAACGCGCGAGCAGTCGCCGATCTTGATATTGCCCAGCACCTTGGCGCCCGCGCCGATCAGGACACCGTCGCCAATTTTTGGGTGACGGTCTTCGTCCTCTTTGCCGGTGCCGCCAAGCGTCACGGAATGCAGGATCGACACATTATCGCCGATCACAGCCGTTTCGCCAAAGACCAAAGCATGGGCGTGATCGAGGAACAGCCCCTTGCCGATGCGGCACGCGGGATGGATGTCGACGGAGAATTGCTCGGACATGCGCATTTGGAAGAAATAGGCCAGATCACGGCGGCCTTCGCGCCAAAGCCAGTTGGAAACACGATGCGCCTGGATCGCCTGGAAGCCTTTGAAATAGAGCAAAGGCTGGATGTAGCGATGGCAGGCCGGGTCACGGTCGTAAACGGCGGCGATGTCGGCGCGCGCGGCCTCAGATAGCATCGGATCGGCGGCATAGGCGTCGTCAGCGATCTCGCGAATAAGTTGTTCGGACATCTCGGGAGAGGCGAGTTTCTGCGCGATCCGATAGGCCAGCGCATCCTCCAGCGTCTCATGATGCAGGATACAGGCATGGACCAACCCACCCAAGAGCGGCTCGGCCTCAACGGCTTGACGCGCCTCGGAGACAACCTGGCTCCAGACGGGATCGAGTTTTTTCAAGGTGGTACGAGTCTTGGCCATGCGCTTGTCCTCTTTTTTCAGAGCTTACTATAGATAGTTCCGAATTCAAAAGCGCAAGAGTGTGTACGTGCAAAAGCCCCCGCCAGTGTTGCACAGCGGGGGATGTGATCTGTCGTGATCGAGCGAGCGTTACTCGGCAGGCAGCGAGAATTGCACGCAATGGATGGCGAGGCGGATCACGCCGCCCGCATCGAAATCCCCGCCCTCGCCGGTGAGAATCAAATCCTCGGAGGCGTAATAGGTCAAAGGCGTGCCGGTGAGACCGCGCAGCCAGCTGCCTTGTGAGAGCGAAAGGCCTGAACCGTAGCGGTTCGAAGACCCCGCCACACCGAGCGAAAAGCCCGTAAGCCCGGTGCCGGTGATGTCGGAGAGGACCCGCCCGGTGACGCCATAGACGACGGATTGTCCAGGAAGCGCAAAGCTGGCCGCAGAGGTGGTCCCGGCGGTGATCGTGTGATCCACTTCGATGACACGCTGCACCATACCCGCACCGTTCGCGGAGAGGGTTTGAAGGCCCAAAACCCAATCCGCGCCGTCATATCCGGCCCAGCCGCTCTGATCCGCGACATAGGCGCGCATGCCCAAACTGGCGGGCACAAAAGCCCAGCCGCCGTTGACATAAAGCGCGATCCTCCCCGCCTGGCCGGACCATTCGTTGACCGGAGCGGCGCCCACGCCATAAGCATCGCCCTCTTGTGGCGTCAAAGGCGGGGTATTGTCGGTCACAGAGATCAGCGTGAGCTGCATCAGCCCGTCGATCCGGCTCAGCGCCTCATTCACGGTCACATGTTTCTGGGCCTGCGCGGCCTCGATCAGCGGCAGGGCAAAACGGGTTGTATCACTCATTGATCTCAATCCTTTTGAAGAGGCCCGCGCCGAAGCTTTCGGACATTTGGGCAACGTGGATTTCATAAGCGCCGGTCAGACCGTCGCTGGTTTTCTGGGAGGCCGTGTAGGTCCAGCTTGTGGAGCCGGTGGTGACTTCGCGCAGGATGGTGCCGTCCTTGATGACACGGACGAGGTAGAGCTCATAGCTTTCGCCCAGCGGCACCTCAAAGGATTGCCAACTGTCGCCGTCGATACGCGTGCGCCGCACCCAACTCACCGAAGTGTTCCCCGAACTCAACAGGTCCGCTTTGAGATGCGCGGGCGCATAGGGGCGCAAGCCGATGCCATCGAAGGCCTCGACATAATGGTTGAAGCTCGTGTCATCATAGGCCCGGTTCGACGGGCCTATGCGGTAATGGCGTGCAAGACCACGGGAGGATTGCGGCAGATCGAGCTGACGCAATGTCGTGTCGATCAGCACAAAGCGCGAGCCCGCAGGCCAGCTTTGCGTCATCTCGCCCGCGTCCAGACCATCCGTGCCGGCCTGCCCCCTGAGCCGCAACGAGATGTCATAGGTGTTCTCACCCACGATCTCGGCATTGGCGAATTGGAACACCTCCCAATTGGACGAGGTGCCATCGCCGATGGCTGCGACATTGGCGCCATTGAGCACATCAAGCGGGTCGACCGAGAACAGTTCTCCCCGCGTGAGTTTGACCCGCAGCACAGGCCCGCGGTCCCAGAGACCGGGTTTGGCCGCATCAAGTGCAGTCTGCGTGACCCCGATCGTGGCCCAGCTCGGAACCAGGGTGTTGAGCGTATAGCCACTGTCCGAGGTCGACGCATAGACCGCCGCAGAGCCTGGCCAGGGATTGGCCGTCACCGCGATATGCGGCGTGTAAGGCACCTCGTCTCCGGTGAGCAAAGGCAGATCGAGGAACAGCGGATAGACCGGCACAGGCGCAGAAAACGCCTTGGCCTCGATGATCTCTTCGACCATGTCGGAAGGCTCATAGACCTCCTGCTCGACCCGCACCGCTTCGATCTGTTGCTGTTGACCAAAGGTGGCGTGATCGACGCGGTAGCGCAACGTGCCCTCCTCGGTCTCAACGCTGATCACATCGCCCGCGCCATAGGACATGAGCGACGGCGGCAAAGAAAACCGTGCCGTATCCCGTGCGATCCGCGATTCAGAGAGCCAGCGCTCGACGATCTGGCGGCCTTCTGCCCGCGTCAAAGCCAAAGGCAGCTCGGATTGCGACACCAAACGGCTTTCCTCATCCGGGAAGATCGCCTCCTCGGACCGAGCCGCATAATCGCCGTCGGCATCGACAAAGGTCAGCTGCACGCGGCCAGCCACCTCAGCCTCAGGCGCACGGACGCGCTCGAACAGACCGTCAAGCTCATCGGAAACAGCAAAATCCGTATCCGCCAGCGTCAACTGCGACTTGCCATCCCGCGAGCGGAAGATCAGTTGGCCCTCGCGCTCAACCGCTTCGAAGCCATAGGCCAGCATCAAGGGTTGCAGCGCCGAACGCGCCCCCGCGATGTCGTTGACGTTATAGCCCCGGAGCACACCCCAAAGCTCAGAAGTCTCGATCTCTTCCACGCCGGAACGCGCACAGATTTCGGCCACCACATCGGCCAGAGACCGCGCAGTCGAGCGCCCGTTAAGCCAATGCCCCCTAGCGTAATTGTCGCCATCGGACCACACCGCCGTCACCGACGGAAACGCCGGATAGGGCCGCGCGTCCCAAGCCCAGACATGGGCACGGGTCATGTCGATCATCGGGCCGTCATAGACCTCGGAGGTCGGGTTATTCTCGCCCTCGCCCCAGTATCCGGTCATCGCCCGGATGTACTGAAGCTGGATGAAGTCATCCCGCCGCCCGTTGGAATAGGCCGGAAGCGCACTTTCCGAGGATTTCGCATCCAGAAACTTGTTCGGCTCATTGGTGCCTTTATCGATCGCGGCACAGCCCATTTCGGTGAACCAGACTGGTTTCGACTGCGGCACCCAGGCAGTGGGCGTCTCATTGCGCACGCCCCCGATCCGCTCATGGTGATCGTTCAGCCACCAATTGCGAATGTCCTTGTAGCGATAAACCCAATCTTCGCCATAGGCCCCATCGGTGATCGGCGTGCGGATTTGGGCCACGTCATGGTTTTCATGCGCGTAATACCAGTCATAGCCCTCACCGCCCTCGATATTGGCCTTGAGATAATCGAGATTGTAGATCGCGCCCCAATCGGCGTCGGCATGGTCATCACCGTCGCGCCAGTCAGACAGCGGCATGTAATTGTCGATGCCGATGAAGTCGATGTTGTCATCGGCCCAGAGCGCATCGAGGTTGTAATAGAGATTGCCATCGAACTGATAGCCGAAATACTCCGACCAGTCCGCCGCATAGCCGATCTTGCACTCTGGTCCGAGGATCGAGCGCACATCGGCGGCCAGCTGGATCAACTGATCCACCGCCGGAAAACCGGATGCCCCGCGAATACGGGTCAGAGAGCGCATTTCGGTCCCGATGCAGAAAGACTCGACGCCGCCAGCCAGCGCACAGAGATGCGCGTAATGCAGGATCATCCGGCGGAAGGAAAACTCCGCAGGGCCGGAGTAAGAGATCCCTTGACCGAGCGCCTCCGAGGGTCGCGCCAAAAAGTCAAAGAAGTCTCCCGTGAAGCCTCTTGTGATATCTTCAATGATGAAATCGCCGACCTGCGCGTTGCCAAAGAACGCCGCCACTTCGGCATCAGCCGCCGCCGTGCCATCCGTCGTGCCAGACACCCCTGGCGCCAAGGAACTCGTGATCCGCCCACGCCAAGGCAGCGCCGGTTGCCCGACATCGCCGGACCAAGGATCGACAAGCGTATTGTCCTCCATCTGATCCATCAAAATGAACGGGTAGAACATCACCTCTTGACCGGCGTCATGCAGTGCTTCGATGGCCTGCACCACGGATTGATCCGTCGGCGTGCCGCCATAAATCACACGATCATCTGCATCGCGCGGAATTTCCGCCGCTGCGCCACGCGTGATGCCTGACACGGACCAGGGCATGTCTTTGGCGTCGATCGTCCCCTGCTCGACCTTGGGCTGAACCTGACAGGTGCCACAGCGTAGATCGTCCCCGAACCACGACACCACCAGAGAGGTCGAACCGCAATTCGGCAACTCTTCGGACATCGCATCAAGCGACGTGGTGAAATCCGTATCCCCCGAAGCCGTATTCACATTCGATGCGATGGAGGCCCCAGTCGCGTCCTTGAGATACACAGGATCGGTCGCCAATGCATATTCGCCTGTGCCGGGGATCATCGCCACGGCGGGCACCAGATGTGTCAAATCGCTTTTCTCGCCAGACGCCTGGTCCGGGCGCATCACTTCAAAGGTGAATTGCGGCACCCGGTTGCCAAAGGCCGTCAGGTCGACATCTTCAAGCACGACATACGCAATCCCGCGATAGGCTGGCACAGTGCCTGCGCCTTCGACCGCCTCGATCTTGGCATCCGGAAGCTGATCTTCAGTGCCGTGATATACACGCATGCTCAGTGTGCTGACGTCGATCTCGCTGCCATCGGCCCAAACCCGGCCCACACGAGAAATCACACCCTCGCAAAGCGCCACCGCAAGAGAAACGGAATAGCTGTATTCCATCACTTGTGGACCCTTTGGTGCGCCTTTGCCGCCGCCGCCACTGGTTTTCTTATGCTCTTCAAATTCGGTCGCCCAGATCACCTGACCACCGACACGCATCCGTCCATAAACCTGCGCCACGGTCGAGCCTTCGGAGGCGCCCGTCAAACGGAAACGCTCCACACGCCCGGTCTCCACCGTCTGGCTGCCAACCCCCATCAGGCGCTGGTCGATGGCCCGCCCGATGGTGGCCCCGATGGCGCGGCCGATGACCACAGAGGACAAGCCGAACACGCCACCGCCAACAGAGGCGCCAACGGCCGCACCCGCAGCTGAAAGTACAATCGTTGCCATGAGTTACCTCCCTGAAAGGTTCGTGGACGGAAAGGCAAAACAGCCCACAATCCGCCGTTTCCACGGTGCGCTAAGCGCATTTTCGATCACCCCATGCCCGCTATAGGCATGGATGAATGTCGGCACCGCGCCGCTCTCGCCCACGATGCCGAGATGTTTGGCCACGGCGCCTTTGCGCATGCGAAACACCAACACATCGCCGGACGCCATCTCAGCCAGTGGTTTTTCGATCAGATGCGCGCGCGCCGCCCGCAGCAAACGCTCGTCCTGCTGTGGCTCGCTCCAATCCGGCGTGTAGGGCGGGATAAGCTCCGGCTCCTGACCGTAGACCTCGCGCCAGATGCCGCGCAGCAGGCCAAGACAATCTGTCCCCGCCCCCTTGCAAGACGCCTGATGCAGATAAGGCGTGCCGATCCAAGCCCGCGCGCGAGCCGCAATATTGAAATCATCCGCACTCATTGAAACAGTCCCGCAATCCCGCCGCTTTTCAGGCTACCACCATCATTTTCGCCGCTTCGAACCGGATAAGAGGCTAGCCAATCTTCGCCCGGAATATGCGGAAAACCCCGAAAATTCAGAAAGTTGTCGAATTTCAACCGACAGGTTTCCGCGCGTTTGTCACAGCCCGCCTCGATACGGATCAGATCGCCCACCGCAATCGCAGCGCGCAAATCTTCCCAAAGCTCGATCTTGCGACCCGTGGCCGACAAACGGTCATTCTTCACCAGCCCGACAAGACCCTGCGCCGCGCCTGACAGAACGGTCAGACGCCCGCGCTCAAACCAGCGATCATCGAATTCCGCCAGCTCGGCAAAACTAAAAATCTTACCCTTCTCAATGGCTTCGACCGCGATCTCGGTGTAAAACCCCGGCTGCAAAGTGTTGAACGCACAGCCCTCTCCCCCCAGAATGGCCGAACAGCTCGACTGGTAGATTTTGCCCTGCGGCTGGTTCAACTCTTCGGTCAGGCCACGAAGTTCAGCGCGAAAACCGCCAGACACACGCGTGATCTCGCCAAAGGTGCCTTTGAACAGCAAAACGCGCTGGCGCACATCCGCCCAGTTCACAAGCCAGGACCGCACAGCAGCCCTGTCAAAACGCCCGGCCCGAATATCCTCTTCCTTGACCGCCGCCGCACTCAAGGCGCCCAGCGCCTCGGTGTTATCGACCGACAGCCCGGTGGATTGCTCAAGCGCATTGGCCGTCAGCCCCGTGTCCGCCTTGAAGGTCAGCCCCTCAAAGTTCAAATCGTTGTCGTGATCCGTGAACCCATACGTCGTGCCGTCCTTGCGCACCAAAGCCCAGGCCCGGCAGAGCGTCGTCGTGCCACTCAAAAGATGGGTTTGAAGTTCGTCAGAGATTGCCATCAGACCCGCACCTCCACGACCGGCACGTTCGGCACTTCGCCCGCCTGAAACGAGGCGACCGAAGTCGAAATGCTGTCGGTGTCAAACCGCACCGGCACGTCGAATTCGAACCCTGCGGTGATGGCCGCGCCCTCGCCCGGCGGCGTGCCAAAACTGACCAGCCCGGTGAGCGTATCCACCTCCCAATCGATGGCCTCAAAAGCCTCCTGTCCGCCGACCCCAAGTTTCACCGTGCTGAACACAGGCTTCTTGATCGGACGCACATAGGTGGTCTCGCCGGAGGTGTAATTTTTATTGAGCTGAAACACCGTGGTCTCGCCATCGCCATAGGCGATCAGCTGGTCCTCAAAGCCAATCGCGGCTGAGGCCTTGCAGGTCTTGTAATCCGACCAGTCCTTCCAGCGAAAGCCATAGAGCTGGCCCTTGCGCGCCTCGAAAAAGGCGATCATCAGCTCGATGTCATCCAGAGAGCGCATCCCCATCCCCGCATCATAGCGGCGACGCGAGTGGGCCCAGGGTGTGTTGCGTTCTTCGAACCCGTTGGCCAGCGTCACCACATCGGTGCGCCGCTCAGGCCCCCCGACCGAGCCAAAGCTCAGGTTCGCCGGAAATCTCACTTCATGAAAACCCATCGTCTACCCTCCGGATGGCGGTCTCGGGGCCATTTTGCCCCGGACACAGCATTACTGATTGCGCGAGCCACGGCCCAAGGCACGGCTCAACTGGGCCGCCACCTGGCTCTGACTGCGTTGGAAGCCCTGCACATCGGGCGTCGTGATGTTCATCGTGATGTTGACAGGACGCGCGGCTCCGCCCTGCGCCTGAACACCGAGCTTGCCGTTGGCACCACGCGTGAGTGGCATGATCGCTTCGGCCCCCGCTTCGCCCATAAGCCCCGTGCCACCGCGCATCGGGAAAAAGGTCGGACTGGAGACCACGCCACCATTGGCAAAGGGCATCACCCGGCCCTGCGCAAAGGCGCCACCTTTCTCGAACGGCAAAAAGCCTTGGATCACGCCCTCAAGCCCGTTGCCCAGAACCGAGCCAATATGGCTCGTCACTGGCGCCAGCGCCGCATTATAAGCCGCGTTGAGCATCGACTCACCCAAACCCCGAAGCGCATCCGCCAGCGTGTCGCCGTCGAACACCAACCCGTCGATGGCCTTCTTCAGCCCCCGAGAAATACCGGTTTCCAGACGCGACACCTCGCGCTGGGTCTCCGCCACCGTGGCCTGCAAACGCACCATCTCCTGATTGAACGCCGCCGCCATGGCCTCCGCGCCGCCGATGGCGCTTTCCATCTGCTCGACCTTGTCTTCAAACGTGTCGAGCCCGTTGATATCCGTGCCGTTGATCTCGTCAGCCATCGTCTTACCCTTGTGTTACGCCTGAACTCGCGTCCGGATAGGCCTTGCTCAGCTCATCGAGCCGCGCGCGTCCCATCGGCGCCGAACCGCTTCCCGCCCCGGTCAGGATCAGGAATTCCGCCGGCGTCAGCGCCCAGAATTCATGGGGTTTCAGCCCCAATCCCTTCATCCCGATCCGCATGAGCGCGGGCCAGTCAAAGCCCTCTGTCGTCATCATTCCCATGCGGCACCTCTCATCCCGGTCCTCATCCCGGCACCGTGAAGGCACGCGAAATCAGTTCCGCCCCGACGCGAGCCGCCTCAAGAGGTCCGCCCGCAATCTCTGCCGTCAGGATGTCGTCATAGCCGCCCTTCCAGCCGCCGCCTCTGAGACCCGCCACGACAATGCGCAGCACATCTGCGGAGGAAAACTTGCCGCCCTCGAAACGCTCAACCAGCGCGACAAGCGTGTCCGTCTCCAGACCGGCCTCAAGTTCGGCCAGCGCCCCAAGCGTCAGCTTGAGCACGTGGCGCTCGCCATTCATCGTGAGCGCCACCTCGCCTTGGAAGGGGTTCGCCATAGCTTATGCCGCCACGAAGCTGAGCGCACCGGCGGACGCCATCGACAGCTCGTACGTGGCCTCGCCATTGTAGGAGCCCGCATAGTCGATCGAGGTCAGCATGAAAGCGCCTTGGACGGTGCCGAAATCCGGGATGATCACCTGGAAATCCAACACTTCGCCGTCAAAGAAAATCTGACGCGCACGCTCGTCCGTGGCCGCATCTTTGAAGACGCCGGAGCCAGAAATGGTCGCGCTTTTCACGCCCGCCCCACCCAAAAGCTCGCGCCAGCCGCCGGAGCTTTCCAGCGAGGTCACATCGACGCTTTCCGCGTTGAAGGAGATCCGCGTGGCGCGCAGCCCCGCGATGGTTTCGAATGTGCCGGACCCGGTCATGTCCAGCTTGATCAAGAGGTCTTTGCCGTTTTGGGCAGCCATGTCATTTACTCCGTCTTGAGAAATCAGTTGTCTTCGACGCGCGCGCGGAACTTCATATCGATCCTGCGCACATCGCTGTCCTGAACGCGCCGGGCCTTGGCCGACACGAAATAGAGCCCGACGAGCCTGCCGCGGCTGAGCGCCAGATCGGCATCCACCAGCACGTCGGAAATGGCCGTGGCCACCTGTTTGGCCGTCAGGAACCCCGCCGTGTCCGACACCACCGATATGGTGAAATCGTGACGTGCCCCTGCGCCCGTCTTGTCGGACGCATCCGAGACATCCTCCGGCCCGAGGCTCACGTAGAGCGAGGGCAAGGTCCCCGTGGGTGCCGCGTCGTAAATCGCCGTGCCCACAAGCCCGGCCAGCGTCGCGTCCGCGACCAAGGCCTGATAAATCGCCGTCTGAAGCGCAGCGGCTACCCCATAGCTCATGACGCCACCTCCTCACGCGCGGTGCAGGTCAGGTAGTGACCCAGCGCATCGGTTTCGGTCACGGCGAGGATCACGAAAATCCGTCCGCCTTCGACAAAACGTTGATCCGGTTTCGGACGCCGCTTCGATCCCACCGGGGCGCCGCGCACGATGATCTTCATCGCCACACGCGACACGGTCAGAAAGTCCTCCGAGGTCTCCGAACCGGTCCCCGTCTGGATCGCCGCCCAAAGCGTGCCGAGCTGCGTCCATGTTTCGACATAGCCACCTGCGCCGTCAGAGACCCTCACGGCCTCCTCCAGCACAAGCTTGCGATTGAGATGAACCACGGCTGCCATCAGTTCCGCCCTCCGAAGAGACGCAGGTTGCGGTAGCGCTCCAACAGCGTGCTGACACCGAAAGGCATTGTCGCCTCGCCCACCGCCGTCTCGTGACGGTGCTCGTAATAATGAGCGGCCAAAAGAAACACCGCTTGCGCCAGATCTGCGGGCAATCCGCCCCAGACATCCGCCATCCCTGCGGTAAAGGCAATCTTGGCCTGACCCGCGACCGGGATCTGCGGCAACACGAACCCCGTGGACACCAGACGCGGACGGTGCATATCCGGCTCCAGCATGTATTTCGCCGTGTCCACCGTGGTCTCAGCACCCAGACGGTCAACAATGATGAAACTGCCGATTGCCGTCACCGGGGCCACCGGGAAAACCTGCGCACTCAGATCGCGCCAAGCCGTCACGGTGTAAAGAAAATCGCGAGAGATCAGGACCTTGTTGGTCCGCGCTTCGACCGCTGCCATGGCAGCGCGCAAAAACGTCTCAAGAACCCCATCCTGAACCCCGTCGTCGTCAAACCCGGTGCCAAGTCTCATATGGTCCCTGAATTCAGCGACCGGCAGCGACGCCGTGGCCACCTGGGTCTGCTCCATCAACATCATGGTACAACTCCGTATCCGGGCCCCCTTGTTTCGTATGAACGGACGCGCGACCCCCCTTGCTGCTCGGACGGAGGGGGAGCTGCTAGACAACACGGGTGAATTGGACCGCGCATCCGCCGCCCCTGTCCGTTCCCGGACAAGGGCATAGTCAGTCAGGGTGTCTTAGGAGACGCCGAACTTCAGAAGTTTGATCGCTGCGAAGTCGGACACATCGCCACCCACGCGCTTGGTCGCATAGAAGAGAACATGCGGTTTCGCGGAGAACGGGTCGCGCAGGATGCGCACGTCCGGGCGTTCTGCGACGGTGTAACCTGCATGGAAGTCACCGAATGCGATGGCCGCCGCGTCAGACGCGATGTCCGGCATATCTTCGGCGATCAGAACCGGATAGCCCATCAAACGGGCCGGCTCGCCAGCGGCCAGACCATCGGACCAGAGGAAACGGCCATCCGCATCCTTGAGCTTGCGCACCTGACCTGCGGTTTTCGAGTTCATCACGAAGGTGCCGTTGGCGCGGTACTGCGCGCCCAGCGCGTAGACCAGTTCAACGATGGCATCCGCCGGGTTGGTGCCATCAAACGCACCGTCGGTGCCGGTCGCGACATAGCCCAGCGCGCCCCAGGCCCAGCTGTCGTTGGCCACTTGGGTGTGGTTCAGAATGCCGGTCGGCTTGTCGACACCGTCGCCATTGATAAAGGCGGAGGCTTCGGCAGAGACGAACTTGTCGGCGATACGGCCCGCCAGCCAGCCCTCGATGTCGAACGCGCTGTCGTCCAGCAGACGTTGCGAGGCTTTCGGCAGGGCGGAAAGCTCGTAGAGCGGGATCGAGATGCGGTCGATGGTCGGCGTCGCGGTCTCGGACAGGGTGCCGGTCTCGGTGGCCCAGCCGGAGCCAAGGTCGGTCGTATCGATCAGCACGTCGTAAGAGGTCGCTTCGACATTGACGACATTGGCGATCGAGCGGATCGAGGCGGTGGATTTCAGCACCGATTTGATCACGTCAGAGGTCTGCGGATCGACAAGGTAACCGCCATCGCCATTCACGGCGGTGGACATGGATTTGCCTTCCAGCGCAAGACCGCGCAGCGCATCGTCATCGCCATTGCGCACATAGGTGGTGAACGCCGATTTGTGGGACATATCCACCTCTTGTGTTGCGGACAGGGCCGGACGGCCATAAGTGTGAGATTTACGATCAAGCATAGTCAGTCGCTCTTCCTGCTTTTGAAGTTTCGATTTGATTTCGGTCTGAAAGTCGTTGAGATCACTCATAAAACCGGCCAGCGCGGTCTTCACCTCACGGGTCAGATTTGGGGCCAGATTTGGGGCCAGTCCCGACTGTCGGGCCACTCTTTCGGGTTTGCTCATCCAAACATTCCTTTGTCCTGATGTTGGGTTTCGCGGGTGAATGCGCTGGCCTCAGTCATCTCTGAAGCCACCTCCGGCCAGCAGCTTGCGAGCGCCGTTCAAAGCGTCCGCGAGATCACGCAGCATCGCCTCGGCCATGAGCGCATCCGCGCCCTTCGCCTCCGCATTCAGCCGCGCTTCCGGCAGCATCGGGAATGTGACCAAAGACACCTCCCAAAGCTCCAGCTCAGACAAAAGGCGCGTGCCTTTCGTATCCTTTTGGGCCTTCACCGTGCGGTAGCCGATCGACAGCCCGTCAATCGCCCCCGCTTCGATGAGTGCCACCGCCTCGCGACCCTTTTGCAGGTCGGTCAGCAAACGTCCTTTGACATAGAGACCGCGCGCGTCCTCGCGCACCTCGTCCCAGATCCCGATGGGCTGCGCCGGATCGTGCTGCCACAGCATCTTGACCGAACGCCCCTTGGCCTTCAGCGCCGCCAGGGACTTGGCATAAGCGCCTTTCATCACCATGTCGCCGCCGGTGTCGCGATGCCCGAAGAGCGAGGCGTAACCCTCAATCTTCACACCGTTTTCCGTGGTTTCCTTGACGGTCATATCCTCGCCCAGGCGGGCAAATTTGTGCTCAAGACCACGCTCCAGATCACTGTAGAACTCTTTCTGCATCTCAGTTCCCTTCCTCGGCATCCGCATCCTCTTCAGAAGTCTCTTCCTCAAAGGGAAATTCCGGCTCGTCCTCGATGATCTCCTCGACGATCTCTTCGGCGATCTCATCTTCGGGCACCTCTTCCTCCTCCATTTCGGGAGGGGTCAAAGGCGGCAGGCCAAGCATCATCCGCTTCTCGTCATCGGTGAGGAAATCCGCGCCCGCGATCCGGTTCCATTGCGCATCGCGCTCGCTCGACAGCGCCGGCACCTGATCGAGATCGGGCTTCAGCTCCAGCATCTCGCCGGTCATCTCAGAGAGCCAATGTCCAATCGCCGCTGTCACTTTTGACACCATCGGCAGCACCGTCAGGCGATAAAACGCCCGGTTCGCTTCCTGATAATTCGAGTAGGTCATGTCGCCCGGAATGCCCAAAAGCATCGGCGGCACGCCAAAGGCCAAGGCAATCTCACGCCCCGCCGCCTCTTTCGTCTTCTGGAACTCCATGTCGGAGGGGCTAAAGCCCATCGGCTTCCAATCCAGCCCCCCTTCGAGTAACATCGGCCGCCCCGCATTGCGCGCGCCCTGATGATGGCTCTCCATCTCGGACAGCAGGCGATCGTACTGATCCGCGCTCATCGAGGCCGCGCCATCCGCGCCCTTGTAGACAATCGCCCCCGAGGGCCGCGCCGCATTGTCCAGCAAGGATTTCGACCAGCGCGACGCCGCATTGTGCACGTCAATCGCCGTCGCTGCCGCCTGGATCGGGGACAAGCCGTAATGGTCGTCAGAGGGGTGAAACGCCTTGATGTGGCAAATCGGGGAATGG
The DNA here is from genome assembly GCF_048270365.1 of Celeribacter sp. Classification (NCBI taxonomy): domain Bacteria; kingdom Pseudomonadati; phylum Pseudomonadota; class Alphaproteobacteria; order Rhodobacterales; family Roseobacteraceae; genus Celeribacter; species Celeribacter sp. The sequence goes on from NZ_JBLWTA010000001.1 coordinate 491,695, forward strand.
CCTTCGATCACGTCAAAGCGATGCTTGCGCCCGCCCACCGCATATTCATAGGCCACCGGCCAACCATCCGCGCCGGGCACCAGATTCATGCGATCCGAACGCAGCACATGAAGCTCATGAGGCGCCTGCCCCCAATCGCCCACGGCCTCGAGATAGCCGTTGCCGGACAAAAGGAACTGCGCATAAAGCGCTTCGAACAATTCCGCACGGCCCTGGGCCGAGTTCGGACGGGAAATCACTTTCAACAGCGGGTGATCGTCAAACCGCACCTCACGGTTTTGCAAGATCAGCGGCAGGGCAGACGCCGCCTCCGCGATCAGCTTGACCGCACGAAAGCCCACCGGGTTGCCGACAAAACCCACACGGGTCAGCGTGACCGTGTCGCGCGGGCTCCAGGCCACACGACCCGTCCCCGAGACCGCCGCCACGACCGGACCGGTCGCCGAGGCTTTCGTTTCGGGCATCTCGACATTGCCCCGCTTCAGAAAGTCAAACACCATATCCGTGTCTCTCCTCATCTTCCGGCCAGCCTCTCGGGCCGCCTGTCTCAAACTGCGTCTCAAACCGCATCTCAAATCCCGGGCCTCCGAGCGGGGGACCGGCGTCATCTTGCCCGCGTCCAGCCCGCACCCGCCCGGCGCCGCACCTTCGGCTGGCTTCTCAAGGAGACATCCGCGCCGTCGGTGAAAGCAGTTCTAAGGGAGAGGAAGTAAGAAGTTCTGAGCAGGCCGTTCGGTGGTCCACACCACACGCAACACCCATCAAGCCTTTGTTTTTATGAAAATTATAAGGGGATTTGAGATTCCTCTTGTCGCCAAGACGACAATCGCGTTCACTCGTTTCAACGATTTCAGAGAAAGAATTTAACAGCGATGCTTCTGCGCAAGTTCTGGCCGACATGGGTCATCCGTGCCATTGACCCACGGGACTTCTTCGTGACAGGGGCAGAAATGACACCCCGACACACCAAAACGATCCGGCAGGCTCCGCACTAAAAATCGCTTGAAGCTCGCTGACACAATCAATCTTGTACGAATACTATGGCTTACAGAAATACGGCCATATCACCTCTTCACTTACCTATTTTGTAAGTTTTCGGAACCTGAAGAGAATATTGTTAGTTGTATCGTTTCTCGAAAATATATTCGAAAAAGTTACCAACCACCGTTTCTCCAATGGAATGGGTCAGGCGCATTATCGGGGATTTCGATGCTATAGCTTTCCCTGTTTTCCAACAGGTAATCCCAAACGTCTTGCCGAACCATATATGGCCATTCCAATTCGCTATTGGTTCCACCAAGTTTCATGATTATTCCCTTTGAAACCAGAGGTGATAATTTCTTATGATCAAATTCAGCCGTAAATGCTTTACGACCAGAAGACACCAGATAAGCGAGAATTGCCTTTTCTTCGTCTGGTGCAGTTTCAACCGCTTGCACAAGTTTTTTTCGAATTTCTTTTCTGTGCTTGTGCCTCTGAAACTTCTTCCAAAATATCATTGGGAGGTAAACAATGTTTGCGACAAGAATACTGAAAGAAAAGACACCGATCACAACTGCGACTGTTAAGATCAGATCAGGAGTTGCATCTAGGTAAGGGAGCTGGAAATAATCACCAGCTACAATGATTGAGCAACCAACAAATGCTGCCAGAGCTGGAAACCACCCTGCTTGGAGAGCATCTACAAATTCTTTCAAACTAGGCATGAAGGCATCCAATAGCATAGGTAAAGCTTGCTCAAAATATAAAGAATATTTCATTCTTAAAAAGGCATAAGCTCCGCAAAACTCTGCGGAGCCTAAACATCAAATATATCTGTATGCGCCCAAAGGCGAGGTCTGATCTTATCTCTTGGAATTTACCCCAAAGTCCTGATCCGGGGCCGTCCGGGATTGGGCAGGATCATCAACTCATGCACCGCCCACACAAGCGCATCCAACCTGTCCGGTGATCCAGAGGCCTGAAACCCCTGCGCCGTCATCTTGATCATCTGATCCTCCAGATCGCCAAGCCCGCGCGTGTGTACCACCCGTCCTTGATCGTAGAGCGCCGCCACCGGCTCCGCCCGCGCCGCCTTGCCGCGTGTCGCGCGCACAGATTTATAAGGCACCAGCGGGTCGATCTGTCGGATCACGGTCTCCACCAAATCACCGCCTTGGTTCACCTCCGCCACGATCTTATCCGCGTCCCAGGTCGTCAGCGCGTTGATCGCCGCCTCGGCCCAAACAGTGGGCGAAGAGGCCGACACAGTCGCGTCCTCCAACACATAAGCGCACCAGTCTTTCGGATCGCCCTTGGTCACCGCGCCAACGACAACAATCCCGCATTCGTCCGAGCCCTTGTGCCCCGTCACCGGCGGGTCCACAGCCACGACGATGCGATCCAGCTCCGGCACCTCTTGTACCCGCGAGGCCTCAATCCGTGTCAGAGACCACAGCGCGCCCTCTTCCTCATCCAAAAGCACACCGTCCAACTCCTGCCGCCCCAGACGCGTGCCGGCGTAGCGCGTCTTCACCTCTTCGAGGAACGACGCCGCCAGATTGGCCGCGTTCGCCTCGGTCGGCGCGTGGGTCATCACGGTGGAACTGCGCTCCAACAAAGATTTCAAAATCGCCACATTGCGCGGCGTGGTCGTCACCACCGCACGCGGATCATCCCCAAGCCGAAGCCCAAATTGCAGCATATCCCAGGCCTCCTGCGGCTTGCGCCACTTCGCCAGCTCATCGACCCAGGCCGCGTCGAATTGCGGCCCCCTCAGAGCCTCAGGATCATTACCGGAAAACACGGTGGCCTCCGCGCCGTTGGGCCAAATCAGCGTCCGCCGCGTCGCCACCCATGTCGGGCGTCTATCGGGCGGCGAACAGGCCAGAATGCCACTGTCGCCAAACACCATCACCTCGCGCGCCTGATCATAGGTCTCGCCGATCAAAGCCACACGTTTCGCGCGGCCTCTTTGCGTCGCCCGGCTGCCCTCGACCATCGACCGCACCCATTCGGAGCCTGCCCGCGTCTTGCCCGCGCCGCGCCCGCCCATGATCACCCATGTGCGCCAATCGCCCTCTGGCGGCAGTTGATGATCCAGCGCCCAAGCCTCGAATAGGTAAGGGAGCGCCATAAGCGCCCCCTCTCCAATCGAGTCCAGAAACTCACGCTGTGTCTCTGGTGGCTCTGAGGCGAGCCAGCCGATCAAGGATCTCAGATTTGGCGGCGTCGAAGTCGATCTCTCCGCCGCCGAGCTCTCCGCTTTTGCGTTTGTGCTCATCGAGACGTTTCCTTTCGTCGAATGAGGTGTTCAGCGCCTTGTTGAGATCCGCCATATATTTGGCGATGTCTTTCGCCGCCTCCGGATCTCCGGCCTCTACCCCGATGATGGCCTCGTTGACGGCCCCGATCGCCCGGAGCACGCTCTGGTCGGCAATCTTCACCAGATTGTCCAACCCGTGTTCATCCCCCACAGATGAAGTCACTTTCATTGTCTTCGCCTCTCATGCTTGAGTGTTCTCCGCACGAGAAACGCGAGGTTTTTCGGTGCCCCTCAGCACTTTGATGACCCGTCCAGGACCCCCTCAGGTCCCTTTCGCCTCATCCCCCACGCTTTCCAGCCAGACCACCCTGCGGCAAAACCCGTAAAATTGGTTAAAGCCTGCGTGCGCGAAGACGGTGTCACGGTCCGTTAACCTTTTTGCCACCAAAGGCGCTCAACTCTTCACACTTGAAATCACGGTGAATTTTGCGCATCACCAAAGAGAAAAGGGATAAGGAACCGCTATGGCCAGCGCCTTTCACGCCAAGCTCCACGCGCTCTACGAGGGCAACTCCGACCGCGCGCATGTCTTTCGCTACGCGCTTCTCGCCTTCGACCTGATCACGATCCTCTTTGTTATCGTCACCTCCTTCTTCCCGCACCCGCTCTGGATCGAGATCACCGATCTGGTGTTCGGCTTTCTGATCCTTCTCGACTTCTCCGCGCGGGTCTACGTCTCGGACCGCAAGCTCCATTACCTCACCCGGCCCGCGACCATCGCCGATGTCATCGCCATGGTCTCCTTTCTGGCGCCGCTCGCGGGCGAGGGTCTCGGCTTCCTGCGCATCCTGCGCACGCTCAGGCTCTTACACACCTATCAGCTGATGAACCGGCTCCGGCAGGACTTCAAACTCTTCCGCAAACACGAAGAGGTCATCGTCGCTGCGATCAACCTTTTGGTCTTTATCTTCGTCACCACCGGGCTGATCTACGCGTTGGAACACGGCCACAACGAGCACATCCGCAACTACGCGGATGCGCTCTATTTCACCGTGACAACACTCACCACCACCGGTTTCGGCGACATCACCCTGCCCGGCACCACCGGCCGGCTGGTCTCCATCGCGGTGATGTTCTTTGGTGTCACACTGTTCCTGCGCCTCGCCCAAGTGCTCTTTCGCCCCACCAAAGTGCGGTACGAATGCGAAAGCTGCGGGCTCATGTTGCATGACGCCGATGCGACCCACTGCAAACATTGCGGGGCCGTGGTGCATATTCAAACCGAGGGCCTGCTGTAGCGCCTCCGGCGGGAGTATTTTTCCCACAAAGGAAACCTATTCGACGGCTGTACCGAACAGCGTCACCACGGCCGAGATTAGGGTCACAGCGACAAAAAAGGCGATATGCATGGCTGATTTGCCAGCACGGCGCGCCAGCACCACGGCAATGGCACCCTGCACCGTGTAATAGGCCGCAAAGGCCTTCGACGCCCATGAGATGATCTGGAACACGTCGAGGCCCCAAGTGATCAGGAGGCCCAAGGCGACCAGCCCGGCATAGCCGATCTTCACCGGCACGCGGTCCTTGGTCAGTTCCTCGACAAGCCCGCCCGCACCGGAAGTGTCCGCGACAGCCGCCGAGAATTGCGCAGCAAGGGCCGCGATCACCAGCATCATCGGCAGCACGGGGGCGACAATCCGCATCATGTCGATGATCGCTGTTTCCGAGGTTTCGATCTGATCCGGGCGAAACACATAGGCCATGAGCAGCACGTAGATCATGTAGATCGCCGTCGAGACCCATTGCGCGATCCGCATCGAGCGGATGCGGGTCTTGGCGTCGTACTCTTCCCCCAGATAGCGCGAGGTTTCAAAGCCTTGCACCGTGACCACGAGGCCAAACAATAGGCTCAACGCAGGCCAGCCCGTCAGGCTCGCGTGCGTCACGATCAAGGCCTCTGCGCTGGCTTTATCTGCAAAAAACCACGCCAGTCCCATCAGGAGGCCGGCAATGATCGCCAGTTTCAGCCCGACAGAGACCTGTTCCATCCGTTCCAGCGCCGAAAACCCCTTGGTCCAGCCGGTGATCAGGATCACGCCAAACACCGCGCTGGTCACCAGACGTGCCGCAATCTCCGTGTCCCAAGGCGTGAGGCTGACGGCAAAGGCGCCCAGAAGGTTGAGATAATAAGCGACCGAAATCACATAGGCGAAGGACAACACCCAAGAGGCCAGACGCTCTAGCCGACCGCTCAGCGCGTCATGGCCGTGCGCTTCCAAAGCCGCGATGTTGAACCGCACCGCAGTCCCGATCGCATAGGCCAAGAGGCACAAAAACGCCATCGCCAGCGGTGTCCACGCCCCGTAAGCCTGCGCCAGAATGGGTCCCAAAACCAGAAAGCCCGACCCGATGATGGAGGCCAGCGGTGTCATCGTCGCCTTCCAAAGGCGCGCACCGGCCAGTCGCGGCCAGCTCAACACCCCCGCCATCAAAAGCGTCATCGCGATAATGGCAATGGTGTCCATCGTCTCGTCCTCAAAAAAAGAAAAAGGGCGCAGCCTCGCCGCGCCCTTTTCGTATCATATCAATGCCTTACTGGCTTGCGCGTTCCGCTTCGATCTCGCGCCATTTGGCGACATTGGCGTTATGCTCCACCAAGGTCTCGGCAAAGGCATGCCCGCCCGTGCCATCGGCCACAAAGAACAAATAAGGCGTCTCATCCGGGTTCACCGCCGCTTGCATCGCCTCAAGCCCGGGGTTGGCAATCGGTCCCGGCGGCATGCCCTCAATCACATAGGTGTTGTAGGGGCTATTGGATTGCAGCTCAGACTGACGAAGCCCGCGCCCCAAGACACCGACGCCATTGGTCACGCCGTAAATCACCGTCGGGTCCGTCTGAAGCCGCATGCCGCGACGCAGACGGTTCTCGAACACAGAAGCCACCTGACGGCGCTCTTCGGCCAGGCCGGTTTCCTTCTCGATGATCGAGGCCATGATCAGCATCTCTTCCGGCGTCTCAAGCGGCAGGCCCTCGACCCGCGTCGCCCAGACCGTGTCGATCCGCTGCTGCTGCGCCGCTTCCATGCGGGCGATCAGGTCGTCCACATCGGAACCTTCGCGCACCTCATAGCTGTCGGGCGCCAACATGCCCTCTGCGGGCATCTCATTCGTCTCGACAGAACCGGTCATGAAATCCGCCGCCTTGAGACTTTCGACGACGCGCCACACGGTCGTGCCCTCGGCCACCAAAACGCGATAGCGGGTGTCGGCTTCGGAGCGTACCTTGGTGTATTCTGCAGGAATTTCCTGAACCTCGTCACTCTCCGCGATGGGTTCGAATTCCGCGGTCTCGACATAGCTGCCGGTCTGCGGATCCAGCTCACGCACCTGAATTTCGGCGCGGTTCACACCGATGCGGTAGACCACTTCGGTGCCACAGGTCGACGCCCCGCCACGGGTGATCTGATCAATGATCTCCGCCATGGAGGCGCCTTCTTCAACAAGGAAAGACCCGGCCTTAAGCTCTTGAGATTTCTCGGTATAATCGGACCCGATGCGAAAAATATGCGGGCTGGAAATCGCACCTTGATCGGCCAGATTCTCCGACACGCGTCGCATGGTCGACCCCGACGGCACGCGCAGACAGATCGCCTGATCAAGCGGGCCTTGTGCAATAAATTCGCGCTTGCCCCAAGCCACCGCCCCCGCCAATGCGACGAGGGCGACGATGAAGAGAGTCAGCGCGTTGGAGGCGATGGATCGCCACATCTCAGCCGTCCACCTTTTTCAGAACCAGAGAGGCGTTGGTGCCGCCAAAGCCGAAGGAATTCGACAGCGCCACATTGATCTCGCGCTCGCGTTTGGCATTGGGCGCCAGATCGAGTTTGGGCTCTACTGCCGGATTATCGAGATTGATCGTCGGCGGAGCCACCTGATCGCGGATCGCCAGCACGCAGAAGATCGCCTCGACCGCACCAGCAGCCCCCAAAAGGTGGCCGATGGAGGATTTCGTCGACGACATCGTGGCTTTCGGCGCCGCATCGCCCAACAGGCGCTCAACAGCGGCCAATTCGATCGTGTCGGCCATGGTCGAGGTGCCATGCGCGTTGATGTAGTCGATGTCAGACGGTTCAATCCCGGCGCGGGCCAGAGCGGCCTGCATCGCGCGATAGCCGCCGTCGCCATCCTCAGACGGCGCGGTGATGTGATAGGCGTCACCCGACAGGCCATAGCCCACGACCTCGGCGTAAATCTTCGCCCCGCGCGCTTTGGCGTGTTCGTATTCTTCGAGCACCACAACACCAGCGCCCTCACCCATGACGAACCCGTCGCGGTCGTCATCATAGGGGCGCGAGGCGTGGCTCGGATCGTCTTTACGCTTTGTCGACAAGGCCTTACAGGCGTTAAAGCCCGCAATGCCCAACTCGCAAATCGCCGCTTCCGCACCGCCCGCGACCATCACGTCGGCATCGCCATAGCCAATGAGACGCGAGGCGTCGCCAATCGCGTGTGCCCCCGTCGAGCAAGCCGTCACAACCGCGTGGTTCGGGCCTTTAAAGCCGTAACGGATCGACACCTGACCGGAAATCAGGTTGATCAGAGAGCCCGGAATAAAGAACGGAGAAATCCGCCGCGGACCTTTTTCTTTCAAAAGCACCGCCGCATCCGCAATGGACGACAGGCCACCGATGCCGGAACCGATCAACACACCCGTGCGCAGACGGTCTTCCTCGCCTTCGGGCTTCCAATTCGCATCGGTCAGCGCCTGTTCCGCAGCCGCGACACCGAAGAGGATGAAATCATCCACCTTCTTGCGCTCTTTGTTCGACATCCAGTCCTCGGGATTGAACGTCCCGTCGGTCCCGTCGCCGAATTTCACCTCACAGGCGTAATCGGTCGCCAAATGGCTCGCGTCGAACCGCTGGATCGTGCCAGCCGCCGATTGGCCGTCCAGAAGACGCGCCCATGTTTCCTCCACACCGCAAGCCAGCGGCGAAACCATTCCAAGTCCAGTGACAACTACTCGGCGCATCCGTGCCCCCTCATTTTTCGTCTGCGTTTTCTTACACGGCTCCGCCCGGCGATGGAAGTCCGAGACGAGCTTTGCCACCAATTCGGCGGATGGTAACCAGATATTGAGGCTTGGCGGCGTATCAAGGGGGACCTGCAACCGACTGAAAGACCAATGCCACCGCGTTACCTCCCCCTGTTCGGCATCCTGCGCCTCTGCTTTGCGGCACTGGTCAGTGCGCTTTGCGTGGCCCTTCCGAACATGGCCCGGGCCGATCCGTCCTGCGGGCTCGAAGACTGGCTCACCTCGCTCAATGACAGCGCCAATTCCTACGTCGCCGCCCTTGGCAGTGCCTCCGAACACGAAGCCGCCCGACAATTTCGCACCGAAATGGAGCGCTACGACCGTGACCGGCTTTTGAAACAAATCCGCGAGGCCGATTTGGGCCAGAATGAAAAAGCGCTGATGGACTATATCTCGTCGCGACGCCATCTCCTTGATTTGCATACCGGAAATTGGCCGAAAATGGCCGAACGCTATGGTTCGGATCCGCGTTTTGGCACCCAGGCCAGCAATCTCGAACGCTACCTCACCGCCGTACCTTGCGACCCCGATGCCCCCGACCACCTCAACGCTACAGAAGAAGACGAACAAAGTTTTCTGGCGCGTCTGACCGGTGGCGTCGAAGAAATGATCTCCCTGCTCACCCCGGAAGAGGAGGCGAAACACACGCCCGAGCCCGTCGATCCGACGAATTTCGACGAATTCCGCCCTCATCCCACCCCGGCTCAGGACAAATCCACCGTCGCGCTCAGCCCCTCGGGCAACGTCGCCTTCGCTTTGGGAATTTTTACCTTTATCACCGCCATCACCTCTTGGGTCTGGATGCGCTACGGCATCGTGCAACGCCGTGCCATCCGCTATCCTTGCACCCTTCCGGTGATCATTTTTGATGGAATCGTGCCCGTCATCGGCGAATATCTCGACATCAGCCAGATCGGCGCGAAAATCGAAACCAATCTCAACCTGCCCATTCGCCAGAAGATCAAACTCACTTGCGGCCCGGTGGAGCGCAAAGCAAAGGTAATCTGGCGCAACAATCACTTTGTCGGCGTGAAATTTGACCACAGCCTGTCCGAGTTGGAAATGCGCTCGCTCCTGGGCCCCTATGCGGCGCAAATTGCCGCCGAACGCGAAGAGGCGCGTCAAATGGGTCTAGACATCCCGCTTTCATCCTATGCCCCCGACGGCTTCAAACCCGCCTCGCACCAAGACGCTGAACCCTCCGACGAAGAGGCATTTGAGCCGGATAATCCGGATCGAGAAAACAGTGAAACGGCCAAGCAAGAGCCGCCCGAAGCTGCCGCCTGACAGGCAAATAACGGCCAAAAGAAAACGGCGCCGTCCGAAGGACCGCGCCGTTTCAAATTCTGTCTCTGATCGGGCCCCGTTCGGGCGCCAAAATCCCAAAAGGGTCGGATCAGGAAGCTTCGGTGATGAACTTCACCGCGTCGCCGAAGGTCTGGATGGTCTCGGCTGCGTCGTCCGGGATCTCGATGCCGAACTCTTCTTCGAATGCCATGACCAGCTCAACGGTGTCGAGGCTGTCTGCGCCCAGATCGTCGATGAAGGACGCGGTTTCCGTCACTTTGTCTTCTTCAACGTCGAGGTGCTCGACAACGATCTTTTTCACGCGATCTGCGATGTCGCTCATGTTCTTTCCTCACAGTTTGGGGCCCGTTGCCCGCTTTCAGCTTTGGCCGCTCGGACCACTCTTTCTACATGCATGCGCCACGAGTTGGTTTCAACCCTGAACGCCCACATGCACACCGGCGTGAAATCGCCCGTGCTCAATCTGCGCTGCTCATAGCACAATCCTTCCCGGTGGCAAATGTTTTGTGACGCCACGTCCAGAAAGGTCTTATGCGCTTAGAGCATAGCCATCCCGCCATTGACATGCAGCGTCGTGCCGGTGGTATAGCCCGCCTCTTGCGAGGCCAGATACAGCACAGCCGCCGCGATCTCTTCCGGCGTGCCCATGCGCGCACTCGGGATCTGGGCGTTGATCTTGTCTTTCTGATCGTCCGTCAGCTTATCGGTCATCGCCGTCGCAATGAACCCCGGCGCCACGCAGTTCACCGTGATGCCGCGCGTCGCCACCTCATAGGCCAGCGATTTCGACATGCCGACCATGCCCGCTTTCGAGGCAGCATAGTTGCCCTGCCCCGGATTGCCGGTCGCACCGACGATCGAGGAAATATTCACGATCCGGCCCCAACGTGCCTTCATCATCCCGCGCAGCACGCCTTTGCAGAGCCGCATCGTCGAGGTCAGGTTCACGTTCAACACGCTCTCCCACTCGTCATCCGACATCCGCATGAACAGGTTGTCGCGCGTGATACCCGCGTTGTTCACCAGAATATCGACCGAGCCCATCACTTCAGCGGCCTGCTTCGGCAGCGCCTCGACGGCTTCCTTGTCGGACAGGTTGCATGGCAGCACATGCGCACGCTCCCCCAGCTCCGCCGCCAGCGCCTCCAAAGGCTCCACCCGCGTGCCGGACAGTGCCACGGTTGCGCCCGCGTCATAAAGCGCCTTGGCAATCGCACCACCGATGCCGCCGGACGCGCCCGTGATCAGCGCATTTTTACCAGTCAGATCAAACATTTCCATTTCCTCCGAAGCTTACCGCTTCTTTTGTCCATAAATATCCCGGGGTGAACCGCGCCCATCGGCGCGGTGAGGGGCAGCGCCCCTTACCCTTTGAGTTTCGCGATGTCTTCAGGCGTGCCCGCGGCGCTGCAGGCGATGGATTTCTCAATCCGCCGCACCATGCCGGACAGTGCCTTGCCCGCGCCGATTTCCCACATCTCGGTGACGCCCTCGGCAGCCATATAGGCCACAGATTCGCGCCAGCGCACCGACCCCGTCACCTGCTCGACCAACAACGCCCGGATCAGTGCCGGGTCGGTTACGGCAGAGGCCCGCACATTGGCCACCAAAGGCACGGCAGGTACGTTAATCTCCACATCGTCCAAAGCCTCGGCCATCACATCCGCCGCAGGCCCCATCAGCGCGCAGTGGAACGGTGCAGAGACCGGCAAAAGCACCGCACGTTTCGCGCCTTTTTCCTTGGCGATCTCAACGGCACGCTCCACGGCGTCTTTATGACCAGAGACCACAACCTGGCCCGGATCGTTGTCATTCGCCGCCTGACACACCTCGCCTTGCGCCGCCTCTTCCGCCACCTCTTTCACGGTCGCGAAATCCAGCCCCAGCAAGGCCGCCATGGCGCCCACGCCCACCGGCACAGCCTTTTGCATCGCTTCGCCACGGGTGCGCAAAAGCCGGGCGGTGTCCGCCACAGAGATCGCGCCCGCCGCCGCCAAAGCGGAATATTCACCAAGGGAGTGCCCCGCCACAAACGCCGCATCCGTCACCGCAAAGCCTTCGGCCTCCAGCGCCCGCATCGCCGCCAAAGAGGTCGCCATCAGAGCCGGCTGAGCGTTTTGCGTCAGCGTCAGCGTCTCGATCTCACCCTCCCAGATCAGCGAGGACAGGCTTTCGCCCAATGCCTCATCGACCTCGTCGAACACGGCTTTCGCCGCAGGATAGGCCTCGGCCAGAGCCTTGCCCATGCCGATGGTTTGGGCGCCCTGCCCCGGGAAAACGAATGCGCGCGTCATGCTCGCCCCTCCAGCTGTCTCAATGTTGCAGACGGGTCTAACGGTCTCGCGCGCAGGCGGCAAGCCCGACATGGCTCCGACCGGGGCCAGCATGGGCCAGACTGAGACCCAACGTCACTCTGCCCGCCGCGCCCACAGACCGACAAAGCGCAACAAGCATTGATCGCGAGATCAGCGCAGCGCGCGAGGAAGCGCTTTGATGGTCGCCTTGCGCGACAGAGGACGGCGACGCCCCTCAGTGGCCGTGGCAGGCATCACAGGCCCCTCAGACACCGAAGCCTCGTCCCGCAAATCCGAGTTCAGATCATACCAAAGTTCCCGCAGCACCTCTTCCCGGCCCTCAAACAGCGTCTCGACCTCGCCTTGCGTGCCAAACCGCACATCCAGATGCGTCGCCCGCCCCGGCACAGGGCCGCGGCGCACGAAAACCGATCCGATCTCGTCAAAGCCGATCACCGTATGCAACCGCGTCTCGTCACGCCGATTCAGCCAAACGACCCGAAGCTGATTGCGTTGCAGATCAACCTGAACCTCCCGACGAAGGCCCCGCTCCGCCATATAGCCAAGGGTCAGCCCCATGACCCCAAGGAACACCGTCAGCCCCAGCTTGATGCCCAAAAGCCCAAGCGCAAAACTCGCCCCGGGCCAGAGCCACAGAGCCGCCATCGCCAGAAAGGCCAGAAATGACAAGACACGCAAGCCAAGCTCCGCACGCGGCCGCATCGTGCAAAGCCCGTCCTGCTGCGAGAGGCTGTAACCCCAGGCTGTCTCACGCCGAAAAATCGTACCCTTGTCTTGCAATTTCGGAGCGTGCGCGCCCGCGTCATGGTGCAGTTTCGAAGACAGATTCATTGCCTTCATCCTTATATTCTTCTCATCCATAGGTTGTAATGTTGGTTAATGTGGGCAGGAATGTGACCGGCTTACGGTGATTTTTTGCGGCCCATCAAAGCTCCGTTCCCATCCGCCTTGGAAAGCCGGAGTTTATCCTTGAACCAAAGCCCGAAATGCGTATAAGGGCACATCCTTTCGCAAGACACTTATGAACCGCGCAGTCTCTCGTGGTCGGGCCGCGAAAGGCCGAATTGCCCGTCCTATGAAATGCGCTTGAAATGAACTGGAGCACCCATGCCGCTTTACGAGCATGTCTTCATTGCGCGTCAGGATCTGTCCAACGCGCAGGCCGAAGGTCTCATCGAACATTTTGGCACCGTCCTCGCCGACAACGGCGGGAAACTCGTCGAGCACGAGTACTGGGGTGTCAAAACGATGGCCTACAAGATCAACAAGAACCGCAAGGGCCACTACGCCTACCTGCGCACCGACGCCCCGTCGGAAGCCGTGCAGGAAATGGAACGCCTGATGCGTCTGCATGACGACGTGATGCGCGTCCTGACCATCAAGGTCGACGCCCACGAGGAAGGCCCCTCCGTACAAATGCAGAAACGTGACGACCGCGAAGAGCGCCGTCCGCGTCGCCAGTAATCTTGTTTGGAAAGGACCTAACCTATGGCCGCTAAACCGTTTTTCCGCCGCCGCAAAGTCTGCCCGTTCTCTGGCGACAATGCTCCCGCGATCGATTACAAAGACACCCGTCTTCTGCAGCGCTACATCTCAGAGCGCGGCAAAATCGTCCCGTCCCGCATCACCGCAGTCTCTGCGAAGAAACAGCGTGAGCTGGCCCGTGCCATCAAACGCGCTCGCTTCCTCGCCCTGCTGCCCTACGCCGTGAAGTAAGGAGTAAGCACATGCAAGTTATCCTTCTCGAACGCGTGGCCAAACTCGGCCAAATGGGCGATGTCGTGTCCGTCAAAGACGGCTACGCCCGCAACTTCCTGCTGCCGCAGGAAAAAGCGATGCGCGCCTCTGAAGCGAACATCAAAGCTTTCGAAGCTCAAAAAGCGCAACTCGAGGCCCGCAACCTCGAGACCAAGAAAGAGGCCGAAGCTCTGGCCGCGAAACTCGACGGTCAGAAATTCGTCGTGATTCGCTCTGCCTCCGATGCTGGCGCTCTCTACGGTTCCGTCACGCCCCGTGACGCCGCAGACGCCGCCACCGAGAATGGCTTCTCCGTCGACCGCAAACAGGTCGCTCTGAAAGCCCCGATCAAAGAGCTTGGCCTGCACGAGCTGCACGTCATCCTGCACCCGGAAGTCGAAGCCACGATCATCCTGAACGTCGCTCGCTCCGTCGAAGAAGCCGAACTTCAAGCCGAAGGCAAATCCATTCAGGAGCTCGCCGCCGAAGCCGAAGCCCAGGCCGAATTCGAGATCGCTGAATTGTTCGACGACATCGGCTCCGCCGCGTCCGACGACGACGACGATCTGGCCGAAGTTGCCGAGACCGAAGAAGAGTAATCTTCTTTCTCTCGCAAAATTCAAAAAGCCCCGCTCAGCGGGGCTTTTTCTTTGGCCTCACCTACATCTGATGATGATCACAGGTGACATTCGGATTAAAAGGCATCGCCTCGCCCATCGGATTTTCACGAAACAGCCAAATGTGCTGGTCATAATGCGGCATGAAGCCATGCGCCTCATCCGCCGGTGTCTCAGGGTTGTCGGCCATATGGTCCCACATACGCCCGTTCATCATCGGCGCCTCCTCATGACCAGCCGCTTTCCATGCTGCCTCAAACACCAGATTTTCGATCCCGACCAGTTCCATCGTGCCATCCGCTTGTGGCTCATAGAGCAAAATCGCCGGTTTCATAAAATCCGTATGCGTCCCCATCCCATCGACACGATCACCGGACGGGGCCAGAACAAGCATCCCCGGATGAAGATAATGCACCCCCATCCCGCCCCACTCTGCAGGGAGACCTTCCGTCGCCGCATGAACACATTGCCCTGATGGATCGAGGATATAGCCCTCAGCGAGCGCGACTTCGACGTCCTTATACTTTTCCACCGCGCGTCGAGATCCTAGGTCTCGACGCGGCCATCCCCGCGGCACCGCATAAAGCGACGAAACCGGCGGCAAGTTTTGTGCATATTGTCATGACTTTTCCCCTCCCAAAGACGACGAGAGGCCAAGGCCCCCGCCCTTCCCCATGCTGCGCGGCTCAGCGAGTCGTCACAAGTTGGCCGTTTCAGCAGGTGCTCAGCGGGGTTTTGCCGAGTGGACTCACAACAGCTTGGCAGAGACCTGTGAACATGATCAATAAACGCAGTTGAATTTTCAAAGAGCTCCTCATGACCGCAGTCGCCCGCCGGACCTTCCTTCTGTCTGCCCTCGCCCTCGCCGCCTGTGGCAACAAAACCGAAGTTTCCCGCAACCGCCCCTTCGATCCGCCGCTCTACCCCAATGAGACGCCGGAACTGCGGGCGCTGATCAACAAATGGGCCGACCACTACGAGATTCCGCGCGAGCTGATCCACCGTCAGGCGGTGCGCGAAAGCACCCACCGCCCCTGGGCGCGCAACGGACCCTATTGGGGCCTGCTGCAAATCCTGCCGCAAACCGCCCGCACCATGGGACACCGAGGTTCGGCAGAAGAGCTTTTGGACCCAAATGTGAACCTCGAATACGCGGGCAAATACCTGCGCGGCGCCTATATGGTCTCCGGCGGCGACATCGACAGCGCCATGGGCTGGTACGCGCGTGGGTATTATTACGAAGCCAAGAAACAGGGGCTTCTGTATGAGACGGGGTTGCGCAGCTAACCCTTTCTTTTGTCTGGACATATCGGGTGAGCACAACAAGGGGGCAGAGCCCCCTTTTTCTTTGCCTGAACCACATAAAAAAGGCCGCCTCGTTTCCGAAGCGGCCCTCTGTCCCTCGCTCTTTGGCGAGACCGTAGTGCGGCAGACCCGGTCAGGCCCTGCCGCCTCGGCAGTTATTCGTCGTCGAGGCTCTCGACAGCTTTTTCCAGCTCTTCTTTCGAGACTTCTTTCTCGGTCAGTTGAGCGTTTTCGGCGATGTAATCGACCACTTTGTCTTCGAACAGCGGGGCCTGAATCTGCTGACGCATCTGCGGGTTTTGCTGAACGAATTCAAAGAACTGACGCTCCTGGCCCGGGTACTGACGCGCCTGCATCATGACCGCTTGGGTGAACTCGGCGTCGGTCACCTGGATCTCTTGCTTCTGACCGATGTCGGCGAGCAGGAGGCCAAGGCGCACGCGGCGTTCGGCCAGTTTGGTGTGCTCTTCAGTGGTTTCGATTTCCGGGTGATCGTGGCCTTGCACGTCCGGGTTTTCCTCGTGCCACAGCTGGTGCGCGATCTGGTTGGCTTCGGCTTCCACCAAGGACGGCGGCAGGTCGAAGGACACAACTGCGTCGAGCTGGTCCAGCAGGCCACGCTTCATCACTGCGCGGGCGGCACCGGCGTATTCGGCCTCGAGGCGTTCAGCGATCTGACCTTTCAGAGAGGCGAGGTCTTCGGCGCCAAATTTTTTCGCCAGTTCGTCGTCGATGGCGGAATCAGCCGGGGCTTTGACCGCTTTGACTTTGCATTCGAACACGGCGTCTTTGCCGGCCAGGTTCTCTGCGCCGTATTCCTCGGGGAATTTCACTTCGACGTTCTTCTCGTCGCCCGCTTTCAGGCCCACGAGCTGCTCTTCGAAGCCCGGGATGAAGGAGCCGGAGCCCAGCACCAGCGGGTAGTCTTCTGCGGCACCGCCGTCGAAAGCTTCGCCGTCAACTTTGCCGAGGAAGTCGATCACGACTTGGTCGCCATCGGCGGCCTCGCCGTCTTTGTCCTCAAAGTTCTGCGCGGTGGCAGCCAAGTTTTTCAGAGCGTCAGCGATCTCATCTTCGCCCGCTTTGACAACGAGCTTCTCGAGCTTCACGCCCGACAGATCGGCTTCCGGGATCTGCGGCAGGGCTTCGTAGGACATGGTGACGACGACATCGTCGCCCTCTTTCCACTCTTCGCCGCCTTCCATGGTGACATTCGGCTGCATCGCCGGTTTGTCGCCAGAGGCTTCGAAGTGATCGTTCATCGCGCCATCGACAGCTTCCTGCATGGCTTCGCCAAGGATACGCTGGCCGAATTGCTTTTTCAGGAGCGCCATCGGCACTTTGCCTTTGCGGAAACCCTTCATCTCGACTTCGGGCTGGGCTTCCTTGAGCTTGGTGTTGACTTTCTCGTCAAGCTCAGCGGCGGTGATGGTGATCTGATAGCCGCGCTTCAGACCTTCGTTCAGGGTCTCGGTGACCTGCATCTTGGCGTCCTTTTTACGTTCTTACGTCTCTTCCGGCCGCTGGACCGCGACCTGATAAATCAGACGCTCTTCTAGGGGCAGAATCCCTATCGCGCAAGGCTATTCCACCTGCATTTACGCCTGTCTTCGAGCAATTCCCCTTGCGATGCCCCGTTCCGGGGAACGGACCATGCCAAATTGAGCTACCCCCAGAAAATCGGACACTGACGTAAGCTACGATTTGTTGTCTGCTGATCTTCGACGAGAAGGAGAATGAGACCTTGTCCGCCATTGGTCCGAGGACAATGGTCGAATGATGTCGAAACGGAAGCAGCATTCGCCTGAGTTTAAGGCGAAGGTGGCGCTTGAAGCGCTGAAGGGAGAACAGACGGTGGCCGAGCTGGCGAGCCGGTTCGGGTTTCACCCGACGATGATCCACACCTGGAAGCGGGCGTTGCTTGAAGGCGCATCCGGCGTGTTCGAACGTGGTCGGGTAATCCCCCCCGATCTTAGGTGGATGCGGAAGTAGAATTTTCTCGGCAGGATGAACGAGGAGCTTCCGATGAAGAAGACACGTTTCACTGAAGCGCAGATCATGGGCGTGCTACGCCAGATGGAGGGCGGCG